>CAYFMU010000004.1:33865-120030 GCA_964344315.1 uncultured bacterium | reverse complement strand
GGTGGTACTGCTATTGAAAATGAATGCGGTTGTGTTGAAGGAAATACAGATTTAGCTACTGACTATTGCTACGGTTGCACCGACAGCAGTTTTGAAAACTATAATAGTCAAGCGACTATTGATGACGGCTCTTGTAGTAGTTGGGGGGGAACCATGGTTTCGCTTACAGGGGGTAGTTTTGAAATGGGTGATATATGGAATGTAGGCAATAGTAATGAATTACCCACCCACACCGTTACTATTAGTAGCTTTGAAATGAGTGCCACTGAAATCACCAATCAACAATATGCTGATTATTTAACAGAGGCATTAGAAAATGGCACCATAACCGCAAATAGTAATGCTGTAATTGGATCTTGGCAAAGTAGTAGTTATGAGTTTTTAGATATTGATGATTATGACTGCAAAATTTCATATAGCAATAATGCCTTTACTGTTGATAATGGGTATGAAAACCACCCTGTAGTTGAGGTAAGTTGGTATGGGGCAACTGGTTTTGCGGAACATTATGGTTATCGATTACCCACAGAAGCAGAATGGGAATTTGCCGCAAGAGGTATTTCGGCTAATGAAGACCATAAATGGTCAGGTACTAGCACCGAGAGTGAACTTACTAATTATGCATGGTACGGCTCAAATAACAGCCCTTCAGGTACAAAAGAAGTGGGCACTAAGTTACCTAATGGTAATGGTTTGTATGATATGAGTGGTAATGTATGGGAATGGGTGGCAGATTGGTATGATAATAGTTATTATAATAACTCACCATCTTCTAACCCGCAAGGGCCAAATAGCGGTTCAGGTCGTGTTAAACGCGGTGGTAATTACTACACTACAATGTGCGTTCATCGTTTCGTCTCGGCACTTATCCGAGCAGTACGTTCTTCAACATCGGATTCCGTATATCCAGGACTAATTAACCTTTATGCTTTTTTCTTTTATTCTTTTTTTGGTTCTTTTTTGTTAAAAAAGAACACGAATACAAATATGGAGTATGCTAGCTGCGTTAGCATAGCATCAACACAGTTGATGCAGTCCAAATTCAGAACATGGCAAATAAAGAAATAAAAATATTACCCATGATATATGATATGATTTTATGGTTTTCCCCTAAAATTAGTAAATATCCTAAAAAATATAAATACACAATTGGGGATAGAATTACAGACACACAATTGTCTATTTTGGAGAGAATTATAGAAGCTAAATATAGCCCCAGTAATAAGAAAAAATATTTTCTTCGTCAATCTAATTTATTGATTGAAAAATTGAGATTTATGGTACGACTATCTAAAGATTTACAATGTATTACACTAAAAGAGTATGAGTACTCTTCAAAAATTTTAAATGAGATAGGCAAAATGATTGGTGGCTGGGAAAAATGGACAGAGAGTAATGGGTCGGAAGTATAAACATCTTTATAATGAAATTTGCTCATTTGATAATATTTGGTTAGCAGCAAGAAACTCAAGAAAAGGTAAGCGAAATAAAAGTGCTGTAATTGACTTTGAATATAATTTGGAAAAAAACTTATTTGAAATACAAGAAAGTTTGCTTGCCGAAAATTATAATTTTGGTGAGTATAAAAATTTTACCATACATATACCCAAGAAAAGAGAAATTTCATCTGCCCCATACAAAGATAGAGTGGTACATCATGCACTATGTAATGTTATTGAACCCATATTAGATAGAGCCATGATTTTTGATTCTTATGCATGTCGAAAAAATAAAGGTACGCATAAAGCATTAGACAAAGCCCATAATTTTCTAAAGCAGTATAAGTATACTCTAAAATTTGATATTAAGAAGTATTTTTTTACAATAGACCATGAGATATTACTGTACAAAATTTCAAAAAAAATTACAGATAAAAGGGTTCTAAATATTATAAAGTCTATCCTTTCAACATATTCAAGTGATTCAGCGTATTATTTAAATTTTGATAAGGATGACTTGTTTGATTCAGTAAGACCACGTGGATTGCCAATTGGAAACTTGACAAGTCAATTATTTGCTAATTTTTATTTAGATGGGCTCGATCGTTTTATTAAAGAAAATTTAAAAATTAAAGGCTATGTCCGTTATATGGATGATGGTGTAATATTTTCAAATAGTAAGGCTGAGTTGCATAACATACGAAATCAAATTGTAAATTATACCGATAGTCTCCGATTAAAAATACACGATGATAAAACGCAAATAGCTCCAGTCAAAAATGGAATTCGATTTTTAGGATTTCATTTATACTCAACTCACCGAAGAATATTGAGAGAAAATTTAAAGCGCTTTAAAAAGAAGTTTTCACAACGATGTAAGCTATATTCAAATAATGAAATTGAATTTGATAATTTACTAATGTCATTAAATGCGTGGTTAGGTTATGTGGGTAAAAATAGGCATATTGGTTTGATAGATGATGTTTTATCATCTGTTAAGTTTAATCACCCCAATAGAAAAGAAATATATACTTTTTGTAATAGTCAGTAGGGGAAATATCGTTAGCGGTTCAAATCGTGTTAAACGCGGTGGTAATTACAACAATAATGCCAACAATCTGCGTTCATCGAATCGAAACAACAATAATCCGAACAATACGAACAACAACATCGGATTCCGTATATCCAATACTATTGATGCCAGAATATTATAAACTATGGTTTATGATAGAGTGCAAATTTAGTCCAGATATTTTCCTGCTTGAATAGGCGAAGAAGAAGAGAATATCCAGTGAGTAGCATAAACGAAAGCTGGATTTTTTACAACAAAGGGTTCCTCTTGTTAAAGAAAAACATCAACACAGTTGATGCAGTCCACAAAAAATATATGGAGTGAATCGACTATGTGGATTTTAAAACCCCATTGACATAGTCAATGGAATCCAAAGAAGAAGTATGGAAAATAAATATAAATCGTACAAACATAACCCCCCTCATCTATTTATGGCGAATGCAAAGTATTTTATTACGGCTTCAACATTGGGTAAACATCCATATCTAAAAAGTGATGATGCAAAATATGCTGCAATATATTACTTAGAAAAATCTTTGGAAAAATATAATTGGGAAATGGAAGATTGGGTGATCTTAGATAATCATATTCATATAATGGTAAATGCTCCTGAGAATGCGTTAACATTGTCAAAAGTAATGAATAATTTCCATCGTTTTACGGCAAATTGGTTATCGAAAAATAATATAAAAAAGATTGATTCGAAATATTTCCATAATTATTGGGATACCTGTATTACTTACGATCAAGCATATTTTACTCGTCTTAATTATATTTGGTATAACCCCGTTAAGCACGGGTATGTAAAGTCACCAGAAGAATGGAAATTTGGGAGTTATTTTTTTAGATGTAAACAAGAGTCCGTTGAATTAGAAAATTTGAAGCAGAAATATCCCTTTGATAGCGTGAAACTAAGAGATGATTTTTAATGTATGAAAAGAGTTTATGCAGTCCACAAAAAATATATGGAGTAAATCGACTATGTGGATTTGAAAAACTCATTGACATAGTCAATGGAATCCAAAGTAAAATTTAGAATAAACTATGTTCAAATAATTCTACACCGACCTTATAATTCTACTGTAAATTGCCCACTTTAAATTGGCACAATCATGAATAATTCACAGTATAAACGAACGGTGTTTGCATGGTCCATGTATGACTTTGCCAATCAACCTTTTACCACATTGGTGGTTACATTTATCTACGGGACTTTTTTTGCTAAAGTCATTGCCCCTAATGAAATAGTGGGTACCGCATTATGGTCACGAGGGATTACCATTACTGCCATATTTGTAGCATTACTGTCTCCCATAATGGGGGCAATTGCTGACCGTGGCGGATACCGAAAAGTATTCTTCATCTTTTGGACATGGGTATGTGTCATTGGTACATTTATTCTCTATTTTCCCCTCCCTGGTGAAATAGTATTTGCCCTTACTGCCTTTGTAATTGCCAATATTGGATTTGAGATGGGTGGGGTATTTTGCAATGCATATCTCCCTCATATTGCTCCCCGCGAAAAGATTGGTCGTATTTCTGGATATGGCTGGTCATTTGGTTATGTGGGGGGATTATTAGCACTTGCCTTGTGTTTTGTACTTTTTGTTCAAGCAGATGTACCTGCATTTGGATTTACAAAAGATGCAGGTGAAAATATTAGAGCCACTAACCTGTTTATCTCTCTATGGTTTGCCATATTTAGCTTAGTTCCATTTATATGGGTAAAAGATGGTAGAAATGCACAACCACTGGGAAAACAGATTATTAAATCTTCATTTTCACAGCTCACATCCACATTTAAAGAAATACAAAAATATAGAGAGACCACCAAATTTTTATTGGCAAGATTATTATATAATGATGGACTTATTACCATATTTGCATTTGGTGGGATTTATGCATCGGGCACCTTTGGATTCACCTTTAATGAAATCTTTATTTTTGGCATTGTTTTGAATATTACGGCAGGAGCTGGCGCATTTGGTTTGGGATTTTTAGATGATATTTTAGGGGGAAAACGAACCATTCAGTTAAGTAATATAGGATTAATTATTGCATGCCTAATTGCCGTAATTGTACCCAATGAAGATTTATTTACATTGACATTTCCATGGAGTGAGTCCTCAGTGGTGGTAACGGGAAAAATGATGTTTTGGCTATCGGGAGCACTCATCGGAATTTTTGCTGGTCCCAATCAATCTGCCAGTCGATCGCTCATGGCACGGTTTATTCCAAAAGATAAAGAAAATGAATTTTTTGGATTTTTTGCCTTTTCAGGAAAAGCCACTGCATTTGTAGGCCCATTTTTATTGGGTGTGGTAACGGAGACATTTCAATCTCAGCGGTTAGGCGTTGCAGTAGTGGTGGTGCTTATGCTTTCAGGGACATATTTGCTCACTCATGTTAATGAAGAAAAAGGTATGGTTGAAGCGGGGTAACTGTAAATAAAATCTAATTTTCTCCTTAAAAGTATAAATTTCATACTTGATTTACTTTAAGTATTACTTTAACTATTTCTTGCATCATATTATTCAGTTCATGTAACTTTGCCAAACATTAAGGAGATTATAGAGTTATATGAAGCAACTATTTTCATTTTTACTCTTATCATTTTTATGTGCATTTATCAGCACAGCCAATACATCTAAAGGGATTCAGCGAGAGGCAGTTATTGCATTGGATGCGTCTATTAATCCCCAAATTCATCAGCAATTAATTAAAGATTTTACTAAAATTGATGGCGTTACTTATTGTGATGCCTCACTTCAAACTAAAACGGTTATCGTTCAGTATGATGATAATAAATTTCAAAGTTCAGATATTGATAATATTTTAAATAAGTGGGGCTGTAAGGCTAAAAATATGAGCTTTACGTATTTATCAGAATTTATTGAATAGTATTTATATTAAAATAATCTGAGTAAAAAGGGGCATTCATGCCCCTTTTTTATTGCTGTGCGATAAAAATGACCGCTAACTTACACCCCTAATTTACCCTCGATAATAAGATGAATATTATAGCAACAAATCGCAAGGCAACATATGAATATCATATTCTCCAAAAATATGAAGCTGGACTCGTTTTAGTAGGATCAGAGGTTAAAGCATTGCGTGAGGGAAAAGCCAATATAAAAGAATCCTATATCCGCTTTATCAGAAACGAATTATTTTGTATTGGCATGCACATTGGTGAATATTCAAATGCAGGCTACAGTTCACATTCTCCAACTCGTGAACGAAAGTTATTAATGCATCGACGCGAATTGACAAAAATACAAAAAAGTGTGGAAGAAAAAGGGAAGACGCTCATTCCTCTATCCATGTATTTTAAAAATAATCGTGTAAAAATACAATTTGGTTTGGCACAAGGAAAAAAGAATTGGGACAAGCGGAAATCAAAAATGGATAAAGATGTGAATCGACAAATAAACAGAGAAATGAGAGAAAGACAGAAGCAATGATAAAATTCCCATCGGTAAATGAACAGATGGATATTATCCGTCGTGGCGTTGAAGAAATTGTACCCGAAGATGGATTGGTTAAAAAAATTGAGAAGTCTATAAAGGAAAATAAACCACTTAAAATAAAATGTGGATGTGATCCCAGTCGTCCAGATTTGCATATTGGCCATGCCGTATTATTACGGAAAATGCGTCAATTTCAAGATTTAGGTCATGATGCCATTTTACTTATTGGTGATTTTACCGCCATGATTGGTGATCCAACAGGTCGAAATAAAACTCGACCTCAACTGACAATAGAAGATACTAAAAGAAATGCTCAATCATATATTGATCAAGCCGCCATCATTTTAAATGAACAAACGCTTCAAATCGTATACAATTCTCATTGGCTGGGTAAAATGGATTTTACAGATGTAATAAAATTAGCATCAAAATATACCGTTGCACGTATGTTAGAACGTGATGATTTTACAAAGCGATATAGTGGAGGAGTACCTATTTCACTGCACGAGTTTCTATATCCTTTGGCTCAAGGATATGATAGTGTACATTTACAGGCTGATGTAGAGCTGGGTGGAACAGATCAGAAGTTTAATTTATTAGTGGGACGTGATTTACAAAAGGAATCTGGTCAATCTCCACAAATCGTCATAACTACGCCATTACTTGAAGGAACGGATGGTGTTGAGAAAATGTCAAAATCTTATGATAATTATATTGGATTAACGGACACTTCTTCAAACATGTATGGTAAAACATTATCTATTCCGGACACGATGATTGGAAAATATTTCGAATTTGCCACAAATATACCACAGCATCAACTGGATGAAATTAAAGAAGACTTGAAAAATGGAAAGTCTAATCCTCGAGATTTAAAGCGTCAATTGGCAAGAGAAATTGTGTCAATATATTATGATGAGAAAGAAGCAAGGCTGGCAGAGAGTGCATTTGATAATCTATTTATTAAAAAGGATGTGCCCGATGATATGCCTGAATATAAACTCTGTGAATCTGAGAAGTTAATTTCTATCATGGTAAATAACAACTTAGTTGCCAGTAATGGTGATGCCAAGCGCATGATTAAACAAGGTGCTGTAAAATTAAACGATGAGAAAATTACCGATCATTTTTTAGAGATTCATCCAAAATCTGAATCGGTATTGAAAGTAGGGAAAAGAAAATTTTTAAGGATTTTAGTATGAAAAGATTAATCTTAGTCATAATATCTATATTTTTCAGTGGATGTTATACCATATATGGACTTGCAATGCAAGAAGGGGAAAGTAATTTTATTCCCTCTAAACGACATGTGAATTATACTTTAGAAACCACCGTTGGTGAGGGGCCTGAATCCATAATTTTCATCATTGCAGATGGTACGGGTATTGGTCAATATACATTGTCTTATTATGCCAATGGTGAATTTGCGCCGGCAAGGTTTGACCATATTGGCTTGGTGGCAACACATCCAAATGATGGAGAATGTACCACTTCATGTAAACGCGTAACTGATTCAGCCGCAAGTGGTACTGCATTATCAGCAGGACAAAAAACCTATAATGGGGCTATTGCAGTGGATATTGATAAAAATCCAGTAAAAACCATGTTAGAGTGGGCAAAAGAGAAAGATATGGCCACAGGGTTGGTGGCTACTTCAACCGTTACCCATGCCACACCTGCATCCTTTGGTGCCCATGTAGATTATCGAAAAAAAGAGTCTGAAATTGCTCAACAATTTGCCCACGCTGATATTGATGTGATATTGGGTGGAGGTAAGAAGTTTTGGCCAGATAGCCTTATTACTGTATATGAAGAAAATGGTGGGCAATTTATTAATGATATCTCATCAACAGTAGAAATGGATAAGCGTTTATTGGGGCTTTTTTCTGAAAGTGGGCTTGCAAAAGTTCATGAAGGCAGAGAAGTATCTACCACTGAAATGGCAAAGGTTGCCCTATCAAAATTAGAGCAAAACCCAAACGGATTTTTTGTAATGATAGAAGAATCACAAGTTGATTGGGGTGGGCATGCAAATAGCGCACAGTATATTCAAGGTGAAATGCAATCCCTTAATGATTTGGTGAATTTTTTATTGGATTATCAATTGGAGAATCCAAATGTATTGGTGGTACTTACTGCGGATCATGAATGTGGTGGTGTATCTGTTCATGATGGTGATAAAGGTGATTTAGATATTCGTTTTACATCGGATTATCATTCTGCCAACTTTGTCCCTATTTGGGCAACAGGCCCAGGAGCCTCAGTGTTTGATGCTTTTATGGATAATACAGAAATTGGTAAACGTTTAATTCAGTATATTCAGGAAAAATGAAAAAAGTAGTCCAAACCATGGTGGCAGACGTATTTAAGAAGCCATCATTCATGTCTGCTCAAGTTTCGCAAGCATTATTCGGTGAATTGGTAGAGGTTTTGGATGAAAAAGAAAATTGGTATAAAATTAAACAATGGGACGGGTATGAATCATGGATTCACCAATTTTATCTCATTGATTCGGAGGCTGAAGGGTGTAATGAATTATTCACTTTTACTGAGCTATTTTCTCCAATAAGTAATGGAGGATTTCATTTTCAAATACCGTTTGCAACCAGTCTTCCGGTAATATCAGGTGATCAATTAGAAGTAAAAGTACAACTTCCTGGGGGGAAAACTGCATCAGTTCAGCTACCTAGTAATGATGGAAATCATAGAGAACAACTAATTAAAAATGCCAAACAGCTTTTAGGCGTCCCATATCAATGGGGAGGAGTTTCAAGTTTTGGTTGTGATTGTTCAGGATTTGTACAGTCGGTATTTAAAACACAAAAATTTAATTTACCCAGAGATAGTTATATGCAATTTGATGAATCATATAAAATAGATTTGTCTGAAGCGAAAAAAGGTGATCTAATATTTTTTAAAAGTGAAAATAAAATTGATCATGTGGGAATTGCAATGGGTGATTTTAAACTCATACACTCCTCTGGATTTGTAAAAATTGAATCTTTAAATCCTGATGATTTAGATTTTAATGAAAAATTATCATCACAATATTATACAGCGATGTCAATGAGAAAGTGGGGTTCATAGTTGGGGTATATTCTCAACAGAAAGGTATTATTATTAAACCAAAGCTATGAACCCCTCATGATCATTGGTGCAAAACGTGCAATCTTATTAATGCTTTCACAAAAAGTAGATATGGTAGAAAAGTATCAAGAATGGATACATTCTATGAGATTGGATATTCCATTACCCAGTGTTGTGCGATTGAAAGAATATGCACGATTACATCGTAAAGAGATTGTTCTCTCTCGAAAAAATATTTTACGACGAGATAATCATACTTGTCAATATTGTGGAATTAATTCTACACGAATGACCATTGATCATATTATCCCCAAACAAAAAGGGGGGTTGGATACTTGGGAAAATTTGATTACTGCGTGTGTGGAGTGTAATTCAAAAAAAGGAAATCAATCATTGCATGAAGCGGGAATGATATTGCGATCAAAACCTAAACGGCCATCAGTGGTGATTCATTTACAGAAAAATGTAAAGCATTATCAAAAGATGTGGCGACCATATCTTTTCATGGAGAAAAATTAATGTCAGATAAGAAGATTTTATTGTCGGGAATTCAACCATCAGGAAAACTATGTATTGGGAATTACATCGGTGCATTAAAAAATTGGGTTAATCTACAAGATGAATATGACTCTATTTTTCTGGTGGTAGATATGCATGCCTTGACGGTGAGGCAAGTACCTGCAGAACTTCGGCAACGATGTTTATCTTTTGTTGCCCAATATATAGCATGTGGAATAAATCCTGAAGAAAATACTATTGTTATACAATCTCATGTTCCACAACATGCAGAGCTTATGTGGGTGTTAAACTCAATAACCTATATGGGTGAACTCAATAGAATGACACAGTTTAAAGACAAGTCTAAGCAGCATAATGCAAATATTAATGTGGGTTTGTTTTCTTATCCTGTTTTAATGGCCGCAGATATTTTGTTGTATCAGGCAGATATGGTACCTGTTGGTTCTGACCAAAAACAACATTTAGAATTGGCACGAGATTTGGCACAACGATTTAATCAATTATATTCAGATACATTTACAGTTCCAGAACCTTTTATTCCCAAAGTTGGTGGTCGAATAATGAGTTTACAAAATCCCGAAAAGAAGATGTCAAAATCTGATGATAATGATAATAATATTTTGGGGCTTTTAGAGCCTCCCGATGTACTAATGAAAAAAGTAAAGCGTGCGGTAACAGATTCAAATACAACGATTGAGTATGATGAGAATCGTGCAGGGCTTGCTAATTTACTGAGCATATTTTCTCAGTTGAGTGGAGATTCAATTGATAAAATTGTGCAAAATTATAGTGGAAAAATGTACAGCGAATTTAAGTCTGATTTAGGAGAGTTAGTTGTAGAAACTTTGACACCAGTTCAAGATGAATATAAACGGTTGATGGATGATAAAACATACTTAAATGAAATATTGAAAGTTGGCTCAGAAAAAGCCTTTTATATGGCGAGAAAGACAATGTCGAGAGTATACAGAAAAGTAGGCTTTTTACCGAAAAAATGAGTTACAAAATCAAATTAGACCAGTTTGAGGGTCCACTAGATTTACTCTTATTTTTTATCCATCGAGATAAAGTAAATATTTATGATATCCCCATCTCAAATATTACAAATGAATTTTTAGAATATGTAAAAATGATGCGTGTATTTAGGATTGATGTGGGCGGTGAATTTGTACTCATGGCATCAATGTTAATGCAATTAAAAGCTAAAACGTTGCTTCCGCATTCAGAAGTAGATGATGAGGGTGAAATTATTGATCCTCGAACAGAATTAGTTCATCGTTTACTGGAATATAAGCAATTCAAGGAGTCTTCACTTGAGCTTCAACATCTTCGAGAGAATCATGCAGTAAAATATGAACGAGGTCAAGAGTTACCCTATACGGAACAAGTGGAGAATATTGAAGCCATAGTTCAAGATGTAACTCTATTTAAGCTGATTTCAATATTTAAAGATGTAATGGATAATATGCCAGAAATTAATCCATATGAATTGCATCAGGAAGAAGTTCATGTTGAGGAGCAAATATTATCTTTAAGAGAAGAATTAAGGTTGAAATCAACATTTACATTTTCATCATTAAAGTCTAAATTAAACTCAAAGCTTAAAATTGTAGTCATGTTTATTGCGATTCTAGAGCTTATAAGGAATGGTGAAATAAAAATTGAACAATCATCATCTTTTGGGGATATTAAAATTTCAGAGGTATCCCATGGATAATAAAAATCTTGTGGAAGTTTTGTTGTTTGCCAGCAACGAACCCCTAACTCAAAATAAGTTAAATCAAGTTTTGTTTGATGGAGAATCTATAGATTTAGCTGAGACTGTAAAATTGATTAATGAAGCGTATAAATCCAGCAATAAGGGGTTATATATAGATAAAATTGCAGGAGGTTACCAATTACTCAGCAGGCCAGACTACCATTTGTATATTCAGCGATTATTAAACAAGTCTAAAAAGGTAAAGTTAAGTAAGGCTGCTCTGGAAGCCCTTTCAATAATTGCGTATAAGCAACCTATTAGTAGAGTTGAGATCGAAAGTATACGTGGGGTAGAATGTGGAAGTGTGATTAAAACACTGATGGAGCGTGAAGTCGTCACAATTAAGGGAAGGGATGAAGGCGTTGGCCGTGCATTACTTTATGGCACTACTCAACGGTTTTTAGAATTGTTCGGACTCAATCATATTAGTGATTTACCAAAATTAAAGGAAATAGATGCACTCATCAATGAAGGTGAAGTGCCTATTGCATCAGATGAGATTAAATAAATTTTTAGCCCATGCAGGCGTAGCATCACGACGGAAATGTGATGAGTTTATATCTAAAGGAAAAGTTACCATAAATGGAAAAGTGGTGAGGGATTTTTCCTATAATGTATCTGAAAATGATGTGGTTATATGTGATCGCCACTTAATTGATACTGTACAAGAGCGAGTAGTATATCTACTCAATAAACCCAAGGGATATATTTGTACAAATAATGATACTCATGACAGGAAAAAAGTAATTGATTTAATTCCCACCCATGAACGGCTGTTTACCGTTGGTCGGTTAGATAGAGATACCACTGGTGCTATTTTACTTACTAATGATGGCGATTTAGCCAATAAGCTCATGCATCCCAAATATAATAAGAAAAAAGTTTACCTAGTAGAGACTAAAACGGATATAGATCCTGAAAAGCTAAAGACACTCCCAAATGGAATTAGATTAGATAAAGGTGAATGGGCGAGAGGTGAAATTAGATTATTGGATAAATATAATGGTAAATTCTTGTGGGAGGTTATACTTACCGAGGGCAAAAATAGAGAAGTAAAACGGATTTTTGATGCTTTTGATTCTAAAGTATTCACTTTGCATCGATACTCTTTTGCAGGTTTAACCGTTGATCATTTAAAATTAGGTAAGTATAAACAACTAAATAAAAAAACAGTCCAATCACTCCAAAATTCTTAATTCAACTGAAACGTTGAATTTTTCCATATAAAAATAGTAAATTACTTGGCTCTTTGAAAGGTGTAAAATAGACGATATGATTATCGCGATTGATGGTCCAGCTGGATCTGGCAAGAGTTCTACTGCAAAAAAAATTGCTCAGCAATTAAATTATATGCACATTGATACAGGTGCAATGTATCGTGCGGTTACATTGTATATTCTTCAACATCATGAAAATGAAATTGAAAATATTCATGAAGAAGAAATAACCACATTATTAGAAAAAATAAACATTTATTTTTCCCAAGATGGAAAAAAGGTTTTTTTAAATGATGAAGATGTAACCCGTAGAATTCGTGAAAATAGAGTGTCACAACATGTGAGCTTTGTTAGCGCCCTTCCTCAAGTTCGCACCAAAATGGTGGAATTACAGAGAGAAATCGCGGGAAATTTAAATGTAATTTTAGATGGTAGAGATATTGGTACTCGAGTATTTCCCAATGCCCATGTAAAAATTTATTTAAATGCTGATGTGAATGAGCGAGGTCGTCGTCGATTCGAAGAGTTAGAGAAGCAAGGTGTGAATATATCTTTAGAAGACGTAATTAAAGAAATAGAAATTCGAGACTTTAAAGATAGTACACGTAAACATTCTCCATTAATGAAAGCTGATGATGCTATTGAAATAAATACAACATCACTAACTATTGATGAGCAAGTGAATGAAATTGTTTCTATTATTCAAACATATAACAAAACAGGAGAAAGACTCAATTGATGAGTGAAGAAAACGTAAAAGAAGTAACACAGGACGTTGAAAATACAGAAGTAGACACTGTAGAAGAAACTGCCGCAACCCCCGCAACTACAGAAGAAGAAACAACTGTGGTTGAGGAAACTAAAACCGAAACTACACCACTAATGAATTATTTAGATAATTCAATATTAGATGTACGGGTGGTGTCAGTAGAGGAATTAAACCAATTTGACCAAGAAGACGAAGTTGAAGATACAGGTGAATTTGAAGCCTATTTCAACTCCTTTGCTGAAGTGAGAGAAAATGATGTTACCGAGGGTACCGTTGTTGGTTTAACTGACAGAGAAGTATTGGTTGATATTGGCTTTAAAGCTGAAGGAATTATTGATAGAAGTGAATTTGCTGAATTACCTGAAATTGGTCAGGTGATTGAAGTATTTGTTATATCTTTTGAAGATAGGCGTGGAAACATTTTGCTATCTAAAGAACGTGCTGATTTCCAGCGTCGATGGAATGAAATCAGAAGTTCATTTGATAATGAAGAAATTATCACCGGTGTAATTACTCGTAGAATTAAAGGTGGTATGATTGTTGACCTTGGTGTAGTTCAAGCATTCTTGCCAGGATCACAAATTGATGTAAAACCTGTAATGGATTTTGATGAATTTGTAGGAATGGAAAGTGAATTTAAAATTGTTAAATTTAATGAATTAAGACAAAATATTGTACTTTCCAGAAAAGCAATTCTTGCATCTGATTTACTCGAAAGGCGTCAAGAAGTACTGGCACAAATGGAAGTTGGTATGGTGCTTGAAGGTATGGTTAAAAATATCACTGATTTTGGTGCCTTTATTGATTTAGGCGGTATTGATGGTCTATTGCATATTACTGATATTACATGGGGTAGAATTAATCATCCATCAGAAAAATTAACTGTGGGTGAAACCATAACAGTTAAAGTTATCGATTTTGATGTTGAAAAAGTGAGAGTATCACTTGGATTAAAACAGCTTTCACCAGAACCTTGGGAAAATGTTATCGACAAATTCCCAGTAGATCAAGTGATTAAAGGTAAAGTGGTTAACATGATGAATTATGGTGCCTTTGTTGAGTTGGAAGAAGGTGTGGAAGGCTTGATTCATGTTTCAGAAATGTCATGGACACGTCATATTAAACATCCATCAGATATGTTTAAAATTGGTGATGAAGTCGAAGCGAAAGTGTTAAGCATAGACCTTGAAGATAAGAAAATTTCATTGGGTATTAAGCAATTGCATGATAATCCATGGGATACTATTGAAGCGAAATATAGTGTTGGAACTGTTCATAAAGGAACGGTACGTAATCTAACTCAGTTTGGTGCTTTTGTACAGCTTGAAGAAGGAATTGACGGATTAGTTCATGTGTCTGATATGTCATGGACTAAAGTAATCAAACATCCAAAAGAAGTGGTTAAAAAGGGTCAAGACGTAGATGTTAAAATTCTTGAAGTTTCCAGTGAAGAACGAAAACTTGCTTTGGGAATTAAACAACTTGAAGAAGATCCATGGGAAACAATTTCTTCTGAATTTACTTCTGGTAAAAAAGTTGAAGGTACGGTAATTAGAGTCTTAGATAAAGGTATTATCTTTGATCTAAGTAATAGTATCGAAGGAATTGTACCAATGAAGCGAATTCCTAAAACATTACGAAGTAAAGTAAAAGCAGAATATACTCAAGACAATTCATTTGAAGTAATTGTACAAGAGGTTGATAGTGAGTCTAAGAAAATTGTACTCATGTTAGATCTTGGTGAAGAGGGTATTGAAGCTCAACAAGAAGAACAGAAGAAAATCAAAAATGTTGATACTTCTGATAAACTTGAAATTCCTCAAGAAGT
The DNA here is from genome assembly GCA_964344315.1 of uncultured bacterium. Classification (GTDB taxonomy): domain Bacteria; phylum Fidelibacterota; class Marinisomatia; order SCGC-AAA003-L08; family D37C17; genus JABHHG01. The sequence goes on along the minus strand of CAYFMU010000004.1, from coordinate 104,870 downwards.
AATTGACAGCATTTCAGCTGCTGAAAATTCTGAGGAAGAATAAACGAAAATACACATATAAAAGGGTCGTGAGTTTTTAACTTACGACCCTTTTTTTATCAAATAATAATTATGATTGTATTAGGAATAGAAAGCTCTTGTGACGAAACATCAGCAGCCATCATTAAAGATGGCCATCTGCTGAGTAATGTGGTATTATCTCAAGAAATTCATAAAGAATTTGGTGGAGTCGTGCCAGAATATGCATCACGTGAACATGAGGCTCAAATTACAAATGTTATACAACTTGCCGTTCAACGTGCAGAAATAACCATAACTGATTTAGATGCAATTGCAGTTACATACGGTGCTGGGCTGATGGGAGCATTATTGGTGGGATTAAATGTGGCAAAAGGTATGGCGATCGCATTGGATATTCCCTTTCTAGGGGTTAATCACCTTGAAGGTCATTTGTTTGCCAATATGATTGATAACCCTAATATGGTATACCCGTTCTTGTGCATGTTGGTTTCGGGAGGTCATACTCAGATATGGCAAGTTGACTCATTTGGTCAATATACTTTACATGCAAATACAGTTGATGATGCAGCTGGAGAAGCCTTTGATAAAGGTGCTCGCGTATTGGGGTTAGGGTATCCGGGTGGTCCTCAAATTCAAAAAGCAGCAGAAGGTGGTGATAGAAAAGCGTTTAACTTTCCACGTCCTAGGCTTAAAAAATCAAAATATAATTTTTCATTTAGTGGATTAAAAACAGCCATTTTATATACAACCCAAAAACTTTCTGAATCAGAAAAACAAGAGCAATTATCCAACTTATCCGCTAGTTTTCAGGAAGCAATTGTCGATACATTATTAGAGAAATTAATTTTAGTCCAAGCTGAATGTGGGTTAACTCAAATTTCAATTGCTGGAGGAGTTGCTGCAAACTCTCGATTTAGAGAAAAAGCAAGTGAACTAGCCACAGAAAAGTCTCTTCATATACATTTCCCTAAATTAGAATATTGTACTGATAATGCAGCAATGATTGCTATGGCGGGTTATGAGAGACTGAAATTAGGGCAATTTTCACCTCTTGATTTACCTGCAGTACCAAATCTATCATTGAGTGATTAATTGAATATTAATTTTTTAGGATCATTAATTTTTTCTGCCATTACGGTTATATCATTTCTTTTGTTAATGATGGTTTATTGGCAAAATATTAGTTCGCTCAAAAGAAAAATCTCCTACTCATTAATGAGTCTGAGAGCAGGGGCGTTAATATTCCTCATTTATTTAGTAGTTAATCCGTGGATTCAGTGGACAAATAATTCAGTTACTCCCTCAAATGTTACTGTATATATAGATGCTTCACAAAGTGTTGAAAAAACGCTGGAACAAGATGGTATGAATATAACTTCAATAAAAAGTGATATTGAAAAGTGGGCAGATGAAAAATCAGTGGATATTAAATGGTATTTAATGGGTGAGTCTATTAGAGAAGCATCATTTAAATCATTTAATACATTTCCTGATTCTACCACAAATTTTGAATCACTACCTCAACATTTGTTATTAAATCCCTCAAAACAACAATTAATTATTACAGATGGACATGTAACACAAGGAATAAATCCTTCTCAATTAAAACTAGAAAGTGCGAATCTACATGTTTTAGGTGTTGGAATGAATGCTCAACCTGATGATATTTGGATTGAAAATGTTAATCTTCCCCATTCTGTACATAGTAGTGATTCTATCAATTTTAGTATTCAGATCGGATATCAATTAGAAGAAGCGTCTCATTCAACCCTTGAATTTTTAGATGATCATAAAAAATCATTATATGAAATTGATGTTTCATTCCCAGTGGGTAGAGGATATATTGATGTAGAAGGTGTAAAAATTGCCCAATCCTTATTAGGTCTACACAGTATTAAAGTAATACAAGTTCCCAATGAAAAATCAATCGATAATAATATTGAATTTCCACAGATTCAGATTTTTGATGAGTTGAAAAAGGTATTACTTATTTCAAATGGATTTTCAACTAATACGAAATTCTTAAAAAGATTATTATATGATTTAAAATCAAGTGAGTTAATTCATGTCCATCAAAATAATGGGAATTGGAATGAGAATATATCTTCATTATTAGGTACAAAAACTTTTGAATTAATTATATTGGACGATTTTCCCCATAAAACAATTGACGTAAATTTATTTACTATGTTGAAAAAAACTGGCAGTGAGCTCATATATATAGAAGGCCCAAAATCAAACGCCACTTCAGCACAACTCATTTCTGAATATTATCCGCTTACAATTAAAGTGAATGATGAGATTAAAGGTTTACTTTTAAAAGATTCTAGTAATGAATTAGGAATGATTGATATCTCAAATATTCCTCCCAGCCTAAAACAATTTTCATGGTTATCAGAAGAATGTGTCCCTTTACTTAAATTTGATGATGGTAGTTTAGCGGTGGCATCATTTGAAAATACCACGTTTGTATTCATACAAGATTTAAATGAAATATCATTAGCTGAAAAATCCAGTGGAAAATCATCAATTGAGAGACTGTTATTTGATAGAATGGATTTATTGTTTGAAGGTAAAGACAATTTGATTAAGCTAATTTCAACATCACGTCAGTTTGATGAAAATGAAATATTTACCATCTATATTGATAGGCATAAGAGCGTAGAAAATATGGATGTGAAAATTAATATTTTTAGAGATAATAGCATTGAAGAAGAATTAATTGTATATGGAAATGAGAATGAATATTCGTTGTCCATTCCCAATGAAGGTGAATATGAGTTAAAAGGGTTTATCACGTCTTCATCTAAGAATTGTGAAAGTAAACCTGTTCACGTAAACATAAATAAAAAAACACAAGAGTTTGATTCATTATATGAAAATAAAAATGAGTTAGAATTATTTGCATCATTAAACAATGGTAAATATGCAGAGACTCATGAGTTATCAGAATTGTTAAATTCATTGAATATTCGTCCAGATACTATAACAAAAGAATTTAAATTTAGTACACTCTCAACACAATCATTTTGGTGGATTATTATTCTATTATTCTCAATTGAATGGTTTATCCGCAAACGAGAGGGATTATTATAATGAATAAAAAATTTATTTACATTCAGTTATTGTGTTTATTCTCTATTTTAGTAGGGATTACAAAAGATAGCTTTGCAAACTCAGCATCATTTAAGCATGTATCTTCAACGCTACCAATTAAAAGTGTAGATGTACTTGAAAATAGTTTGAATTCAGAAGAAATATTCTTAGGCCCAGGAGATATCATTGACGTTGATATTATTTCTTCTAGTATTGTCTCAAATTATGATTTAATGGTAGATAATACAGGTTTAATTATTGTACCAATTATTGGTTCAATTGATCTGGCTGGGATGTCATTATTTGATGCACGTAATAAAATAAACACTGAAATAAAAAAGCATTATGCTCATGCCAATGTTAATGTTACGTTCAAAAAGGCAGGTTTATTTAAAATTAAACTTTTAGGCCCATTTAATCATTCTCTTTATTATACGGTAAATTCATTTAATACAGTGTTTGATGTGTATCAAATATTACTCAGTGAAGTAAAAAATACATCTTCAGTTCTATCCATTCGAAATATCGAGCTTATTCGAAATGGTACATCAACTTCAATTGATTTATATAATTTTACTCAAACAGGGGATCCATCACAAAACCCTTATATTCGGCGCGGAGATGTATTAAAAGTTGCATATAGAGAACAACATTTTTCCATATGGGGGGGTGTCCATAATCCTCACTCTTATGAATTTATAGAAAATGAGAATATTGCTGATTTTATATATTTATCTGGAGGATTTACAGAAGCTGCAAATATTCAAAAAATTGATGTTACTTCCTTTGAAGATGGTATAAAAGAAACTCAACAATATTCGTTAAAAGAATTGGAAAATATTGTCATACAACCCCATGACATTATTATGGTTCACGAAGATAATTATCTCAATCGTCAGACTATTGTGAATATAAATGGAGAAGTAAAGTTTCCGGGGCCATATCAAGTTGAATTTGGCACAACTACATTAGCTCGAGTAATTCATCAATCTGGGGGATTTACCCAATTTGCTGATTCCTCTCAAATTATTTTAAAAAATAAATTTTCCCCCAAAATTCAACATGCACCCATTGAAAAACCAAAAGCTTATACCACTGCAACGGATTTATCCTGGGCGCATGAAGTGTGGGAAAACAGCATCAATGAATATAGTATAGTGATAGAATCAACTCAATTTGGGGATTATATATTAAATCAAGGGGATGATTTTACAGTTCTCCCTCTTCTAAATTATGTAGATGTAATTGGTGCAGTTAATTCGCCTAGTCGAATTACATTTATTCAAGGAGAAAATGCATCATATTATATTGAAAAATGTAGTGGATTTAATAAAAATGCATTTAATGAGATATTTATTATAAAGTATGGTACTCACAATAGAGTTCCGTTAAATAAAAAGATGGTCATTGAGCGGGGAGATGTAATTTATATTCCTGAAAAAATTGAATATAACAAATGGGAACGATTTAAGGACTGGATGACGGTAACCAGTCAAATTGGGACTTTAATTATTATTGTGCAAAATATAATTCAATAGAGGTTTTAATATTTTAACGCAGATTCAAAATGAAATGAAATTTTATATAAAAATTGTAAGTTCTACAATGTTTATAGGTATTTTATACATAACCATGTCTACATCTATGTATGAATCTTATATTTCACTATACCCAAATAATCAGGATCCCGATACAAGTTCAATTTTTGAAAATATCAGTGGAATTGTAAAACAAATGGGATTGATGCAATCAGGTTCATTAGAAAGTAATATTGATATTAATGATGTAATATTAAGTAGAAAACTGCACAAAGATTTGATTGCTAAAAAATGGAATACTCATGAGGATAAATCAGTTAGTTTGATTGAGTTTTGGGAGTTGGATGCAAATGGAATTCTATCTTCAATTTTAGGTAGAAGAAAAACAAATGAACAAATGGTAGAGTCTGCCATATTGGAATTAAATTCACGACTAAGAATCGAGGAAAACCTCACAGGTTTACGAAAAATTTACGTAAAATTTGAGGATCCTCAAATTGCTCGAGATATGGCAAATTACATTGGTGAATATTTACAAAACTTTATTTCTAATGAACTTATTTATCAGGCTAAAAATAATAGAATATTTTTAGAAGAAAGAGCGCAAACAGCTCGCATAAACTTAGAGACATCAGAAGAAAAATTGAAATCATTTCAAGAAAAGTATACATTGGCAATAGATGATCCTGATATTATTTTAGATCGAACACGTTTATCTCGAGAAGTAAACATAAATCAAGAGATTTATCTTGTGTTAATTCAACAATTAGAATTGGCTAAAATTGAAGAATTAAAGCATCGCCCAATTGTCAATTTTATAGATAAAGCAGATTTATCAATAGATGCAAAATATCCTCGAAAATTTTTAATTTTATTTGTGTTTGCATTGGTTGGTGTTCTCACATCATTACTTATTGCATTATATAGAGAAGAACAAACTGCCTAATTATGATTCTTCAACGAATCTTTAATTTTAGCTTATGGGCAGCATTTTTTTCCCTTCCCTTAATTTTTGTAAAATTACCAATTAATTTTTCGATAAGTGATTTTTGCATGTGCATTGCAATTATTGTATCCTTAATTAATATCTTTATTCGAAAAGAATATAAGAGATTTACAACTAACATTTTCAATATACCAATGATTATCTTATCTATTGGATTTTCATTTTCAGTAATTAATGCTCATTATGTAGGAGAATCTTTTACCAGTATACTCCAAGTGATATTTATATTTATACTTTCATATGTAGCTTTAAGTTATTCTAAAATAAATGAAAATCTAATATTATCTACAACCATTGTAACCTCAGTAATTGTAGTTTTATTATCAGCGTTCAGTTTCTATGGTATAGATTTATCTTATGGTATGGCCATGCTTGAAACTGGATGGGGTGGCCGATATACCTTTGGTGAAAATGAACCCAATATAGCAGCTAGACTAATTTTGCAATCTACTCCCATTTTTTTGTTAATAGTAATTTTTAACAGAAATTGGCTATTTAAAAGTATGAGTATTCTTCTTTTTGCGTTGTCATTATATATTATTATCGTAACGGCATCGCGTTCTGCAATTCTTATTTTTACATTGGGAGTTATGACTTATTTATTTTTTTTAGAAAAAATGAAAATCCCATTATTTAAGCAATTACTATTAGGTATTACATCTGTTGTTTTGGTGGTTGTTTTATTTTCAGATTTTGGAAGTATTGAACAATTTCAACGTCCGATAGAACGATATAGTACCATTTTTGATATAAACAATTCACCTTCATCATTACAACGTTATAATGTAATTCAATTAGCTTTTGATTATATAAATAATTCACCCATTATAGGTGTGGGATTTGAAAATTCATCCTATTTAACTGGTGTGGTGGCCCATAATCCATTAATACTCATGTGGTTTGAAAATGGAATTCTGGGATTATTAGGATTTGCAAGTATTTATGGGATTCTTATCTATTATATTGTACGTTCATATCAATATTCATTTTTTGGTGATCCCTATCTAATGGCATTTTCTGTAATAGCCATCATGATGGTTTTTGGAGATATGTTTATGGCAAACTCTTATAAGCGATTTTTGTGGTTGCCATCACTACTTTTAATTGTGCAATTCTCAATTCATTATAAAAATACCAAAGTATGTTAAAGGGAATTACTCATACATCTATAATAATGGGGATTACCTTTTTCCTATCCATGTGTGCCACTCTAATTCTTGGAAATACAATGTCAGTAGAGGAGTTTGGCCAATTTGCATTACTAAAAACGTTTATATTGTTGGGAGCCACATTTTCACTAATAGGTATTGATCAATTAATTATTAGAAGAGGAAAAAATGACTCTATAGCATTAAAGTATATGTTTAATTATTGGATTATAATTTCATTTTCTAGTATTATTTGTTCTGCAGTTTTCAGCTTCATATTTTCATTAAAAATAAGTCAATTCATATACTTATGGATTATTTTATTTTCACAAGCAAATTTAATTTATTATGCAGCATATTATAGAATTAACCATCAATTTTCTATTTCACAGCTGGTATATAATTTTTGGAAAATTCTATTATTCTTAATTTCTATTTATGTATTATCAATAAATATTGTCAAATTAGATATTTATAAGTTTCTTGCCATAATTTTATTTATATCATTTTTGATATTTTCTGTAATACTGTTATTTTCATCAAAAAATAAAAACCAAGTCCAATCATTTACTCAGTTAAAAAAGTACATCCTTCAAGGGATTGCATTCTGGATAGTAAATGTAGTTAGTTTATTATTTTCAGGTTTAGATAGAATATTAATTTCTTCAGTTCTTGACACTGAAATTTTAGGTGAATATCATGCCATTACCTTTATTTGTATAACCGGATTTTCTATGTTAGGAAGTGCAATTGGCTTTGTATTATTTCCTATGTTAGCAAATAAAGCTGATGTAAAATTATCAAAAATTTTGTCATTTTATGTAATAGGAGGGGTAGCTCTATTTTCTATTTTCATCGTAATGGGAAAGGATATTTTTACATTAGCATATAACGGACAATATAATTATTTAATAGAGGACAAATTATTATATGTAATTCTTGGTGTAGGTTTTATTCAAGGCATTCATACAATTGTACATTTTATATTATATTCTCAAGCAGATTCTCGTTCTCTATACACTTATTTCAAGTTCACTTTTAGTTTATGTATTGTTTATGTTCTATTATTTTTAGGAATAAATATTTTAGTTGAATTAGATTTATTTTTAATTACAAATTTAGTCATAATGATGTGGTTTTTAAAGCTGATGATTCTGATATATTTAATAAATATAAAGTTTAAAATAAAATTGAACATGTAATTCTACTATGAAGCCACGGTTATTGTATGTAGTAAATACCTATGCCCCTGGGGCAATTCCTAAAATTCTCAATTTAATTTTACCCTATTTACAAGAATTCAATGTTAAGATTTTAACACTCCAGTCATGTAATGATAGATTGTTTATTGACCAATTGCCAGAAAATATACACTTCAAGAGTTTGGGTGCAAGTCGACTAAATATTTTAAAATCAGTATATAAACTTAGAAAAGAAATTATTAATTTTTCTCCAGACATAATTCATTCTCATCTTGGACGTTCTGATTTATTTTCAGCAATTTGTAAGCCTAAATCAGTAAAATTATTAACAACCGTGCATACAATTAGAAATATTAATTTTAAGCGTGGATTATTTAACATTACTCAAATCTTTTATAGAATTTTACATTTTAAAGTAGATTATTTTGTGTGTATTTCAAAAGTTGTGAAAAACTCATTAGAAAATTCAAAAATTAATGCGGTAGTTATTCATAATCCTATTGAAGTAAAAAAAAATATTATCCCATTTGATGAGTTGAAAAGACCATTTAATGTATTATTTGTAGGACGGCTTGAATCATTTAAAAATACTATTCTCATTTTGAGAGCATTTAAAGAAATAATAAAAAGAAATAAAGATATCCGTCTAAATATTGTTGGTGATGGATCGCAAATAAATGAGTTAAATAAATATGTGCAGGAAAATAAATTAGATAATCTAGTAACTATAGTGGGTTATACCAATAATGTTGAAGAATATTATCATAAATCACATGCCCTCATATTCCCTTCACTATGGTCATCAGGAATACCACTGGTCATACTTGAAGTTGCCCAATATAATACTGCAATTATTTCATCTGAAATTGATGGAGTTAAAGAAATTTTAGTTCATGGAAATAATGCACTATTATTTGAATGCAATAATTATGAATCTTTGATTACTGCAATTCTAAAATTAAAAAATGATAATAATTTAAGAAATAAATTAGCAAAGAATATTTATAGTACAGTGAAAAGTAATTTCTCCATAGAGAAGACGTCAAGAGAATATATTTCAATTTATAAAAAACTATCTGCATGAACACATGAAAGTAGTTTGCTTCGTATATAATACATCACAATATTTATATAAATTCCGTTTACAATTAATGTTAGATATGAAAGATCGAGGTTTCATTATATATGCCATCGCACCTGTAGATAAATACTCTACATACTTTGAAGAAAATAATATTAATTTTATTCCAATTAAGGTGGATCGTAAGGGAATGAGTTTGCTCAAGGACTTATGGCTATTTTTTCAATTACGAAAAATATATAAAAATATTAATCCTCATATTGTACATCATTTTACGATTAAACCTGTTATTTTTGGCTCCATCGCAGCACGAACAACCCATGTGAAACGGATTATAAATTCAATTACAGGTTTAGGGCATACATTCTCCGTAGGAGGATTTGTTACTCATATTGTGGAAAGACTGTATAGGTTTAGTTTAAATTCACCGAGTATTACAAATATATTTCAAAATCCAGATGATAAATGTGAATTTGAAAATAGAGGACTTCATGGAGAATCATCTTGTCAATTAATATATAGTTCTGGAGTAGATCTTAAATCGTTTAGTAATATTAGTTTCATGCCAAATAATGAAATTAAATTTTTATTTTTATCCCGATTATTAATGAATAAAGGTCTCAATGAATTAAAGAATTCTATTGATAGATTAATTGTAGAACGTACTGATTTTAAACTAATTATTGCTGGTGATATTGATGAGGGGAATCCCCAAAGTGCTACGGTAGATTGGATTTATAATTCATTTAATTATGATAATGTGGAATGGTATGGATATATTGAAAATATCCATATATTGCTGTCTTCCATTGATGTTGTGGTTTTACCATCATTTTATGGTGAAGGGGTACCCCATTCTTTAACTGAAGCGTTAGCAGCAGGAAAGCCAATTATTACCACTGATATTCCCGGTTGCAGAGAAGTATATTCCAACAATGGTTATTTAATTGAGCATCAAAATTCAAATGCGCTATATGAAGCCATGAATAATATGCTGGATAATCGTCAATTGTTAGATAATTGGAGCAAGAACTCTAGAAGGCATGCTGAAAAATTTGATATTAAAAAAGTGAATCATAAAACTATTGCATTGTATGGAATAGAGAATGAAGTATAGAGAAGTAACTCAACATCACCGTGGTTCCTATATAGTGATATTGACATTAATATTATTAGATATTTTTGCTGTTTACTTTATGTTCCCAAATTTGAATATACATTTTGTTCAATTTACTATATTTATAATTGGCATGAACTATATAGCTCAAGGGTATAATCCTTCACCTACAATTTCACGTAAGGGTGAAATTCAACGACTAATTCGTAATTATTTAACCATGTTTATTATTTATTCTATATATTCATTATTAATCCTCAATTATGAAATTGAGATATATAGTAATCTGGTTGTTGTAGTTATAAAAATATTATCCATAGTTATTTTTTCACGCTTACTCATTAGAAGTATACAAAAGCAACTATTCCGATGGGGATATGGTTTAAGGCAAGTTATTATTTTTGGTTCAGATGAAGATAGTATCGCACTTTCACAGAAGTTAGCAGAGGCCCCTACATTAGGATATAGTATCATTGGTTATGTGGCAGATAAGCAATCCCATAAATTCCCTAAAGAAGTAAAGTATTTAGGGACAAGATCGTCTATTAGAGAAATTGTAAACTCAAGAGTAGTAGATGATATTATTATCTCGGCTTCAGATTATTCTCAACAAGATATTTTAACACTCATTGGTGAGATGTACGATTTATCAGTTTGCATAAAAGTACTCCCACATATGTATCATGCATTGACAGGTCAAGTAAAAATGAGTCTATTACATGGAATTGCATTGATAGATGTAAATCCTCACATTTTAACTGAATATCAACGATTTATTAAGCGTATAATTGATATAATAATATCATCTATATTATTATTTTTGTTGTTCCCCTTACATGTATTTATTGCAGTAATAATTAGACTCACATCACAGGGTCCAATACTATATACACAAGCGCGTGTTGGACGCCACGAGCATTTTTATACATTATATAAGTTTAGGACCATGTACAATAACTCTGAGGCTCAAAGTGGACCTGTTTGGGCAACTGAAAATGATCCACGTATAACTAAAACGGGACATTGGTTACGCAAATTTAGATTAGATGAAATTCCCCAACTTGTTAATGTATTAAAAGGCGAAATGAGTATTGTAGGGCCGCGCCCTGAACGTCCTTATTTTGTAGAAAAGTTAAAAGAAGAAATTCCATATTATGCACGACGCTTTTGTATACGCCCTGGAATTACGGGGTGGGCACAAGTTGTTGGAGAATATGATACCACCATTGAGAATGTTGAAAATAAATTAAAGCTAGATTTTTATTATATCGAAAATATTTCATTATTACTGGATATTAAAATAATGTTCCTCACAATTATAACAGTTCTCAAAGGTAAAGGTAGATGATAATACCGTTTAAGAATTGGTATAGAATAAATTTAAATTACTGGGATTAATTTTAAAGGGAAAAGGGAATGTTGTCTCTAAAATTTATTCGTGATAATATTCAATTGGTTGAAAATTCATTACGAATGAAAAATGTTGATGTTGATTTAAACGCTATCATTGAGTTAGATGATAATAGAAAATCAATTATTCAACATGTTGAAAAACTAAAATCTGAACGAAATATTGCCACAAAAAAAATTGCAAATGCAAAAAAAAGTGGAGAGGATGCAACAAAAGCAATCCAACAAATGCGTTCGGTTTCAGAAGAAATTAAATCGTTAGATGTTGACCTCAAAAATGTTGAAGAAAAACTACATGACAAACTGCTCTATGTTCCAAATGTTTGTCATCCATCAGTACCAAAAGGAAATAGCGATGAGGATAATGTATTCATAAGAGAGTGGGGAAATAAAACATCTTTTGAGTTTACCCCATTAACCCATTTAGATATTGCCAAAAAACATAATTTATTAGATTTTGAACGTGCAGCTAAAATGTCTGGAAGTGGATTTCCGTTGTATCGTGGTGTTGGTGCAAAGCTAGAACGTGCACTAATAAATTTTATGTTGAATTATCATATAGATAACCATGGATATGAAGAATTATTTCCCCCATTTTTAACAACACGCACCGCTACCACCACAACAGGGCAATTGCCTAAATTTCAAGATGATATGTATCATATTCAAAATGATGATTTATATTGCATATCTACAGCCGAAGTCCCTGTAACCAATATCCATAAAGATGAAATTCTAGAGCTTACTGCGTTTCCATACAAATATACTGCTTATTCAGCATGTTTTAGACGTGAAGCAGGGAGCTATGGAAAAGATACTCGTGGTTTACTACGATTACACCAATTTAATAAAGTTGAAATGGTTCAGTTTGTACATCCTGATAATTCTTATGATGTTTTAGAAACATTGGTGAATGATGCAGAAGATATTTTAAAAGCACTGGGTTTGCATTATCGTATAGTTTCTCTTTGTGGTGGTGATTTATCTTTTTCTGCAGCAAAATGTTATGATATAGAAATTTGGGCACCTGGAGAGCAGAAATTTTTAGAAGTTTCCAGTTGCAGTAATTTTGAATCATTTCAAGCGCGTCGTGGAAATATCAAATTTAGACGAGAAGATACAAAGAAGTTAGATTTTGTCCATACGTTGAATGGATCAGGTGTGGCCACACCTCGCCTTATGGTGGCATTATTAGAAACCTACCAACAAGCTGATGGGAGTATTAAAATACCAGAAGTATTACAGCCATTTATGGGCGTAGAAATTATTCAGTAATGCAATACCAATTTCCAGATAATATAAGAAATGAGTATCATGCAATTTATGATGAACAAGAATTGTATACATTCTGGAAAACTCAGCGTGGACATAGTTTTTTATCAATTTATGGTGAATCTATTCAAATTGTACATCCAGGAATTGAAAATCCTTATGCCGGTCCCGATTTCATCAATGCAACAGTTTTGATAAACCATAAGTTGTTACATGGAAATATTGAGATCCATTCTAATGCTAGAGATTGGTATAATCATGGACATCATGTAGATTCAAAATATAATAATGTTATCTTACATGTATATTCTAAAGGTAATGATATTGAAATTCTCAACAAGAATGGGAAAAAAATTACCAGTATTAAAATTCCCCATCGGTACGAATTATCATTATGTTCTCAACATATTGATAATTTATCCCAAAGTGAAATAATTGAAGTTATTCGGGTATGGTCTTATACTCGATTTGTTGAATTATCTCAGCAATTTAAAGATGTTGATGATGGGTTGCATCGAATTTTTCAATTTATAGATTTAAGAAAACGATGTAATATTTCACAATCAATTGATGAACTAAAACAATTTTCTAATTGTTCACAAAATTCAAAATTATCAGAGATTAGAAATCTCGTTGATTCGTTCCCCCAATTCCATCATCCAAATAGGGATGCACTCACCACAAGATTATATTTACTCACTGAGATTGCAATACTATATATTAACAATCCTAAAGATGTTGTATCACTTTCCATGGATGATTTATTATCAATTTCTAGAGAAATTAAACTAAAGGTTCCAACAAGAGCATATCTACATGAAATCATGGGAAATATTATATATCCTATGAAATATTTATTACACCCCCACGACGATGATTATTTTGAAGCATGGTATTCATTACCTTGTATTTCTTATGGAAAATGTAAAAAATGGTTATCTCAAGGGAATATAGAATTACCAATAACTCATGGTGTACAACAAGGCATATTAGCGCTGATCAAAGATTGTTGTACATCTATGAATAGTAGCCAATGTCCATTTACCCAATAAAGGATTTTAAATGATAATTAAATTATTTTTTAGTTTAGTATTAACCACATTATTAGTGGGAGACGAACAGAACCTCCCTGACTCTGTGGCTGTTTATGAAGAAATTGCAGATACAGAAAAAACACATATTCATCATATCCATACGGATTCACTTATTTATGACGAAGATTTTGACATTTTTCAAAATCAATTAGATGAATCTAAAGCCATCTTTTCTGAAGCTATTATTTCAGATTTAACAGGAGATACCTTAGAGGCAATGTATCAATTTGATATGTTGTTTGAATCATTATCTGCATTAGATGTAATCAGCCGCCATGGTAATGATGAGTTTCAAACCTTAGAGTTTAACCGTATTTTAACGGCTACGATTGATTATTATGAAGATGAGTCTATCACGGTAGATAAAGTGGAAACGGGTCTTTCAGTTGCCGTTTTTAGAGATAAACTAAATGAATATATTTATAGTCAGACTTTAGAAGATTTAGAATTTGTAGAAGAGAAAGTTGAGGTGATTCCAGGGCATATTCCCATTACTTATAATCAGAAGGTTGCCAGTATTTTAAAGTTCTTTCAGAATGAAGGCCGGGTGAGTATTCAAAAATGGTTAAATAGAATGGAAAGATATAAAAAAATCATGTTGCCCATTTTAGAGGAAGAAGGGGTTCCGCCAGAGTTATTCTATTTGGCAATGATAGAAAGTGGATTAAATCCACAAGCCTATTCTTATGCCCATGCTTCTGGACCTTGGCAATTTATTGCATCTACTGGAAAAAAATATGGGTTAAAGAAAAATTGGTGGGTTGATGAACGTCGTGATTTTGTTAAGTCTACCCATTCTGCAGCTCGATATCTAAAAGATTTGTATGCTATGTTTGATGATTGGTATTTAGCATTTGCTTCTTATAATTGCGGGGAGGGTCGAGTTAGAAAAACCATTAGAAGACAGGATACTAAGGACTATTGGAAATTATCTCGGTTACCTGCACAAACCCGAAACTATGTACCCAATATTATGGCCGCAATTTTTATTGCTACAGATCCTCAACGATACGGATTTGCAGTAACATCTGAGCCCGAACTAAAATGGGTAGATAAGCAATTAGATAAATCTGTTAGTTTGGACGTAATTTCTGAAATTTCAAATATTGATGTTAAGACGCTTCAATTATATAACCCTGAGTTAAGGCAGGGAACACTTCCACCACTTAAAGAAAAAGAAAAATATACATTCAGAATGCCTGAAGGGTTTAATCCACAGTTTGACTCACTTTTTTCTGAGATTAAAATTGAAAAAGTGGAAGAAATTATATTTGTAGACCACAAGGTGAAGCGTGGGGAAAGCTTGTGGGTAATTGCTCGTAAATACGGGGTAAGAATAAAAGATATTGTGACCATCAATAAATTGGGAAATGCAAAATATATTCGCCCTGGCCAACGATTACAAATTCCTACAGAAGGATATTCACAGTATCGAAAAAATGCCATGGCATCCTCATCAAAAAGTTCTAAAATTTATTATACCGTCAGGCGCGGAGATACGCTCAGTGAAATTGCTATGAAATATCGTACATCTATCCGTAAAATAAAAAAATGGAATGGACTCAGATCTAACCGAATCAATATTGGTCAAAAACTTAAAATTTGGACAACGGTATAATGAATAAAAAATGGATAGTAATTAGTGTAATAATTGGATTATTCCTATTATCATTTTTGCCATGGCCATCTATTAAATTTGGGCCTCAAGTTGGAATTATTACTATCGATGAACCCATTATGAGTTCTGATGAAATTGTGGATGATTTACACGATTTCTATACTCGCTTCGATATTGATGCAATTATTGTGCGATTAAACACCCCTGGTGGTGCCGTTGCACCAAGCCAAGAGATATATGAAAAAGTAAAACAAATTTCAGAATCAAATAGAAAACCCATTATTGCATCTATGGGAAGTGTGGCAGCATCTGGTGGATACTATATTGCCATGGGGGCCGACTCTATTATGGCAAATGGAGGAACGGCTACAGGCTCAATTGGTGTTATCATGTCTTATCCCGTAGGGAAAGAGTTATTAGACAAAGTGGGGTTAAATTTTCAATCAATTAAAAGTGGCAAATTAAAAGATGCAGGTAGCTTCTCTCGTGAACCCAGTGAGGCGGATATAAAATATTTCCAAAATTTAATAGATGATTTACATCTTCAGTTTATTACGTCTGCAGCAAAAGAACGCAATATGCCTCTACATCAAATGGAGCAACTGGCAGATGGAAAAGTCTATAGTGGTTTACAAGCAAAAGATTTAGGATTAATTGACCTCATTGGCACCTATGAAGATGCAAAACATCTTGTGAAGTCATTACTGGAAACAGAAAAAGAACTAAAATTTATTCACCCTAAACATGATGAAGATGGATTCTTTGAATATTTTTTAAATAGTAAAAATATTGAATTACCTTTTTCAAATTTGAATATATTTCCGATACCTGAATATAGGTTATATTATGGGGGTAGATTTTAATGACAAAAGCTGATATTATTGATGAAGTATCTGCAGCAACGGGGTTAACTAAAGTTGAAACGGAAGCTGTTTTAGAAGGAATATTACATAGTGTAGTTTCATCCCTTTCAAAAGGTGAGCGTGTAGATATTAGAGGATTTGGTAGTTTTGTGGTAAAACAGCGGTCTGCACGTGAAGCCCATAATCCTGCAACACGTGAAGTTGTAAAATTGAAAGAAAGATTTGTACCTGCTTTTAAGGTATCAAAACTATTAAAAGATCGAGTGAATAAATCCCTTTTACGTGGATTTTAAAATAGGAGATAGATTATATGCCGTGCGGTAAAAAACGCAAAAAAAGAAAGATGAATACGCATAAGCGTAAGAAACGTCTTCGCGCTAATCGACATAAAAAGAAAAATAAATAAGTAGAATTTTTAAACATGGGTAATTCACCCAATTTAAATTTATTTATTCAACCGCCAACGGTATCGTTGGCGGTTTCTCTTTTTATATGAAAAATGATATGAAACAAACGGTACTCACTGTTACCCAGCTAAATAATCAAGCCAAGTATATATTGGAAAAACAATTTTCTCAAATTTGGGTTGAAGGAGAAATTGGATCATTTAAAACATATGGTTCTGGGCATTCTTATTTTACTTTAAAAGATGATGGCAGTGAAATATCATCAGTCCTTTTTGCACATCATTTTAAAGGCTTATCATTTCAACCGAAGATTGGACAAAAAGTTGTAGCACATGGAACAGTATCGTTGTATCCACAACGGGGACAATATCAGTTTGTGGTTAATCATTTACATATGGCCGGTAAAGGGAATCTATGGGAAGAATTTGAGGCATTAAAGCGAAAATTAGATGCTGAAGGTCTATTTAGTCAAACTACAAAGCTACCTATCCCAAAATTCCCTGAAAAGGTAGGAGTAATTACATCACAAGATGGTGCTGTCATTCGAGATATAATTAATGTGATGAACCGACGAGCGCCACATATTCAAGTAATGTTACGTCCCTCTATAGTACAAGGCCATGAAGCTATAGATTCGCTTATCCAATCTATAGATGACATGGTAAAATATGAACCCCAAGTGGATGTGATTATTATTGGTAGAGGTGGGGGATCAATGGAGGATTTATGGTGTTTTAATAGTGAAAAACTGGTAAGAAAAATTCATGAAATAAATATACCAATCATATCTGCTGTAGGACATGAGACAGACTTTACGCTAACTGATTTTGTTTCAGATTTGCGTGCGCCTACACCTTCTGCAGCAGCAGAAATAGTCTCTCCAGTAAAGTCTGTTTTGATTGAGTTTATTAATGAGCAACAGGATAGATTGTTGGCAACAATTCAACAGCGAATTTTAAATTATTATCAACAAATTGAAATGACCATATTAAAGTATGATTTCCATAAACCTTCAGATTTTTTTCAAATTCACAAAGAAAAATTTAATAGATTATCAGCGGAACTAGTAAATTCTACAGAGAGAGTTTTTAGAAAATTCAGTCATAATCTTCAATTAAATGAGTCGATGTTACACCAATTAAATCCTACGGCAATTATAGAGCGTGGTTTTGCCGTGGTGTATGATGAAAATGGTCGCATTGTTAAAAATAGCGAAAACATTAAATTAGAGGATAAAATAAAAATTCAATTGCATCAATCTGTGGTGCATTCAACTGTGAATAAAATTGAGAAATCAAATGAGTAATAAATCAAATACTTTTGAATCTTCAATGGCAGCATTAGAAGAGATAATAAAAAAACTGGATTCAGATACAACATCATTAGACGAGATGATAAAATTGTACGAGGATGGAGTAAAATTAACCAATTTATGTAAAGCAAAATTAGATGAAGCAGAAAATAGGATTACTACGCTAATTAATGAAGATGATGATTTGAAAGAAGTGCCCGGAATATGAAAATAGGTCTTACTGGAAATTTTAGAAAGCCTCGATTTTTTGAATTGGTAAACTTTTTACATCCACTTATAGTTGATGAAGGACATGAATGTATACTTTCAGATGATTATAAAAGCGATGGTGATCATGATATATCAATTAATTGTGAAACTACAAAATTTGATGAACTAATAAAGAATGCAGATATAATTATTTCTATTGGTGGTGATGGTACCATTTTATCCACAGTACGTCGCATGGGAGATTTCCCAAAGCCTATTTTGGGTATACATATTGGCGGCTTGGGTTTTTTAGCCGAAAATTCTCAAAACGATTTAAACCAATTAGTGCAATCGGTTATTGAAAAAAACTATACCATTGATGAGCGTATGTTGCTGTCTGTCGAAATTGATGGATTAAATGGAAATAGTGGAAAATATTATGCCCTTAATGATATTGTAGTGGATCATGGTCATTCAGGTAGAATTTTAAAAACAGAAGTTCACGTATCTGAAAAATATTTAAATACCTATGAAAGTGATGGTATAATTTTTTCAACACCTACAGGTTCAACAGCGTATTCATTGTCGGCAGGTGGTCCTATAATATATCCATCAATTGATACAATTACGGTTACACCCATTTGTCCTCATAGTTTATCAGCACGCCCCATTGTGTTGCCTGCAGATGTAGAAGTTAAGGCAACATTCAATGATAATTATGATGGCATTGCCTGTACTATTGATGGCCAAATACGATTACCTATGAAAGAAACGACCTCAATAAAAATAAGATGTGGAAAAAAACGAGTACAGCTCATAACACTCCCCAATTATGATTATTTCCAAATGCTCCGTTCTAAAATGGGATGGGCAGGAAATCTTCGATAAAGTTCAAAATTTTAATGTAAACATCAGAGGAGAAAAGGTAAATTTTAGCAATGAAAATCATTGTAATTTTACTTCTCACCCTATTTTCAACTCAATGTAGTCGATCGTACGAAAAATCCTATTTGGATTTAGAATCTGCATTTATTGATTGGTATCATAAATTTCATCCAGTTGAGAGCTCACTACTTGGATATGCTGGTTTTGATTCATTTTTTCCTAAGCTAGATAAAGATTCACAAGATGAGTATATTGCTGATGTGAATCGTTTTACTATTGAGTTATCTCAAATTGACGAAACAAAATTATCACCTGATGCACTTTTAAATTATCATCTCCTTACAGACTATCTAAAGGGCGAAGTTTATAATCATGATATTTTAAATCACTATGAATGGGATATTTCACTGTATACCACATTAGTTTATAATGGATTTATTTCTATTATAGATGGACATCATTTGGAGATGTCTAGTCGCGTTGAAGCAATTTCAACGCGATTGCATAGTGCAAAAAAAGTTATAGAATATGCACAAGAGAATTTAAAGTTTTATTCTCAAACACATGCTGACAAGTCACTTCATACTATTAAATTTTTACAATTGATGCTGGATGAAATTCCCCTAAAAATCAGTGGAGACAATGCAACATTAGATAAAATAGATAATCATATAGTAGTTTTAGCGCGTGAATTACAAAAATTACAATCTTGGATAGAAGATGATTATTCTCAATTAGAGCCCTATACACCAATGGATAAAGATAAATTTAAAATTCACTTTAAGCAAAAAGTTGGTGCATCCTATTCCATCGAAAAAATACCCTCCTTAACAGAGAAGAAAATTTATTCAATCCAAAATAAGCTATTTTCGAAATCACTCCCAATTTATTTACTTCATAATGACGAACCCATATGGATAGATAGAGATGATTCATTGCAAGTTATATTTTGGGTAAAAAATCACTTTTTAAAGGATAAAGTACCTCAGGATGAATTTATTTCAACAACGTATGCATCCAGTAAAAGAGTTCAGAAATTAACTCAATTCGAAAATAATTTTAATATTTATCCTATACCCAATATTAGAATTGAAGAATCATACCCCTATGTAGACCAAACTGATTTTGTCGAGTATTTACAATACCAAACTCTGTTTAAGCCTGAAGACATTTCCATATTGTTAGATGATGAGTATTTTACAGATTATAATAATTTAATTTTATTAGATCTATATTTAATGAAAACCTTCTCTCCTGGAAATCTACAATTATTAACGGCAATTTCTAATAATTCACTTCATATAAGGAAATTATTTACCCACGATGTTACTCAGTTTGGATGGGCATATTTTAGTGAACAACATTTATTAGAAAATTGTCAACATTTAAATGAATGTCTAGCCTATGAAATATTGAGTTTACATGAACAATTACTAATTGCAGGTTTATCCTGGCTGGAAATTAAAGTACAGTACGAAGGTGAAAAATCGGAAGACGTTAGTTCATTTTTAGAGAAAGAAGTGCACTTTACAAATGAAGGTGTTTTAAACAATATTAATCGACTAAATATTCAAAAATTAAATAGCACCAAAACATTTATTGGACTACTAGAATTAGATAGATTGTGGAATGATTATCAACGTGAAAACCAATCTGCAACATTACTGGAATTTAATACAAAATTATTAAAATTGGGGGCAATCCCCATCATTCATCTTCGACATGAAATGCTAAAGTAACGGAATAATATAATGGCAAAACCCACATATGATGAAAGTAGTATAAAATCTTTAGATTGGAAAGAACATATTCGATTACGCCCAGGGATGTATATTGGAAAGCTGGGTGATGGATCTGCCATTGATGATGGTATCTATATTTTATTAAAAGAGATAATTGATAACAGTATTGATGAATATGTAATGGGCTATGGTAAAACCATCGACGTGAAAGTTAGCGATCATAAAGCAACGGTTAGAGATTATGGCCGTGGAATTCCACTGGGAAAAGTAATAGACTGTGTATCAAAGATTAATACTGGGGGAAAGTATGATTCAGATGCTTTTCAAAAGTCTGTGGGACTAAACGGTGTTGGAACCAAAGCGGTAAATGCACTATCGACTCAGTTTTATGTTCAATCTATTCGTGATGGTGAATTTAAATCTGCTCAGTTCAAACAAGGTGATATTAATGTAGATGACCCCATTGAAAAAACTACCGTTCGTAATGGTACCAAAATCACATTTATACCTGATAATAATATTTTTAAGAATTATCGTTTCATCCCCGAATATGTACAAGATCAAATTTGGAATTATGTCTATCTTAACTCTGGGCTTACCATTAATTTTAATGGTGAAAAATTCTTTTCAGAAAATGGTCTATTAGATTTACTGACTCGAAAAACTGACACTGAAAAAATTAATTATCCCATCATCCATTTAATGGGAGATGATATAGAAGTTGCCCTGACACATGGACAGCAATATGGTGAAGAATATTATGCCTTTGTCAATGGTCAACATACTACTCAAGGGGGAACTCATTTAGCTGCGTATAGAGAGGCAATAGTGAGGACCGTTCGTGAGTTTTATGGAAAAGAATATGATGCGGCCGATATCCGAGCATCTATAATATCTGCAGTAAGTGTACGGGTTCAAAACCCAGTATTTGAATCTCAGACAAAAACAAAATTAGGCTCAATGGATATGGGACCAAATGGCCCAACGGTTCGCGTGTTTATTAATGAATTCATCAAAAAAGAATTGGATGATTATCTCCATAAACATAGTGATGTGGCAGAAGCATTACAAAAGCGGATTCTTCAATCTGAGCGAGAACGCAAGGATATGGCCGGAATAAAGAAATTGGCCAATCAACGTGCAAAGAAAGCAAATCTTCATAATAAAAAATTAAGAGATTGTAGAATTCAATATAATAATGAAAAGGCAGATGAGGAAAAACGCCTCCAAACCACTTTATTTATTACTGAGGGAGATTCTGCTAGCGGTTCTATCACAAAGTCAAGAAATGTGGAAACACAAGCCGTGTTTAGTTTACGAGGGAAGCCTTTAAACTCATTTGGTTTACGTAAAAAAATAGTATATGAAAACGAAGAATTTAACCTTTTGCAACATGCTTTGAATATTGAAGAAGGAATAGAGAATCTTCGATACAATCGAGTGGTTATTGCAACAGATGCCGATGTGGATGGTATGCATATCCGTTTATTAATTTTAACTTTTTTCCTTCAGTTTTTCCCCGAATTAATAAAAAATGGACATGTATTTATTTTAGAAACACCATTATTCAGAGTAAGGAATAAGAAGGAAACAATTTATGCTTATTCCGAAGGTGAACGTGATAATGCAGTGGAAAAACTAAAGGGTAAACCTGAAATTACTCGCTTTAAAGGTTTGGGTGAAATATCGCCTGAAGAATTCAAACTTTTCATCGGGGAAAATATGAAATTAGTTCCTGTTATTTCATCGGGGAAAACACCCATCCAAGATACCTTATCTTACTACATGGGGAAGAATACGCCGGATCGACAACAGTTTATTATTGATAATTTAAGATTTGAGGAAGATTTAGCTCATGAAGACGCCTGATGACGCACGTAAGGATATTGAAATGAATGAAGATCAATTCGATAATTTTCATCAGGCTCAGCCCTTAACTAGTTTATACGAAGATTGGTTTTTAGATTATGCATCATATGTTATTTTGGAACGTGCAATTCCCAAGTATAATGATGGATTAAAGCCAGTACAACGCAGAATCCTCCATGCCATGAAGGAAATGGATGATGGAAGATTTCATAAAGTTGCCAATATTATTGGACAGACCATGCAATTTCATCCTCATGGTGATGCAGCAATTGGAGATGCATTGGTGAATATGGGGCAAAAAGATCTGATTATTGATACCCAAGGAAACTGGGGCGATATTAGAACTGGTGATAAAGCTGCAGCGGCACGGTATATTGAAGCACGTCTTTCACCTTTAGCATTAGATATTGCTTTTAATAAAGAGATTACATCATGGCAGAAATCATACGATGGTCGTAAAAATGAGCCAATTCATCTTCCTGTAAAATTTCCATTATTATTGGCACAGGGTGTGGAAGGTATTGCTGTGGGCCTATCCACTAAAATTATGCCTCATAATTTTAGTGAACTAATTAAAGCCTCTGTGGCTGTGTTGAAAGAAAAGCCCTTTAAAATTTTACCCGATTTCCAAACGGGAGGAATTGCAGATTTCTCTCAATATAATCAAGGGAAAAAGGGGGGGAAGATTAGACTTCGATCAAAAATTGATGTGGTTGATAAAAAAACATTGATGATCCGTGATGTACCCTATTCTACCACCACCGTAAGTCTCATTGATTCTATATTAAAGGCAAATGATGCAGGTAAAATTAAAATTCGAAAAGTGGAAGACAATACGGCTGAAAAAGTAGAAATATTGGTACATCTCACCCAGGGCATATCTCCAGATGTAACTATTGATGCTCTGTATGCCTTTACCCATTGTGAAGTATCCATATCACCCAATTGTTGTGTTATTGTAGATGACAAACCTGTATTTACATCGGTGAATACAATGTTAAAAAAATCTACTGAAAATACTGTGGAATTACTTCGTCAAGAATTAGAATTATTACAATCACAGCTCTCTGAAAAATGGCATCTTTCATCTCTTGAAAAGATATTTATTGAAAATAGAATTTATAGAGATATAGAAGAATGTGAAACATGGGAATCAGTTATTGAAACAATCGATAAAGGTTTAGATACATTTAAGGCAAATTTAAAGCGAGATGTAACTGAAGCTGATATTGTTAAACTGACTGAGATTAAAATTAAACGCATCTCAAAATATGACTCATTTAAAGCAGATGAGTTTATTACAGGATTAGAAGCAGATTTAGAAGAAGTTGCCAATAATTTAATCCATCTCACAGAGTATGCCATTCGATATTTTGAATCATTATTGAAAAAACATGGCGAAGGACGAGAGCGAAAAACAGAAATTGCAACATTTGAATCTATTGCTGTTAGAAGTGTGGCTGTGGCAAATCAAAAACTATATGTGAATAGAGCAGAGGGTTTTATTGGGTATAGCTTAAAGAAAGACGAATATGTAGGTGATTGCTCCGATATAGATAATATTATTATTTTCCGTAATGATGGGAAATATATAGTGACTCAAATTGATGCAAAAAAGTTTGTAGGAAAATATATTATACATGTGGCGGTGTGGAAAAAAGGTGATGAGCACATGGTATATAATGTGGCATATAAAGATGGTAAAACGGGACGTGCCATGGTAAAGCGGTTTTCGGTTACCTCCATTGTAAGGGATAGAGAATATGATATTACCTCAGGTACAGATGGTAGCAAAATTCTCTATTTTACTGCCAATCCAAATAGTGAATCTGAAATTGTTCATGTAAAATTGCACGGACTTTCCAAAGCAAGAATCAAGCAATTTGATTTTGATTTTGGTGAATTAGCCATAAAAGGTCGAGGGTCTAAGGGTAATATTCTCTCTAAATATCCGGTTCAGAAGATTATTCAAAAATCTGTAGGAGATTCCACATTAGGTGGCCGCGATATTTGGTTAGATGAAACCATTGGCCGACTTAATATTGAAGAACAAGGAACCTATTTAGGTAGTTTTAATACGGATGATTGTATTCTGGTTATTCATGATGATGGAAGCTATGAACTTACTTCATTTGAGCTTACCAATCGCTATAAATGTAATGAGATTGCCAACATTGGTAAATTCAATAAGGATGATATAATAACGGCACTTCATTATGATGGGAAGCAAAAATCCTATTATATGAAGCGGTTTCAAATTGAAACGACCACAAGAGCTAAACGATTTAAATTCATTAGTGAAGAGCGAGGATCAAAATTAGTATTGGTGTCCTTGTATCCACATACTCAACTGTGCTTTAATTATCGTTTAAAAAATGGAGATAAGCGCAGTAAGGAAATTATTTCTACTGAATTCATTGATGTAAAAGGGTGGAAAGCCAATGGCAATAAGCTCACAGGTTTTTCTCGATTAAGTGGATTTAAATTTTTAGAACTAGAAATAGAAACTCCTACTGAAGAAACAATTATTGAATCCCAAACTCCTTCTAAAGAACTAAGTGAAACAAATATAGAAAAGCCCGAACCAGAGTCCAGTAATAATGATGATGGTGAAGCATTAAGTTTGTTTTAATACATTGATTTATACATAACCATATGCAAAGAATTGCAATGGTATAATTCCTTTAAATGGGTGGGTAAAAATTTATATATTACATGTATATGAGCGTCCTACAATCCATACATGAATTGATATATCCTCAATATTGCAAAATATGTCAATCACTATTGCCAGTGAATTATAGGATATATTGTAATAATTGCTTAAATGAAAATATTACACTAACTCAACTGGGAAATTGGCAAACTGAGTTGACGCATGGTGAATTTTTAGATGAGGCATATTCTTTATATTGGTATGATGAAGTGCTTCATGAGTGTATCCATATTCTTAAATATTCCAATTCTATAATCTCCATAAAAAATATTTTTACCATCACTTCAATCCCAAATATAAATGCAGATATGATTATACCCATCCCATTATATCATGCAAAACAAAGAGAACGTGGATATAATCAAGCTGAAGTAATTGCACACATAATTTCGGAACATGTTAAAATTCCCGTTAATAATTCTTCACTCAAACGAATTGCATGGACCGATTCACAAACAAAATTGAATAATACTCAACGAAAAGAAAATATGATGAATAAATTTTCATGTTCTGACGATATATATGGCAATGTGTTATTGGTTGATGATGTTCTTACAACTGGAGCAACTGCAAATAGTTGTGCAAAAACCCTAAAAGAATATGGTGCCAATAAGGTAGGAGTAATTACATTGGCTACGCCCAGAATTGATTCGCAGTAATATAAAGTAGCATCATGAATTGTTAGTAGATTGAATTATTCATGAAGTTTTTCGATATGCTCACAGTCAAGTTAGGTAAAATTTTGAATTTAAAAACTCTCAATAAGGTTATGTGCATGTACCTTAGAATGTGTAAATTTACGGGCTAAAATCAAGAGCAATATTCATGCAAAAACTTTCAGAAATAAAACTACAAGGGAAACGTGTACTCATTCGTGTAGATTACAATGTACCCATGTATGATGGACAAGTGCAGAATGATTTCCGCATTCGAGCAAGTTTACCCACCATTAAACATTGTTTGGATAATGGTGCATCCGTTGTACTTATGTCGCATATGGGTCGCCCAAAAGGTGAAGTAAATAGAGATATGTCATTAGATCCCATTGCTTTTGATGTGGAAGATTTATTGGATATTGATGTTCATTTTTCCAATGATTGTGTATCGCCTGAGTCAATAAAACTATCTCAATCACTCAAACCCGGTGAAATTCATTTATTAGAGAATTTGCGATTTCATGCTGCCGAAACAGAAAATGAAGATACATTTTCTCTCCTTTTGGCCCAACATGGTGATGTTTATGTAAATGACGCTTTTGGTACAGCACATCGCGCTCATGCATCTAATGTAGGAGTGGTGAATCATATTCCTGTTGCAGTACCAGGCTTACTCATGGAAAAAGAATGGCAGTATTTATCAGAAAAATTAGAAAACCCTGAACAACCTTATGTGGTGATTTTAGGTGGTGCAAAAGTTGCGGGAAAAATTGAATTAATCCACCAATTTATGGAAAAGGCCAATGATATCCTTATTGGGGGTGCCATGGCATTTACATTTTTAAAAGCCAAAGGATTGAATGTTGGTGGTTCTTTAGTTGATGAAGAAAACTTGAGTATTGCCACAGAAATTTTAAATATTGCAAAAGAGAAGAATATAAATATTCATCTCCCTGTAGATGTGGTTTGTGCTTCTGAAATGAGTGATGAATCACCATGGAGAGTGGTCTATCTAGATGAACTGAAAGAAAATGAAATGGGATTTGACATTGGTCCTGAAACCTGTATGAATTATGAGATGGTTCTCAGTGGTGCCAAAACAATCGTGTGGAATGGTCCACTGGGTGTAACGGAAATTTCTGCATTTTCAACAGGAACTCAAGCAATTGCATCAGCCGTTCAACGACTTACAGATGAAGGGGTAACCACGATTATTGGCGGTGGTGATACTGCAGCAGCCATTGAAGATATGGGCTTTAAAGATGGCTATTCTCATGTTTCAACAGGTGGTGGAGCATCTTTAGAGATATTAAGCGGAAAAAAACTTCCTGCATTTGAGGCGCTTAGTGGCAAATAAGTTTTGTGTTGCAAATTGGAAGATGAATTTCAATGCCACTGAAGGTGCTGAATTTATTCATGCACTGAATATTAAAGATTTGAACAATACGCAAACACAAATTATCTTATGCCCCGCTTTTACATCGCTTTTTTCAATGGTTAGCAATACAAAAGATATATCTATTACTGTGGGTGCGCAAAACATGTATCACCAAGACTCAGGTGCATATACGGGTGAAATTTCTGCATCAATGTTAAAAGAAACTAATGTAGAATATGTAATTTTAGGGCATTCGGAACGTCGCCATATTTTTGGTGAATCAGATGAAATGATAAACTTGAAAATGCAGCAAGCATTATGCAATGAGATTATTCCCATTTTGTGCATTGGTGAAACTATTGAAGAGCGAGAGGGTAATGCAACATTTTCGGTGTTACAGGCTCAATTGAAAAATGGGTTAAATAATGTTAATGGTGAGTTTTTAATTGCCTATGAACCTGTATGGGCAATTGGAACGGGCTTATCTGCTACTGCAGATATTGTACATGATACTCATGGGCAAATTAGATCTATATTGTCAAGTATGGGTTGGAACAATAATAAGCTCCCGTTGTTGTATGGTGGAAGTGTTTCACCAGATAGTGCTAAAAAATTATCTGCCATTGAGAATGTAGATGGCTTTTTAATTGGTGGTGCATCATTAGATGTAGAAAAATTTTATAAAATTTATTTGGAGTTATAAGGAGTAAACATGTTTTACGGAGTTATGGTTTTTATTTTTGTGGTGGTATGCTTGTTACTAATGGGCATTATCCTCATGCAATCAAGCCAAACAGGTGGTATGGGTTCAGCCATGGGTGGTAATGCAATGAATGCAGCATTTGGCGGTCAAGGTGCTGATAAATTGTTGGTTCGTGTTACCAGTGGCTTAGCTTTCACCTTTATGATTTTAGCTGTGGTTATTGGATTTATGGGACATCCAGAGTCTAAAGTAATTTCTGCAGATAATCCAACCCTTACGCGAAATAAAGGTGCTGCAGATGCAACTTTAGATATTCCTGCTGATGTTTCTGCACCAGTTGATGTAGTGCCAGCTGAAAATACAGATTCAGAATAATTAAAATTGCTGAAGTGGTGGAACTGGTAGACACGCTGTCTTGAGGGGGCAGTGAGGGTATCCTTGTGCGGGTTCAAATCCCGCCTTCAGCACAATAAATTGGATTAGACATGAAAAAACAAATACTCATTTCTATATTATGCACAACCATTTTTGCATCTGCATTTGAAGATGCAAAAGTAGCATTTGAAAATAAATCATATGATAAGGCATTAGAAATTTTACAAGGTGAAATCGATGCAAAAACAGCGAATGCAAAGGCTTTTGAGCTGGCATCACAAACAGCATTTAGGCTGGATGATTTAGATAAAGCCAATGAGTTTATTCTCAAAGCAATTGATGGTGATCCTGGAAATAAGGAATATCGAGCATATCAAAAAGAGTTAGAAAATCTAAAAAACGCACTAAAAGATGCAAAAAAAACAGTAGATAGTGGCTATCTCGAAGAAGCATTGAGTGAATATGATAAACTCCTTGAAAGCCATCCAGAAAATGCCATGATTTACTATTCAAAAGGGTTAGTGTATAAAAAGCTAAATCAGTTTGAGGATGCGGTTTCATATTATAAAAAAGCCATAAGCTTTAATCCAATTGAAGAAAAATACTCAAAGGCAATTCTTGTTGTGGCTCAAACTATGGCAAAACAAGGTGATGAGGAATTTAGACGTAGAGAATATGATACAGCATTGAGCTATTATCAAAATGCGGTAAATTATATGCCTACATTTTCAGGTGGTTTATTTAGAATGGCAAAAACCTATTTTAGTTTAAAAGATTTTGAAAATGCTCAAATATGGAGCATAAAAACCATTGAGTCAGATGGTGAACATGTACAAGCCATTAAAATGTTGGGTGATACATATAAAAGAGGTGGAAATCTAACTCAAGCCATTGAAGAATACAAAAAAGCGGTGAGCATAAATTCTAATTATGATCGTGCCTATTATTCATTAGGCGTGGCATATAAAGATAATCAACAATTTGATTTAGCAATAGATGCATTAAATAAAGCATTACTTATTACACCATCGTATACAAAAGCTTATGAGACATTAGGTGTAGTATATCAAGAAAAAAACGATTTAGAGAATGCTATAACAAATTATCAACGTGCCATTGATACCGACCGTAAAGCATATAAAATTTATTATCGTTTATCCTCTGTTTATAATATAATGGAAGATTTTGAAAAAGCACGGGATGCTGCAAAAGAATGCCTAAGAATTAAACGTAATTATGCTGCAGCCATGTGTGAACTTGGAATTGCTGAAATGAATATGTGCAATAAAGTTGCAGCCGAAGACGCATTTACCAAAGCTAAAAAAGATAGAAACTATAGAAAATTTGCAGGGGATTATTTAAAAAACCTCAATTATTATACCAAAGATTGTAAATAATAAAAAATAATTTTTAAGTGGAAAAGGGCAAAGTAATTTGCCCTTTTTTATTTTATTTTTAATATATGATTAAAGCTGTCATTTTCGACTTAGATAACACCCTTTTGGATTTTATGAAAATGAAATCATGGGCCATTGACTCAGCCATTCAAGGTATGATTGAAGCTGGGCTTGATGTTGACCCCAATAAAGCACGTGATGAAATTTTTCAAATCTATGACAATAAAGGATATGAATACCAAGCAGTGTTTGATGATTTTATTTCATCACATGTGGGTAAATTAGATTATAAAATCCTTGCCTCCGGTATTGTAGCCTATAAAAAAGCCAAAGAGGCATCACTCATTTTGTACCCTTTTGTGAGCCAAACGCTAATAACATTATCAAAAATGGGGCTAAAATTAGGTGTTGTATCAGATGCGCCAAGTCGTGAAGCATGGGTAAGATTATGTTCAGTAAATTTGCATCATATTTTTGATTCAGTAGTAACTTTTCATGATACAGGAATGCATAAACCATCACCAGAACCATTTAAAGAAATTGTACAACGTTTACAAGTATTGCCTGAAGAATGCATTATGGTGGGTGATTGGCCTGAACGTGATGTGGTTGGTGCAAGCAAAGTAGGTATGAAAACTGCATTTGCAAAATATGGTGACACTTTTGGAACCGTTCATTCTGGTGCAGACTATGATTTAGAAAGCGTAAATGAACTCATCCAAATTATTAAAGAAGAAAATTTAACATGACATTTATCGGTACGGATATTGTAGAAGTATCAAGAATTAGAAAGATGTTAGATGAAAAAGGTGACCGGTTTTTATCTCATGTGTATCATCAAGATGAAGTAGAATACTGTTCCACACGTGTGAATCCTGCATTGCATTATGCAGGGAGATTTAGTGCCAAAGAAGCTATAAAAAAAGCCTTACTGTCTTCAGAATTGTTTGATTATGTGCTCCTAAAAGATATAATTGTGGGAAGAGAAATTTCTGGTGCGCCCAGTGTGAGACTTCCACAAGATATTCAGGAAAAGGGAATAGTTAGGGTGTCAATATCTCACACTGAAAACTATGCCACTGCAACGGCAATATTTATACTAAAATAACATGCAATTATCGTCCCCACGAACATGGATTTTTATCATTTACCTTTGTTCAATTGTGTATATCTCTGCAACCCCATCATCTGATATGGGGTATTTTGGTTTTTTGTGGCGATATGATAAATATGTACACTTTTTTGAATATTTGATTCTAGGATTTTTATTGGTAAATGCACTTATGGTAAATCCCCTATCTAAAAAGGATTGGCAGGGGATAATTGCATTTATCATCATATTTCCCATTATCGATGAATCTGTTCAACATTTTACACCAGGAAGAATACCAGATATAATGGATGGCATTGCAGATATAAGTGGTGGATTAATAGGGTGTTTTTTACGGAAAAAATTCAAGTGATTTCATCTTTATATATTAAAAATCTCGCAATTATTGATGAGCTAAGTATCGAATTTGATTCTGGTTTAAATATTATAACAGGAGAGACTGGTTCGGGTAAATCCATCATAATGAGTGCATTATCATACATAAGAGGTGGACGTTTTAGTAAAGATCATATGCGATATGATTCAAATAGAACCGTACTAGAGGCTACCTTTAATCAAGGTGTGGATGAATATATTATTAGACGAATTATTACTGCAAATGGTCAATCTAAAATTTTTTGTAATGATGAACCAATAAAGCTGTCCAGATTATCTTCATTAACAGCAAACTTTTTTGACTTACATGGCCAACATGAACATCAAAAATTGTTAGATGTAAAATCTCATTTACATTATTTAGATGCATATGCTCATCATCCCCAATTATTAGAAAGTGTATCCACAACATTTCAAAAATTAGAAGATAAAAAAAATGTGTTAGCTGGGCTAAAGCAACAGCAGTCTGAGTTAAATGAAAAACGTGAATTATTTGAATTTCAATTAAAAGAATTGAGTGAGTTTGAAATTAGTGTAGGAATAGATTCAAAATTAGATAACGAATATATGCTGTTGAATAATGCTTATGAGATTCAAAAACTTATTTATGATATTTTACAAAGATTATCTAATTCAGATGAATCCATTGAATCTCAAATTGCCAATGTAGGTTCATCTTTACAACCTTTTGCATCTTCACATGAATCATTAGAAGTGATAACAAATCGAATTGAATCTCTTAAAATTGAAGCAGGGGATATTGCTTCTGAACTAAATAATTTAAAAAGTGTATTTATTATTGATGAGGAAAGATTAGAGATTGTTAATCAGCAATTATCCCATGTGGAAATGCTTAAACGAAAATACGGAGGATCAATTGAATCTGTTTTAGCGTATAAAACGGATATTGAAAACCAATTATTAGAAGATGCTTCAACGTTTAAACAAATTCCATTATTAGAACAAGAGTGTAAGAAAATTCAAGTTGAATTAAATAATCATTGTTTAAGGCTAACGGCTTCTCGCCAAGAGGCTGCACAAAAACTTGAAAATGAAATTACAACTCATGTAATGGATATGGATATGGAATCAGTTGAGTTTAAAATAAAATTTAATAGTATTAACCCATGTACAGAATTTGGCTCAGATATATGCGAATTTTTTATTAATACAAATGTTGGTGAAGAGTTGAAACCATTGGCAAAAATTGCTTCGGGTGGTGAAATTTCACGTATAATGTTAGCCATTAAATTAGCTTTACAAAATTCTGACACCGTAGATACATTAATCTTTGATGAAATTGATAGTGGGATTTCAGGTGCAACTGCAGAAAAAGTTGGCAATAAAATAAATCAGCTTGGGAAATCACATCAAGTATTATGTATTTCACATTTATCCCAAATTGCAGGAATGGGAGATTCACATTATAAAGTAAGTAAACATATAACTAATGATAGGACTAAAGTAAGCATCTACAAGTTAGATAAAGAAGAGCGTATAAATGAAATTGCCAGTTTGATAAGTGGTAAAACCCTCACTGAAAGTAGCTTAAAGCAAGCCGAATATTTAATTGAAAGAAATTATGGATAAAATTGTAATAAATGGTGGTAAACCTCTTTATGGAGAAATTGAGATAAGTGGTGCCAAAAATGCTGTACTTCCCATTATGACAGCATCAATAATTGAGCCTGGAAAGTATGTATTAAATAATGTGCCTAATTTACGTGATACTCGTACGATGGGAAGACTCATTGAGATGATTGGTGGTAGTGTTCAATTTTATGATAATTGTATGCAAATTGATACTAATAATTGTGATAAACCTGTTGCACCTTATGAATTAGTGAAAACGATGAGAGCATCATTTTATGTATTAGGACCCTTCATGAGTCGATATAATTATGCAGAAGTATCACTACCAGGTGGGTGTGCGTGGGGGCCACGTCCTGTAGACTTTCATTTAAAAGCATTAGAGGCTATGGGTGCAACCATAGACCTTGAGAGTGGAAATCTAATTTCTAAAGGAAAATTAAAAGGTGCTGAAATTAATTTTGAAAAAGTTAGTGTGGGGGCCACGGGAAATACATTAATGGCTGCTGTAAAAGCAGAAGGAACCACCAATATTTATAATGCGTCTTATGAACCTGAAATTACAGATTTAATTGAATTCCTTGAAAAAATGGGTGCAAAAATAGATGGAAAAGATTCCAATACTCTTTCTGTTCATGGCATAAGTCAGTTAAATGGGGATTTTGAATATGATATAATTCCCGATAGAATTGAGGCTGGAACATATCTTATTGCTGTGGCACTTGCTGGGGGTGAAGTAACTTTAAAAAATGTAAATCCAAAACATTTAGGCATTGTAATTTCAAAACTAAAAGAAGTCGGTGTAGAAATATCAATTGATGGAAAATGTATTACGGTAAAATCAAACAGGAAAATCCATCCTGTTGATATGACCACAGCAGTTTATCCAGGTTTTCCCACTGACTTACAAGCACAATGGATGGTACTTATGAGTAATGCTGACGGTGATTCAACTATAATAGATGAAATATATCATGATCGTTTTACGCATATTGCTGAACTGGGTCGATTTGGAGCAAAAATTCAATTAAATAATAATGTAGCATCTGTGTCAGGGGTGAAAGATTTAAAGGGTGCTCCCGTTATGTCAACGGATATTCGTGCAAGTGCATCATTAATTTTAGGTGCATTAGCAGCATCGGGTAAGAGTGAAATTTCTAGGGTATATCACATAGATAGAGGGTATGAGGATATTGAGAAAAAATTGAAAAATGTTGGAGCAGACATTACTCGAGTTTCTGAGTAAAATTGTGAAATATTCTGTTACATTTTTATTTTCTATAATGTTTGCATACATTCAATAAATTTTTATAACTTTAGTACAGAAAAACAAAGGAGCATTAGGAATGAAAAGAACATCAATCTTATTAACAGTAGCTTTGGGTGTAACCCTAGCATTTGGTGGTCAAGTAGCATTAGAGA
This sequence comes from uncultured bacterium, assembly GCA_964344315.1. Lineage (GTDB taxonomy): Bacteria > Fidelibacterota > Marinisomatia > SCGC-AAA003-L08 > D37C17 > JABHHG01. The sequence goes on along the minus strand of CAYFMU010000004.1, from coordinate 70,277 downwards.
AGGATTTAAATTCTTCTGCTTTAAAATTGTCCTTAGCCAATTCAACTTCAAATAAAGAAGTAAAAGGCTTACAGTTTCATCTGAATTATAATTCAGATGAAGTTAAATTTGAAGAGGCTTCATCATTATTAGATGGATTTACTTTTGAGTATAATTCTGATAATAACGGTGTTGTAAAAGGGATAATTTTTAGCATGGATGGAAAATCTTTGAATCCTGAAGAATTATCTAATGTAATTGAATTCAACTTTACACCTGTTGATGGTTTTGCAGGCAAAAGTGACATTCATTTAAATAATGTTGTTGTTGCAGGAAAACATGGTGAAAACATAACTGCGGATTATACTTTCCCAGTTTCATCAGTTTCTTTTGAAAACACATTACCACTTTCAACCTCATTATCTAAAAACTATCCAAACCCATTTAACCCTTCTACTACAATTCCTTATGAATTAAAAGAAGATGGAATGGTTTCATTGGTTGTATATGATCTTAATGGTGCAGAAGTAAGAACCATAATTTCTGAAAATGTATCTGCAGGATCTTATCAAGCTGTTTGGAATGGTTTAAATAATGCTGGGCAACAAGTGGCTAGTGGTCGTTACATTGTTAAAATGAATGCACCTGGATTTTCTGATACAATTACAATGACATTATTAAAATAGATTTAATACTTACGTTGTATTTAAAACCCCGCCTTTTTAGGCGGGGTTTTTTTATGCATAATCTTAAGTGAATACTTGCATATAATTATAAAACTAAATCAAATTACTCCCATTGGTAATCTTCAATTGATGATAGTATATAGATGAGCCTGAATATAGTAATAATTGGTGCAGGAGAAGTTGGATATAATCTAACTAGAGCACTGAGCAAAGAAAACTACGATATAACTGTTATAGATATATCTAAAGAGAAGTGCAGTAGAGTTAAAAATAACTTTGATGCACGAGTTATACCTGGTGACGGTGCCTCTCAACGAATCCTACAAAAAATTGAGATGAGTGAAATTGATTATCTTTTAGCACTCACTCGAATAGATGAAGTCAACCTGGTTGCATCGAAAATTGCGAAGAAAATGGGTGCAAAGAAAATAATTTGTCGATTAAGAAATACGGAATACTCCCATAAAGATGCTATAATCACCCCCGAAGACTTCAATATTAATCATGTTGTATTTCCCGAAAAAGCAGCTCAAAAGGAAATTGAAAGTTTAATCCGCCAATCTTCTGCTGTTGAGATTCAAGAATTCTTCAATGGAAAAGTAATGTTAGTAGGAGTTAAGTTAGCCGATTCGTCACCTATAATTGGGCGAACATCAAAACAGGTAGAATTATCAAATCCATTTGTTCCTCATAAATTAGCTGTAGTTATTCGTGATGATGAAAGTTTTATTCCTCATCAAGATTCAAAATATCATAAAGATGACTTTGTATATTTTATTGGCCGCGAAGAAGATATTCAAGATATTCAAAGAATGGCAGGAAAACCTGCAATTAAAGTTCGAAATATTGCCATTTTAGGAGCAGGAAAAATTGGGAGACTATTAGCAAAATCACTACAATCTGACTATGATGTAAGAATAATTGAGCAAAATGAAAGTAAAGCCATTGAATATGGAAATAATCTGAATGATGCTCTAATGGTCATGGGTGATGGGTTAGACACAGATTTTCTGGAATCTGAAAATATTTCTGAGATGGATTGTTTTATTTCAGCAACTGAAAATGAACAAACCAATATTATGGCAAGTTTATTAGTAAAACATTATGGGGTAAAACAGGTAATACTTCATATAAATACAACAAACTATTTAAAATCAGTCCGTCGTATTGGTGTGGATGCTGTTGTAAGTAAAAATACTGCAGCTGTAAATGAAGTTATTAAAATTATCAGAAGTGATCAACAAGCACATCCTGTATCCCGTTTTGAAGACATTGAGGTTGAATCAGTTGAATTAACAGTTCAAAATGAGTGTAAATACATACGTAAAAAATATACATTAGATAAAATTCCTGAAAATGTATGTCTTAGTATGATTGTTAGAGATGGAAAACCACGAATACCTGATAGTCATATTGAAATTAAATCTGGTGACAAACTTTTATTTTTTGCGAAACCTGATCATGTATCAAAAATTGAATCTTTATTCGATTAACTCTAAATGTTAAGACGACATATATTTAATATTATTGGTATCAGTTGGGTCGTATTGGGACTTTCAATGTTACTCAGTGCAGGATGGAGTCTATATTATGCTGAGAATGATTTAATTCCCATTTTAAAATCATGTGGTATTACCACTGGTCTAGGTATCATTCTTTTCATTGCCACATATTCTAAAAAGCCTAAAGAGTTATCAGCAAGAGATGGATTTGCAATTGTAACCTTAGGATGGATTGCAATGGCAGGATTTTGTGCACTTCCATTATTTCTTTCGACAAATTTATCTTATACCGATGCATTTTTTGAGGCTATCTCTGGGTTAACTACTACAGGAGCCAGCATCCTTGGCGGAGCAAATACCATTGATATTGAATCATTGCCTCATGGAATACTATTCTGGAGAAGTTTTACCCATTTTATTGGAGGTATGGGGATTATTGTTTTCAGTTTGGCAATTTTACCCATGTTAGGAATGGGTGGTGTTCAGTTGTTCCGTGCTGAGGTGGCGGGTCCTATTGCAGATAAACTTACGCCCCGTGTGAAACAGACTGCTAAATTGCTATGGTTGATTTATGTAGGCTTTGTATTGTTAGAATCAATAATCCTAAAACTATTTGGTATGACATGGTTTGATGCACTCTGTCATTCATTTGGTACAATGGCTACCGGAGGATTTTCTACAAAAAATGCCAGTGCTGGTGCGTTTAGTGGTAGTATTCAAATCATATTAATGATATTTATGTTCCTAGCCGCAACTAACTTTTCTTTACATTATTTATCCATCAGTAAAAAAAGATTTGAGTATTTTAAAGACAGAGAATTCAAAGTTTATTTGGCACTTATTCTTCTTTTCTCAATTTTCTTTTTTATAAATACATCATCTATATATCACTGGAGCTTAGACTCTGTACGCCATTCTATTTTTACCGCTATCTCATTGCTTACAACAACAGGATTTGGAACTGAAAATTTTGAAGCATGGCCATCATTATCAAAAATGTTGGTATTTTTCTTATTATTTATAGGTGGATGTGCAGGTTCTACCACTGGAGGGATGAAAATTATCCGTTCTATTCTCATATTCAAATATTTAGTTTCTGAAGTGAGGAAGTTATTACACCCTAAAGGTGTATTCCCTATAAAAATTGGAGGAGAACTCATACCTGATGATGTTGTGAAAAATACATTGGGATTTTATCTCTTTTACATATTTATTTTCGTGTTTTGTTCAGTAGTTTTTTCAATAACAGGTCTCGATGTGGAAACTTCGCTGACTGCAGCAGCATCGGCTATAGGTAATATTGGACCAGGATTGGGTGCAATCGGACCATGGGAGAATTGGGCACATTTAACAGATTTTGCAAAGTGGGTAGCATCCTTTACCATGCTTTTGGGTAGATTAGAAATATTTACAGTTGTAGTTTTATTTAGTCGGAGTTTTTGGAAAAAATGAATACAGTTAATATAAATATTGAAGACAAAATTGGGATTATTGAGATTAATAGACTCAATCAATTAAATGCCTTATCAAATGAAGTTTTAGATGACCTACAAAGTGCATTTAAAAGTTTGATTGATAATAATGAAATTGGAGTAATTATCTTTACCGGTGTAGGAGATAAAGCATTTATTGCAGGTGCTGATATAAAGGAAATGTCCTCATTAAATGAAGCAGCGGCAATTGAGTATGCTGAAAAAGGTCAAATGCTAACTTCTTATATTGAAAATTGTCCTAAACCTGTAATTGCAGCAATTAACGGCTTTGCATTAGGAGGTGGCTGTGAGTTTGCTTTGGCTTGCCATATTAGATATGCATCGACAAATGCAAAACTAGGGCAACCCGAAGTAGGTTTAGGTTTAATTGCGGGGTTTGGTGGTACTCAACGTTTACCAAGACTGGTAGGAAAGGGTCATGCATTAGAAATTTTACTCAGTGGTAAAATGATTTCTGCTGATGAAGCAAAGGCAATTGGACTTGTTAATTCAATATACCCACAAGATGAGTTGTTAGATGCATGTAAAAAACTGGCGAGTAAAATATTAAAAAACGCACCAATTGCATTGACTGAGACAATACATTCTGTGAATAATGGCTTGGATCATTCCTTATCAAAAGGTTTAGATCAAGAGGCTGAAAGATTTGGAAAAATATTTAATACAAAAGATCAAAAAGAAGGTACATTAGCATTTGTTGAAAAACGCAAAGCACAATTTATAGGAGAGTAATTTTAAATTTTTTAGGTTTCTGTTTATTCTGCAGAGAATGGATTCTATCATTTAAAATATGTAAAAGTGTTTTTATGTCTATAAGTTGGGATAAATCATGTGATAATTGAATGTTTTTAAAGGATTTTTCAGATAAATAAAGTGCACTTGTGTCTTTACCAACTAACTCATTTAGTATTGAACCTGTTAATTGAATAAATCCTTTAATTTCTATTCGTTGAGATTTATCTCCTTTTTTCCAAATTTCTTCCCAACAAATATGTGCATTATTATATTCACCTTGATTAAATAAATGGATACCATCCTTAAAAATTTTATTGATGTCCATAATCCATTTCTTTTATCCACCTATTAATAATTTCTAATCCCTCTTTATGAACAAGTTTTCTACCTAGTTCTGGCATCATAATTCCTGGATCGGTAGAATTAATTCTGAAAGAAAGAATAGATCCGTGTGGTTTGCCTGGAACAATGGTATACTTGAGGTTTCCAGAGCCCCGACCTGCAGCAATGGGTGGTTTCATAATACCTAATGCTTTGTTATCCTTTTCTTCTAATTCTAAATATAATCCCGTATTTTCAGCTGGACCTCCTAATCGGTGGCAATGTGCACAGTTTACATCCAGCCATGCACGCGCTCGAGAATCAATACTTTCATGAGGATCTCTATAGTCGATTGCAGTAGAAAAATTATGATGGATTTGAGTGGGCTCTAAAATTCCCACCTCTATCCAATAATCTATTTGATTCTTCGGATTTTCTATTTCTGTATATACATAGTTAAGATTTTTGATTGTAGGTCCTATAGGTTGAAAATTATTCTTATAGACATGGCAACCTTTGCATTGATTCATATTGGGTACTACATATTCTGTAGAGACATGTTTCCCATCATAATGTTTCCAACTCGCTGTGAGTCGATCACCAGCAATTTCTAATACGGCATCAGTTTGTTCTTCATTCCAAATGTAAGGGAGAGCAACCCAATCATCCATCGTTTTTATTAAAAGTCTAGTTTCCATGATTCGAACTTCATTATTAGATTTATTAAAATCATGAGGATAATAAAAATTTTTAATAAGAACGGTCCCTTGGGGATATATAAAATGACCATCATCTTTTAATGTTAATGTTGAGTTATCTGGAACATAAATAAATCGTTTTTTATATGCATAGTCAGTAAACAGTGGGGAAGCTACACTATACGCAAATACATTGTTGGTGGGTATTTGGTTTTTTAAGGGATGCGTAAAAAAATTATATTCTGATAAATGATTCTTTGCATATTTTAATGGTGATGTAAATAATATTGACGAGAAGACGATGCATGTAATAAATTTAATTATCATGGAATAGTGGTTACCTCAATGGGTTTTAATGTGCAATTAAATCCAGAATCATCAGTAGAAAAACGTGTTAAAAATGGTGTATACCAGTTTTTAAAATTATTTCCAATATCTAGATTTAAAAATGGACCATTTTCATTATTATTAAGGCATAATTGATGACCTGATAATACCAATCCATTTTCATCGGTGTACTGAGGATCAGGCATACCATCATAAACAATATTGGGGATCTCTCTCCAAAATTTTAAAAATAGCAGTTGACCAATTTCATGACCCAAGTCTGGAATTTGCTTTGAGCGCTTGAAAACGTTATCATGAATATAAATTGAAGATGTATAGGGGTTGTATAAGGAATCTGTAATAGGCTCTTCAGTAATAAAATAACTTACAATAGCAGTTCCTACCGTTTTGTTTTCAATGATTTGATTATTAAAAATCTCCACATTATTGGTGGCTAGAATCATTATTCCCGTACCAGATGGAATTTTCCCCACTATATTACCTTCAGGTGCAAAATTATCTAAGTTATTATATTCAGAAATATTATCAAAAACTCGAACTCTTTCACCTTCCTTCTGCACCAAATCTGGTAAATCAAAAACCAATATGCCACCAGTATTATGGTGTGCATGGTTATTATAAACATCAGCCTGAATTGAATTCTCAATTTCAATTCCTGCAACATTATGATAGGCTTCAGAGTCCCTAACAATTATATTTTTAGATTGGCCTACATAAATGCCTGCATCTGATGCACCCACAGCTTTTGATTCTTGGATAACAACATTTTCACATAAAACAGGGTATAGTCCATATGCACCATTTTTTTCATCAGGACCATTCGTCCATTCTGCTCGAACACGAGTAAATGTAATTCCGTTCACATCTTGGGTTTTTATGGCATCTCCTTTAGAGTCTTCAACTGCAAAGTCAACCAATGAAATATTTTTACAATTAGTGATTTTCAAACCTTCAGCGCCATCCGTTTGATCTTTATATGAAAGAATAGTTTTATTCATTCCTTGCCCCATGATTACTACATTTTCTTTTCCCTCCATAGATAGACTCCCTCGAATATGGTGGGTACCTTCAGGTATTGAAATAGTATCTCCTGCTTCAGCAAGTATGAATTGGGTTTGTATTTCTTTTTCAAAATTAGAAAATAATAGAGAGGTTAATATGATAAAGATTATGTGATGCATGTAATGTAATTTCCTCTAATAAAATAGAATATCATGAGATGTTAATTTACTGATTCTTTTCGATAAATTGTGTAAATTTATCCGTTCTGTAAAAAGTAAATTGAGCGATGAAATGTCAAAGCAAAATGAATTGAAAAATAAACTAACACCTGAACAATATCAAGTTACGCAGCAATGTGGTACTGAACCTCCATTTTCAGGAAAATATTATAATCATTATGAAACTGGAAATTATTGCTGTATATGTTGTGATTCAGTACTATTCCATTCAAGTAAAAAGTTTGATTCGGGATCAGGTTGGCCTAGCTTTTCAGATGTGAAATCTTCAGAATGCATAAATTACACTGAAGATAATAGCATGGGAATGAAAAGAATTGAGATTACCTGTGCTAATTGTGATGCTCATTTAGGCCATGTTTTTCCTGATGGCCCTACTGAAACGGGACAACGTTACTGTGTGAATTCATTATCATTAAATTTCAAGGAATCAGAAAAGTGATTCGTGTTCAACAAATTTCCAAAATTTATAACACAAAAGGAATATTGTCATTTAAAAAACAGGATGATGTGGTTGCTGTTGATAATATTGATTTTGAATGTAAACCCAGACGAATTTTTGGATTAATTGGTCCAAATGGTGCTGGGAAAACGACTACATTACGTATGATCGCCACCATGTTAAAACCGAGTAGTGGTAATATATTAGTAAATGATTTTGATGTGTGTAATGAACCACTTCATGTTAGAAGAAGTTTAGGCTTTCTCTCTGGAAATACTGGTTTATATGATCGTCTTACTGCTAATGAAATGGTGAAATACTATGGGGATTTGCATCAGCTAAATTCTAATGAATTTAAACGCAATAGGGATAAGATTTTTTCCTTATTAGATATGGAGGAGTTTGCAACTCGTAGAATATCAAAATTAAGCACAGGAATGCAGCAAAAAGTAAATATAGCAAGAACCATGATCCATGATCCAAGTGTGATTGTGTTTGATGAACCCACATCTGGATTAGATGTTATGACATCCAGAAATATTATTCAACTAATTCAAAATTGTAAAGATTCAGGGAAGACAGTTATATTCTCATCACATCGTCTTGAAGAAATTAAAATGCTCTGTGATGATATGGCTATTATCCATAAAGGGAAACTGTATTTTAATGGTACATATAATGAATTTGAAGGTCAAATGACAGAAAAAACACTACAAGATGAATTTATAAAATTGGTAAACCATGGATAGAATCTTAACCATTATTAAAAAAGAATTTATAGATTTAACTCGAGACCGTAGAACCATGTTTTTTATGTTTGTATTCCCATTGCTCATTACACCCTTATTAATAATTGGAATCCCTAAATTGGTAATGTCATTTGCTCAAAACGAGTTAGAAAAAGATATTACTGTAGCCATAGTTGGAGATGAAATTCCTCAAGATTTTTTAGATATTTTTAATGAATCTACAAAAATTATTATAGTAGAGAATGTAATCGAAGCGGATTTCAGTCAACTAATAAAAGATAAAGTGATTGATATTGGTCTAGTGGTGAATAAGAAAATTGTGAACGTTCCAACTCATTTTATGAATGTAGATTTAAAATTATATTTCCAATCTGAAAAAGGAGAAAATTTTTCAAAAGGGCGTATTAATAGGTTAATTAAAAACTATTCTGAAAAATTAAAAGAAGATCGATTTAATAAACTAAATATTAATAAATCATCAATTACACCAATAAATGTTGAAAATATAGATGTGGCATCGGATAAGGAAAAATTGGGTAAAAGTATTGGTACATTTTTGCCATATATTTTTATAATCTTTTGTTTTAGTGGGGCGTTATATCCTGCATTAGATTTGGGTGCTGGCGAAAAAGAACGTAGAACGCTAGAAACAATTTTAACATCTTCTGCCACTCACTTTGAAATTATTGTGGGGAAAATTACTATAATTTCATTGTTTGGCATGTCTTCTGCAATATTTGCACTGTTAGGAATGTTACTCACAGTACAGTATCAAACCTATCTTCCTGCAGAATTAATGAAGGAAATACTTGAATTTTCTAACAGTATCATTACTCTAGAATCTATATTACTCATATTTTCATTACTCATACCTATTGCACTATTTTTTGGATCATTCTTCTTAGCTGCATCATTTTACGCCAAAACTTTTAAGGAAGCGCAGAGTATTTTAGGACCCATAAATATGATTATTTTAATTCCAATAATTTTAGCCACCCTTCCGGGAATTACACTAAAACATTCAACTGCTTGGATTCCAATATTAAATGTATCATTAGCAATGAATGATATTATTTCAGGTACGATTACACCTATTCTATATGCAGAAGTTTTAATTTCCTTATTGGCATTCACAATGCTATCAATCATCATAAGTATCAAATTTATTGGAAGAGAAGAGGTTATCTTTAGAGGATAATATGTTAGCAACAGTTTTAAAATGGACATTTATTCAATACAATAAGCGGTGTTTACGTTCTAAGTATTTTGATGGTGAATTAAAAATTGTTGGATTGAAACATCCGGTTAAAATTTATAGAGATGAAGCCCATGTGCCTCATATTTTTGCGAAAACTGATGAAGATTTAATGTTTGCTCAAGGTTGGATCCATGCACAAGATAGATTATGGCAAATGGAAATGAATCGCAGGGTTGCTATGGGAAGATTATCAGAAGCATTTGGAAATGATGCTTTAGATACGGACAGACTCATACGAACATTAGGCTTTAATCGATTATCAAAAAATGACTGGGAAAACACCTCTGAAGAGATGAAAGTGTTACTAGAGAAATATGCAGATGGAGTAAATGCATATATTGAGAATGGGAAATTACCTATTGAATTTGCGTTGACTGGGATAAAGCCAGAAGCATGGCAACCTATTCATACCATTGGCTGGGGACGAGTAATGTCATGGACTTTATCTCACGGATGGTCTGGCACACTTACACGCCAGGAAATAATTGAAAAAGTTGGAGTAGAAAAGGCGTCTGAATTAAATATTTATTATCCTGAAGATAACCCCGTAGAATTACCAAATGGATTAGAAGTTAATGAATTAGCCATGGCGGATATGTTAAAATCTATGGAAGGACCATATTTAGGTAAAGATTTTGAAGGTGGGGGGCGTGGCTCAAATGCGTGGACAATAAATGGTGATAAAACCGATTCAGGTCGGCCAATTTTATGTAATGATACGCATTTAGTACTAACTACTCCTGGAGTTTGGTATCTTAATCACCTAAAATCTGAAGAAGGCCTCCATGTTTCAGGTGCATCGTTACCAGGTGTTAATGGCGTGATGCTTGGGCATAATGAAAAATGTGCATGGGGTATTACACTAGCATTTACAGACGTTGAAGACATTTTTGTTGAGAAACTATGTGTTGATAATCCTAATTCATACGAGTATTGCGGTGAAAAGCTTAATTTTAAAATTATTGAAGAAGAAATTCTAATTAAAGGTGCAGAGCCTCATAACGAAAAGGTAATGTATTCAAAGCATGGTCCTATTATAGGTAAGGTCGTAAGAAACAAAAATTTAACCATCTCATTGTCTTCAAAATCACTAGAACCATTAAAATTACCTGAAGCAATTTATAAGATGAATACATCTGATTCGGTGGAAGATTTTTCACATGCTGTAGATGAAATATTAGCGCCTCAACTTAATATTGCATATGCTGATACCGATGGCAATATTGGTTTATTTATTTCTGGGCGAGTACCTATCCGTAAATCTGGAAATGGGCAACTTCCAGTACCAGGGTGGACAGATGAATATGAGTGGATTGGTGAAATCCCGCTAAAAGACATGCCAAAATCTGTAAATCCCAACCAAGGGTATTTAATTTCGTGTAATCATAAAATAGTAGCAGATGATTTTCCTCATTATTTAGGAAACTCATTCATGAATGGGTTTAGAGCAAAGAGAATACAACAGATTTTTGAAAGTAAAACTAAAATATCAATTGAGGATTGTAAGCAACTTCATGATGATGTTTATTCCATTCCAGCTGAAATTTTTATTAATGGTATGATAACAGGTTTACGCACAGCAAAGCCAAAAGTACAAAAGATATTAGACATACTTATGGATTGGGATTTTTACCTATTACCAAGTACCTCTGCGGCAACGGTATATCAAGTATTAATGTATAAATTGGTGAGAGAAATTGTTGAAAAGGATTTGGGCGAGGAACTAACTAATAAATATATGGGTGAAGGTGAACATCCATTATTGCTTCCCACAAGTGAATTATTAGGGCACACAACTCAAGCTATATTCAATATGTTTCAAAATAGTGATTCTAAATGGCTATCTTCAAGTAAAGAAATTTTGTCCGTATTGGAAAAATCAATGCTAGAAACATGCAAGTGGCTAGAAGAGAATATGGGCTACGAATATGATGATTGGCAATGGGGTAAAATTCATCATGTACAATTTCGCCATGGAATGTCAATCAAGTCACCGTTAGATAAAATATTTAATGTAGGACCATTCGAAATTGGTGGGGATACAGATACGGTATGTCAAACTGCTTACAATCCAAATGCTCCCTATCATGCCACTGAATGGTGTCCTTCAATACGTTTAATTATGGATGTGGGTGAGTGGGACAATTCACTCATCGTTTCTCCACCGGGACAGAGTGGAGTCTTAGGAAGTAAACACTATGATGATATGGCAGATCTTTGGAGCAAAGGAGATTATATCAACATGTTATGGAGTGAGGATAAAATTAAAAATTCATCAGTATCTACTTTTGAACTAAAACCGGAGGAATAATGAGTAAAAAAGAATTTCATGACCCCAAAATAACTATTAATAAAGTATATACCAAATCTGGAGATAGTGGTACAACAGGATTAGTGGGAGGGCAGCGAATTCCAAAGGATGATGTTCGGATAGAAGCATATGGTGATGTGGATGAGCTTAATGCCACTATTGGTGGATGTATTGAGGCAATCAGGCCCTACACAGGTGAACGAACTGAGTTGGTAAAAATTATGGAGAAATTGCTGCGTATTCAGCATGAATTATTTAATACTGGCACTATATTAGCAACATTACCTGAAGATATAAGCAGTACACTTCCCAGAATTAAAGAAGAAAATATTTTACAATTAGAAGATGAAATGGATGAATTAAATGATGAACTTTCAATATTACGCTCATTTGTTTTACCTGGAGGTTCAAAGGCTAATATTTGGTTCCATATGGCAAGAAATATATGCAGACGTGCAGAGCGAAGATGTATTACATTAAATGGGAGAGCTGAGATTGATCCCCTAGTAATAAAATATTTAAATCGATTGTCCGACGCTTTATTTGTGTATAGTCGTTGGGTTAATCATATTTTGGGATGCAAAGAAATTACATGGAATCCCAATTATTCATCTGAGTTGGATTAATCTATTAATTCTTCTAATTGATTAATTAAACTTTCAATATATGTCATACCCTCACGCCAGAAATTAGGATCATTTATATCTACACCTAAATGATTAGTAAGCTCACTAGGTGAAGCAGAACTGCCTGAGCTTAGAAATGATTTAAATTTGGGAATAAATGATTCCCCTTCATGAAGGTATTTTTGATAAAGTGCAATAACTAAGAGATTAGCAAAGTTATAGGCGTATACATAAAATGGCAAACTAAGCATATGAGGGATAGATGCCCATTCCCAGTTGTAAATATCTGAATATACCACCGAATCACCAAACATAAGTTCTAATTCTTCACGATAAATTTTGCATAGCTCATCAGCAGACATTAGTCTAGTTGAAATGGTTTCATGCGCTCGAATTTCAAAGCGAGTAAACATATTTTGTCGGTGACTAGTAGCGAAGATATCTTCAAGTTTGCTAGTGAGTAATGCGATTTTTGCATCCTTATCATCCATCTCTTTCATAAACTTATCTGTTAATATCATTTCAGAAAATACAGATGCCGTTTCTGCCAATGGCATAATTGGATGATAATTCAATAAATGTTGTTTATTTGAAAGCATTGCATGAATTGCATGACCGAGTTCATGAGCCATCGTAGATACATCTCTTAATTTCCCAGTAAAATTAAGAAGTACATAAGGTTTTAAATCGGGTGTTGAACTAGAACAAAATGCTCCACCACGTTTATTCGGTACAGCAGGGCCGTCTATACGATTTAAGTCAAACATTGATTTAGCTAGAAGATAGAATTCTTCATCAAAGGATTTAAAAGACTCTAAAACCAGTTCTTTAGATTCATTCCACGTATAAGACTTACTTGCATCAGGAAGTGGTGCATAAATATCCGCCAATGTAAGTTCATCTAAATTCAACATTGATTTTTTAATTTTATAGTATCTTTGCACCAAGGAATTTGATTCAGTGGTTACCTCAACAAGAGATTCAACCGCTTTATTATCAATATCATTTCGTTTATTCATTACGCTAATAGGAGAATCATAACCCCTTAGTGTGCGCTCAACATTGAATTCTTTTATTATATTATTGAAAATAGAGGTAAAGATCAGCTTATTCTCTTTATACTTATTGAAAAATGTATCCATTGCACGATGACGTACATCAGGATCAGGGTGCTGACGTAGTGAACGTAACTCTGCACCTGTCATGCTTCTCATATTGTCATCAATCTCAAAATCAAATGAAAAAGAAGATGTGAATTCAGAATACATTTTTTTGAAAGCACTTTTACCCGTAATTGATTTTAGGTTAACAATTTGTTCTTCTTTCTCACTAAGATCAAACGCTTTATTTAAGTTTACCTGATTTATCAAATATGAAAAATCTTCAAGTTTTGGAGATGTACTTAATTTTTCTAAATCTGTGCGTTGGGCTAGTTCTAAATTGAAGAATAGAATATTATTTGATATAGTTGAAATCACATCTTCAATTTTAGCACTTAAAGCTTTAGTTTTATCATCAGAAGTATTGGTTGATATGCTTAATGATGCAAATTGGCTGGCGCGATACACTGGCTCATAAATTTCGATATATTCAGTATATGCTTTATTTAATTGTTCTTCAGTAAGCGTCTTTACTTGATGTTTATGTTTTTTCTCAAAATCTATAGAAAGAGTTGTACTATTTGATAGCACTTCTTGAATTCGTGGATCTGAAACATTATCAAATAAATCTTGTAAATCCCAACGAATATTTTCAGAGCCATTGAGTTGCTGTTGAGTTTTAAGTTGTTCTGACATAATAAATCCTTTCCCTAACTATTGGGGGTGTCTTTCGAAAAATTACTAAAAAACATCTGTAGTTTTGCAGATGAACCTCTACCATTTTCCTGTGAATAAATTAATACTGCAGTAAGGAGTATGCTAAAGAAAATTACAGCATAAACAATAGACTGGATATCTAAAAATACTGACGCAGAAACTGCATCTAGTTCCATATGGGTGGGAATTTCAGCTAGGACTGCAGCTGCAAGCCCTTTTGGAATTATAAATGAAATAAGTGCGACTTCCCGTTGTGATGTAGATTTTGGAGTAAAAATTTTAACCAATACCATACGAGCTAGATATATTGCAATAGTGATGACAACCCCAATGGTCATGTAATAAAAATGACCAAACTTAATTGAGATTCCTAGATATACGAAGAAAAAGGTTTTCACTAGGAATATTATCTCCGAAAAAAGAGTTTTTTCGATGCTGGTAAATTCTGTTAAATGATCAGAACCAAATTTCTGAATAATCCCTACAGGTACTTTATTTGAGTTTGCTAAAACTAATCCAAAAATGAGGGTGGTAATGGGGCCATTATATCCTAATACTTCAGATAAGCCATACAAAATGAAGAGAAATGCTAAAGATGTAAAAATGGTATTTGGAAATTTTCTAATTTTTTCAAGAATTGTAGACCAAAGAATAGCACCTCCAAACCCTACCAGTAGTGACATTGCCATGGTTCCAATTAAATTGGTACCAATAAAATGTCCTATAGTTGTACCTCCAGATTGGAATGCCTTTAAAAGGCTCAGTGCCATTACAATACTCAATACGTCTGAAATTGCAGATTCTACTACTAAGGTAGATTTTGTATAATCACTAAGTTTTATTCCCCTAACTATAGGTACAACAACTGCTGGAGAAATACTTCCCAATACTGCACCAATATAAAGCGCTGGAAGTACTTGTTTTTGCAATACAAAATATAATAGCGAGAAGGAAATTGCCACGGTAGTAATAAATGTAAAAATTGATAAAGACACACAGTCTCGAAGCGTGCTTTTTAAGGTGTCAAAAGTGAGGTGGCTTCCTCCCTCAAAAAGCATAAGTGCTAATGCAATAGCACTTAATATTGACCCTACATTTCCAAAGCTCGATTCATCTACAAAGTTTAGGAAATTAGGCCCAATAATTATTCCAATGATAATGAGGGGGAGTACATCAGGAACTTTAGTCTTCTCGAAAAGTGCAGTAAAAAAATGTGCTATAAAAACTAAAAGCCCAACAGAAAGTACAGATGATGCAATTTGATGTTCCATAAATTAAATGCTTCTAATATTTGAGTTGAAAAATTGTTCCCAGTTATTCACTTTTTTTACCTTCTTGTAAATTATTGAATCTTCGGATTGTTGGATATGCAAAATCAATGTCATCACAAAACTCAAATTCTTCAAGAATACTTTCCCAAATTGCTTGTATCGAGCTTCTACGTTTTTGAGGGTCACACAAATAACGAATTGTTAATTCAACGCCGCTTTCAGCTACGGTTGTATAGACCTCTGGAACAAGGTCAACATTTTGTATCAAAAACCGTTTTGAGGCCTCACGTACCTTTCTTTCGGCGTATTTGCTCAAATGGGCAGCATGTTCTTTTGCAATATTATCCAGGATATCTTTAGCTTTACGCCAATCACTCTCAAATGTGATTAATACAGGTACTTCATTCCAAATATACTTAAATCCTCTACCATAATTGGCTAGCGTTTGTGTAAAGATTTGCCCATTAGGGACATGGATTAATCTCCCTGTTGTTTGGTCAGCATTTACCCAATTACCAATTTCCATTAAGGTGAAATTGAATATGCTTACATCTATTACATCTCCTGCTTGTTCACCTAATTGAATTCTTTCACCTACTTCAAAAGGACTACGCCATAATATATAAAGCCATCCTGTAATATTGGTCAGTGGATCTTTTAATGCAATGGCAATACCAGCAGATAATAATCCCAAATAAGTTGCTACAGATTGGATTCCTTTAAACCATATTTGGCCAATAATTATGAATCCAAAAATAAATAAGGTATAAGTTAAACTTTTTTGCCATTTATATCGAATATGATCATCAGAAATTCTATTAATTGCTAAATGAGAAATTAAACGTCGAAGTATGATAAACATAAAAATTGCAATAAAAGTTGCAATTAGTTTTACTTGAATAGAGGAGTAGGTGAAAAACTTGGTTAGCCAGCCGAAGTCTATGATTTCCATACTAATTTGTTGTTCCAGTTTCTAAAGATTGATACATAAATAATGTGGCAATAATTGCAAATATAATTGATGGAACATACATTATAAAGAATAGTGCATAGAAATATTTAAATTCCATCAATGCCCATATTGCCAAAGTTACAGCAAAGCTCAATTCAATTTTCATCCATTTAGTAATATATTTTACAAACCAACCAAATACACTTGGACTGCTCAAATATGCTTTTATCAAATACCATCCATAAAATCTAAAAAATATAAATTCTGCTGCCATTAATAATTGAGATGTGGCTGAATCTAATTTGATAGAATATAGGGAATAGGGTCCTAATGGTAATGGCCATAAAAGAGAAATGGTGTGTGTAGATAAAATAGTATCTATTGCAATATGCAAGAGCATTCCAGTTGAAATACCCATTCCAATAGTACGGATGAATTTATTTTTTGTTATTTCAGATATGATGAGGGCGAAGAGATAAATGATTAAGATGGTAAAAAAACTATGAGAAAAAGTTTGATGAAATTTAACTAATCCTGTTTGAAAATTTGAATAAATGAGGGATAATGATACGAAAATCCAATCTAAATCAGGAATAATAATGCCCAATAAAAATGAAGTATAAAAACCAGTTTTAAATTTACGATTTGATTTTACCGAAAGTCCTAGGAGTGCATTGAATCCCGTGTATGCCATATTCACTTTCTAAATTGATGGTATAAATTAAAATGAAATATATTTATCTTTTGGGTGATTTTACTGAGGGAGTAGAAAAAACTCTTGCTAAATTTCAGCCCATAATCTGGCAGGAAATTTACATGAACCTTACAAATCGTAAAAAGGCACTCCAAATGTTTACATATGGGGCATATGTTATCACTTCTAAAAATGATGATGATTATTGCGCATCTACCATTACATGGGTGAGTCAAGCATCGATTGAACCACCATTGATATCAGTTTGTATTAAAAAAGAGAGTCATACATTTGAAGTGATAAAGTCTCGTGGTGAATTCATTTTACATATTTTATCTCATGAACAAAAAGACTTTGCTGCAACTTTTTTTAAACAAGCTGAATTGTCTGAAAATACTTTAAATGGAAAGATTTTTAAATTAGATGAGGATTTACCAGTTTTTGCTGATATACCTGCATATTTAAAGTGCAAAGTGTTAGATGTTAATGAAATTGGTGATCATCCTTTATTTTTGTCAGAAGTGGTATATGCACATCATGAAAATGACGTACTGCCTTTAGAATTACGTAAGACAGGATGGAAGTACGGCGGGTGATGAACACATCACAGCTTAAAGAGCATATTGATAATGCGTTTGTGTCAGCAATTTATGCAGACTATAAAGGCCATCAGCACACACATCCAATTAGGGTTATACAAGCCATAAAGTCACTAATTGGTATGGATATTCATAATCCTAACGAAAAATTGTTATCGTTTCTTAATAGTTATACGTCAAAAATAATTGTGCTTGAAAAATTGTCACTACAATTTAAATATGGTGAATTAGAAGAAACCATTACTACGCACGCTTTTGAAAAATCACTCTTACTTAAAAATAAAAATAATGCACTTCAACATTTGGAGCAGTTAAGTAGAGTTTCGGATGGTCGTCCAATACTTGAAATATTATTGGAACATTCTCTTAAACAAAGCGGTGTTTCTTTCCCATTTTTGCTTTCTATTTTTAGAACAAATCAATTTACAGAAAATAAAAATATAACTGCACTTCTCATACTATCTACAAAAGCAGTATTAAATGATGATTATGCAGCAAATGGTCAATTAATATCTCAACCAATTTATTTAAACCTAGATTTATTTGCTAGTCTTATTCAGGCAAGAGAAGAGGAATTTGTTAGATCGGTATTCATAGATAAACTTTTACCATCTTCGGAAGCCTATAAAGAATTAGACCTAAGTTTGCAGCAAATTGAAAGTCTAGATTTAACTACACAAGGCAGAAAGGGAATTTTGAAATATATCAGCTCTTTAGAGTTTGATGCAATTAATGAAAATGTAGTATTAAAGCTAGATGCAATACGATCGTTGATGAAAAATATTAAAGATATTGATGCAAATTTTCTTAAGTCATGGTATCATCAAAGCATAAAAGAAGAATATGAAGTTAAATAATATAGGGAATTGGGAGATAATACCATTAGAAACGGGTACATTCAAGTTGGATGGCGGTGCCATGATGGGGTCAGTTCCAAAAGTACTCTGGGAGAAAACAAATCCCGCTGACGAATTCAATAGAATAGATTTATCATTGAGGTGTTTGTTATTAAAAAAAGACGATAAATGTGTACTAGTTGAAACGGGGGTTGGTGATAAGAATGCACAAAAATTTCTCGATATGTTTGCAGTAGAAAAAGAGGAATCAGCTTTAAGTAAAGCTTTAAGTGAATGTGGCTTATATATGGAAAATATAACTGATGTTGTGTTAACGCATTTACATTTTGATCATGCTGGTGGGGCAACCTCAATTGGTGAATCTGGTGATATAATCCCTGCATTCCCCTGTGCAACATATCATATTTCACAACGTAATTGGGAGGCTGGTATTGCACCGAATCCACGAGATAGGGCAAGTTATTTATCTGAAAATTATTTACCATTATTGGAAAATGGTGTAGTGAATTTGATTGAAGACAATGGTGAAATATTAGATGGAATTACTGCCTATACTGTAGATGGCCACACTACTGGACAGCAATTGATTAAAATTGAAGATTCAGGGGAAACGCTGGTTTTTTGCTCTGATTTGATTCCATTGAAATCTCATTTAAAATTACCATGGATTATGGGATATGATTTGCATGCATATAAAACTTTATTAGAAAAAACTGAGTTTTTAGAAATTGCTGAAAGAGAAAATTGGTGGTTATATTTTTATCATGATCCTAAAACCATTGCAGTAAAAATTTGTAAAGATGAAAAGTATTATTCCATAATTGAAGAAGTTTTCGCCGATGAATGAAATTGATGAGCTATTCCAAAAGGGAGTAAATGCTTTTAATGAGAAACGTTTTTATGATGCTCATGAATTCTGGGAAGATATTTGGAGTAATTATCGATTACCTGATTCAAAATTTATTCAAGGGCTTATCCAAATCTCAGTTGGATTTTTTCATTTAACCAATAAAAATTTAAATGGTGCTCGTGGATTATTTAAAAAATCGACGAATAAGTTTGATACAGATTATTCGGAAATCAGGGGAATTGACGTAGATCTACTTAGGCAAATGTCTATTGAAGCATTAGAAAATGTATGGAAAATAGAGTCTCATGTTGAATTTGATTGGTCTATCCATAATAAAATATAGGTTTATAATTGGATAATTTTAAAATTGCTACATTCATAGAAGATGCAAACTTCACTGCTGAATTGGTTAAAAAATGCTCAGAGCTTGGGTTTGAACTGGAGTTTCCCTCATCTCATGAAGACCATATAACATCTTCATTAATTGTCATTGATCTTAACGAAAAATCGTTCCAACCATTTGAGTTAGCTAAAAGTTTAAATAGTGATAATTATTTTATTTTTGGACTTGTAAATAGACTCAATAAGAAAATTCAAGAAAAAGCCACTCATGTTGGTATTGATCTAATTTTTCCTAAAAATATGTTCTGTTCGAATCTAAGTTTAATTCAAAAGCAAATTCAAGATGCCAAGAGAGTCTAAAAAAAATAAACAACAGCGCATGTTATCAATAATTGATACACTAAAGCGATTGTATCCAGATTCTAAATGTTCGTTAAATTATGATTCACCCTTTCAGTTGTTGGTTGCCACTGTATTATCAGCACAGTGTACTGATGAGCGAGTGAATAAGGTGACAAAGGTTTTGTTCCAAAAATATCCTGAAGCGAATGACTTTGCAACATTAACAATTGAAGAAATTGGAAAAGAAATATATTCTACAGGATTTTATAATAATAAAGCAAAGTCTATAAAAGGGTTAGCCCTTACTTTAGTTGATGATTACAAAGGTAAAGTTCCAGGTACAATTAGTGAACTAACAAAATTGCCTGGTGTGGGGCGTAAAACGGCGAATGTTGTCTTAGGCAATATATTTGATGTACCTGGAATTGTTGTAGATACCCATGTGACGCGCATTATGAATTTGTTAGGATTTACAAAATCGAAAAATACGGTTGTGATTGAACGAGAGTTAGAACCTATCATTAAAATGAAAGATTGGGTGATTTTTACTCACTTAATTATAGATCATGGTAGAGCTGTCTGTATTGCAAATCGCCCCCAATGTAATCAATGTGAAATTTCACCATTGTGCCCGTCAGCAAAACTATCCTAAAAAAATTAAATTCTTTACATTGTAACACCATAAAATAGTTGAGTAAATTACTGGTCTTGGGTAATCTTGCACTATGCAAGTATATTGATAGGAGAGTCATGCCATTTTTAACTAAACAATATAAATTTTGTGCTGCACATCGATATTGGAATGATATGTGGTCAAAAGAAAAAAATATTGAAATTTTTGGAGATGATGTTAAAATTCATGGCCATAATTATGTGCTTGATATTACGGTAAATGGTCTTGTAAATCCTGATAGCGGTTTTATTATCAACCTCTTTGATTTAAATAAAATTGTTAATGAAAAAATTATAAATGTCCTTGATCACAGTCAAATTGAAAAAGATATCCCATGGTTTAAAGGTAAACAACCTTCAACAGAAAATATGGTTGTATTTATGTGGGAGCAAATTGAACATGAAATCCCACATCCCACTACATTATACTCAATAAAATTAAGAGAAACACCAACAATTTTTACCGAATATTTCGGTCCAGAAGGACGTAAATAATGACAGAAAAAAATATTGAACATATTGAAGAAATAGTAAAGCAATTACTCACAGAAATAGGCGAAGATCCTTCGCGAGATGGATTATTGAAAACACCTCATCGTGTAGCAAAGGCATGGTCATTCTTATCAAAAGGATATACTCAAAAAATAGATGATATAATAAATGGTGCTATATTCCATGAAGATTATGATGAAATGGTATCTATTCTGGATATTGATTTTTTCAGTCTTTGTGAACATCATTTATTACCTTTTTTTGGAAAAGCTCATGTTGCATATATCCCTAATGGTAAAGTAGTGGGATTGTCTAAAATCCCGAGAATTGTAGAAATGTTTGGTCGTCGTTTACAATTACAAGAGAGGATGACACAAAATATTGCACAAACAATCAATGAAGTATTATCTCCAAAGGGAGTTGCTGTAGTCCTTGAGGGGCAACATATGTGCATGCAAATGAGAGGCGTAGAAAAACAAAACTCCTATGCAACAACATCATTTATGACAGGATTATTTAGAGAAGATTCACGTACACGTAAAGAGTTTTTAGATATTATATCTATGAGGAAAAAATGACAAAATTTGATGTAATTGTAATTGGTGGTGGCCCTGGTGGATACGTTGCTGCAATACGAGCTGCTCAATTGGGTAAAAAAACTGCTATTATAGAATCAAACCATTTGGGGGGTGTATGCTTAAACTGGGGATGTATTCCAACTAAAGCATTGTTGAAAAATGCAGACGTGTTGGATATTGTAAAAAATGCATCTAAATATGGTATTGACATTCCTGAATATTCCGTGAATTGGTCCAAAGTAATAAAGCGATCACGGGATGTTTCAAAACGGCTGAATAAAGGAATTGAATTCCTAATAAAAAAGAATAAAATCACATATATTCCCACTCGTGGACAGCTATTAGATAAGCATACAGTTGAAACTATAGATGAATCAGGTAAAAAAGAAAAAATAAATGCAGAACATATAATTATTGCTACTGGTGCACGCCCTAAATGGTTTCCTGGAATGGAGCCAGATGGTGAAAGAGTAATTACATCAAAAGAGGCCATGATCCAGGAAACACAACCAGAGAGTTTAGTGATTATTGGTGCCGGTGCAATTGGAATAGAATTTGCCCACTTTTATGCATCTTATGGTACAAAAGTTACCATAATTGAAGCTATGAATCATATTCTACCTGTGGAAGATGAAGAGGTGTCAAAAGAATTAGAGTCCATATTCAAAAAAAGAAAAATCAATATCCTTACCAATACATTTGTAGAAAAAATTGACAGGTTAAAAACCAAAGTTAAAGTTCACACTAAAGATGGTGATATGATTGAAGCAGACAAGGCCCTAATTGCTGTGGGTGTTGAAGGAAATATTGAAAACATTGGTTTAGAAACTGTTGGAATAAATTTAAAAAATGGGTGGATAGACTCCAATGAATATCTCCAAACTAATATTCCAAATATTTACGCCATAGGTGATGTAGCTGGACCGCCTTGGTTAGCACATGTTGCATCAGAAGAAGGAATCATTGCTGCTGAACATTTAGCAGGAGAATCACCCCAACCAATGAAATATGACAATATTCCAGGTTGTACTTATTGCCATCCTGAAGTTGCATCAGTTGGGTTTACTGAAAAAGCAGCAATAGATGCAGGGTATGAAATTAAAGTTGGAAAATTTCCATTTAGAGCATTAGGTAAATCCATGGCAGTTGGTGATACAGATGGTTTTGTGAAAGTAATTTATGATAAAAAATATGGTGAGTTATTAGGTTGCCATATTATTGGGGCAGAAGCAACTAACCTTATTACAGAAGCAGGTGTTGCACGTAAACTTGAAACTACATGGCATGAAATTCTTACAACTATTCATCCACATCCAACATTATCAGAAGCAATAATGGAAGCCACAGCAGATGCATTTGATGAGGCAATCCACATATAGTGATAAATTTATCATCATCTAATAATCTCCTATCCGATATTCAAACCAATGCCACTATGGATATAAACTTTGTGTGGTTGGGTGAAAGAGATTACCATTCTATTTGGGAGCTACAACGCAAAATACACAGTGAAGTAAAAGCCGAAAAAATGAATGATGTTGTATTATTACTTGAACATAATCACGTTTATACATTGGGTAAAAATGCAGATGAAAATCATTTATTACCTAGCCATCCTCAAGAAGCTGATATTGTACAAATTGACCGTGGTGGGGATATTACCTATCATGGACCTGGGCAGTTAGTGGGTTATCCCATAATAAATCTTGGCCATTATAAAAAGAGTGTTTCATGGTATATGCGTATGTTAGAGCATACCATTATAGATTTTTTAGAGTCAATGGATATTATGTCCACTCAAAAAGCTAATTTAACTGGTGTATGGGTTGAAGATGAAAAAATTTGTGCTATGGGAGTTCGATTATCAAGATGGGTTACGATGCATGGATTTGCGTTAAATATTAAACCTGAGATGAAGTTTTTTGATGGTATGATTCCCTGTGGCATATTTGACTATGGTGTAACATCAATTTTTGATTGCACTCAAAAAGAATTTAGCACAAAAGATTGTGCATGGAAGATTAAGAATTATTTTATAAAAAATTTACAACCGCAAAGAGTTGAAAAGGAGATTGCATGAAATTGCATGGATTTGCGAAAAAGCAATTATTAGAAATTTATAGAAATATGGCATTATCGCGTCGATTGGATGAAAAACAACTCATACTATTAAAACAGGGAAAAGGCTTTTTTCACATTGGTGCATCAGGGCACGAAGCGGCTCAAATGGCTGCAGCTCTATCTTTTAAACCAGGTCATGATTATGCTTATCCGTACTATAGAAATCAAGCATTTTGTTTAGGCTGGGGGATGACCTCACGTGAGCATCTATTATCCTTTTTAGCCAAAGAGGATGACCCTAGTTCTGGTGGTCGTCAAATGCCACAGCATTTTGGACATAAAGCATTGAATATTGTTTCACAATCCAGCTCAACAGGTACTCAGTATCTACAGTCTGTTGGACTTGCATTTGGATTAAAGCGAAATGGAGAAAAAGGTGTGGTATATGTTTCTTCTGGCGAGGGAACCACAAGTCAGGGTGATTTTCATGAAGCACTAAACTGGGCTAGCCGTGAAAAGGCTCCTGTAATTTTCCATATTGAAAATAATGGTTATGCAATATCTGTACCTATTGAAGAACAGACCAGTGGTGCGTCAGTGTATAATATTGCTGCTGGATATGACTCTTTAACTCGCTTTAATGTAGATGGGACTGATTTTTTCCAAACTCATATGGCATTTAAAAAAGCCGTAGATCGCGCTAGAAAAGGTCGTGGGCCAAGTATTATTATTTCAAATGTGGTGAGATTGTTACCCCATTCATCGTCAGATGATCAACGAAAATATAGAAGTGAAGCTGATTTAGAAGCAGATAAAAAGCGTGATCCACTACTAGTCTTTACCAACGAATGTATTGAAGGAGGTATTGCAAAGCAATCTGAATTTGATAAAATTATAGAAGATGTTGCAACTCAAGTAGATGATGATACAGTGTGGGCAGAATCTCAAGATTCTCCTTTAGGTGAGGATTTTGATAAAAATGTGTATGCGCCATCAACAGGAATAGAAGAACAATCTTCATTAACGCCAGATACAGAGGGTGATAAAATTGTATTGGTTGATGCAATAAACCATGCATTAGATGAAGAATTAACTAAAAATGATAAAATGCTTATTTTTGGTGAAGATGTTGCCGGTGGTAAAGGTGGTGTGTTTACTGCGACTCGAGAATTAACGGCAAAACATGGAAAAGACAGGGTTTATAATTCACCATTAGCTGAGTCTTCTATCATAGGTACGGCAATTGGACTTGCCACCATTGGTTACAGACCAGTGGTTGAAATACAATTTGGTGATTATATTTGGACATCCATGATGCAAATACGTAATGAAATGGCAACATTAAGATATAGATCAAATGGACAATGGTTTTGTCCCATGGTAGTTCGTGTACCCGTTGGTGGATATATTCATGGATCACTCTGCCATAGTCAATCTATTGATGGGTATTTTACTCATTTACCTGGTGTGATGATTGCATACCCGTCAAACGCTGCAGATGCTAAAGGATTGCTTAAATCTGCGTGTCAAATGAATGACCCTGTTTTATTTATGGAGCATAAAGGACTTTATCGTCAAGGATTTGCTGCATCTTTAGAACCAGATGAGAATTATTATCTTCCATTTGGGAAAGCCAATGTAATACAAACAGGGGAAGACGTTACCATTGTAACATGGGGTGCATTGGTGCAAAAATCTATAGAGGCATCTCGAAATGTAGATGTAAATGTGGAAATTATAGATTTACGAACACTTTATCCATTAGATATGGATACCATTTTAACTTCTGTTAAAAAAACAAACAGAGTAATAGTTGCCCATGAAGATAATATCACAAACGGATTTGGTGCAGAGATTGCTGCACAAATTGCAGATACAGCATTTGAATATTTAGATGCACCCGTAAAACGAGTAGCTTCTAAAGATGTACCAATTGCATATGCACCAGCACTAGAAGATGAAATTTTAGTACAAACATTTTGGGTTGAAAATGCCTTAAATGAGGTTTTAAGCTTTTAATTGAAGAAGAATGAGTTAATATCAATATACAAGCATTTAAAAACTCCTCGCATCATTGAGGAGCAAATGTTGTTATTGTTACGTAAAGGTAAAATTAGTAAATGGTTCTCAGGGATAGGTCAGGAGGCAATTGCCGTGGGGGCAACCTTAGCGCTAAATGACGATGATCAAATCCTCCCTATGCACAGAAACTTAGGGGTATTTACCACCCGTAATGTTGAGTTAAAAAGACTATTCTGCCAGTTAATGGGAAAGGAGGGTGGCTTTACAAAAGGTCGTGATAGAACCTTTCATTTTGGGTATTCTAAGAAACATATAACGGGAATGATTTCTCATTTAGCTGCAATGCTACCTGTGGCTAATGGATATGGATTAGCCTATCAATTAAGAGAAGAAAAACGAGTTTCATTGGCATATATTGGTGATGGTGCAACCAGTGAAGGAGATTTTCATGAGGCCCTAAATTTAGCCGCAGTTTGGAAATTGCCCGTAATATTTCTCATTGAGAATAATGGCTATGGATTATCTACCCCAACATCAGAGCAGTATGCCTGCGAAAATTTAGTAGATAGAGCAAAAGGCTACGGGATTCGGGGTAAAAAGATTGATGGAAATGATATTATAAATGTTATGAAAGAAATTAAAGCATCAGCAGACGTTGCTCGAATGGGGAAAGGTCCCACCCTCATTGAAGCAACCACTTTCAGAATGCGTGGTCACGAAGAAGCATCAGGTACAAAATATGTACCCAAAGAACTTTTTGAGAAATGGGAAAAACTAGATCCTATTTTGAATTTTGAAACCTATTTATCAAAAAAATCATGGTTTACAAATACGTTAAAAGATTCTATTGAGAAAGAATTAAGTGAAAGTATAAAACCTGCTATTGAGTTTGCATTGAATTCACCTTTGCCTGAAAGTACTGAAAAAGGTGAATTGGATGATGTATTTGTACCTTCTGAAATTGAATATATCCACAAAAATGATGCAGTAAAAAAACTTCGTTTTGTAGATGCAATAAAAGAATCGCTACATCAAAAAATGAAAACAGATGATGAAGTAATTCTTATGGGACAAGATATTGCTGAATATGGTGGTGTATTTAAAATTAGCGAGGGATTTGTAGATGAATTTGGTAAATCCCGAGTTCGAAATACACCCATTATAGAATCGGGAATAATTGGTGCTGCTATGGGACTTGCATTAGAAGGCTTTAAACCGGTGGTTGAAATACAATTTGCTGACTTTGTATCATGTGGATTTAATCAAATTGTTAATAATCTTGCTAAAAATTATTATCGTTGGGGGCATGGCGTAAATGTAACACTAAGAATGCCTTGTGGCGGTGGAATGAGTGCTGGCCCTTTTCATTCTCAAAACCCAGAATCCTGGTTTTTTCATGTTCCTGGATTAAAAATTGTATATCCATCTACTCCAGAAGATGCGAAGGGATTATTACACGCTTCCATAGATGACCCAAACCCTGTACTATTCTTTGAACATAAAGGGTTATACCGTAGTGTAAAAGGGGATGTACCAGAGAATTTATACCATATTCCTTTTGGTGAAGCGAAATTGGTAGAATCGGGTAATGAGTTAACCATCATTACCTATGGTAAAGGTGTATTATGGGCAATAGAACAATGCAAACAAAGTAATATTTCAGCAGATATTATTGATTTGCGTACACTCATACCGCTAGATGAAGATACGGTGTTAGAATCAATTAGAAAGACCAATAGGGCCATTGTACTGCATGAAGCAAACCTGACGGGCGGTATTGGTGCAGAAATTGCATCAATAATTTCAGAAAAGGCATTTGAATATTTAGATGCACCTGTAACTCGTGTAGCATCATTAGATACACCAATTCCATTTGGTGAAAATATAGAGTCGAATGTGTATTTACCATTACGACGATTAGAAGAAAAAATTACTCAAGTATTAGAATATTAAATAGAGGTTAGTATGAAACTAAATTGTATAGATTTTTTAGATATTTCAGCGCGGTTTAGCGAAGATGAGTTGATGGTACAACATACCACGCGAGAGTTTGTGGAAAATGAAGTTTTGCCAGATATTGAGCATCACTTTGAAGCCGGTACATTTAATTTTGATTTAATACCTAAATTTGGTGAATTAGGATTCTTAGGTATGAATTTACCAGAGGAATATGGATGTGCGGGAATGTCAAATGTGGCATATGGACTAATGTGCCAAGAAATGGAAAGATGTGATTCTGGTATTCGTTCCTTTGTTTCTGTTCAAGGGTCATTGGTGATGTACCCTATTTATGCCTACGGTTCTGAAGAACAGCGTAAAAAGTGGCTCCCAAAATTAGCATCAGGTGAGATGATTGGTTGTTTTGGTCTAACGGAACCTAATCATGGATCAAACCCAAGTGGAATGCTTACGCGTGCCACTAAAGTTGATGGTGGTTATAAAATCAATGGTACAAAAATGTGGATTACCAATGGTACCATTGCTGATATTGCTATTGTATGGGCCAAATGTGATGATGAAAAAATTCGTGGCTTTGTGGTAGAAAAAGGGATGGAAGGTTTTTCTGCACCTGAAATGCATCGTAAATGGTCATTACGTGCTTCGGTTACTTCAGAGTTAGTATTGGAAGATGTATTTGTTCCTGAAGATAATTTGCTTCCAAATGTGGAGGGATTAAAAGGTCCATTGGGATGTTTGAATCAAGCACGATTTGGTATTGGTTGGGGCGCAATTGGTTCAGCAATGGCAGTTTATGAAGCATCTGTAAATTATGCAAAAGAACGAGTACAATTTGGTAAGCCTATTGGATCATATCAACTTATTCAAGAAAAATTAGCGTGGATGCTTTCTGAAATTACTAAAGGTCAGTTATTGGCCATTGAGGTTGGACGAAATAAGGACGATGGTAGTTTACGCCATCAACAAGTATCTATGTTAAAACGAAATAATGTTTGGGTTGCAAGAGAATCTGCAAAGCTAGCAAGAGAAATCCACGGAGCAAACGGTATTACCGGTGAATATCCAATTATGAGACATCTAATGAATATTGAATCAGTATATACCTATGAAGGGACTCATGAAATGCATACCTTAGTTTTAGGTCAAGAAATTACGGGAATCCCTGCATACCGTTAATATGGTAAACTTTATTGTAAATAATATTATTCCTAAAAATGCTAATTTGAAAGATCCAAGCGTCCGACATAAAGTTGGAGTTAACGAGGGATATTTTTCAATTATCGGTAATTTTATATTATTTATAGCTAAAGTTATTATTGGGTTATTATCCCATAGTATTGCGTTATTGGCAGATGCATTTCATACTCTATTAGATGTTGCAACCAGTGGGATTGTAATTTTTGGTTTCAAGGTTGCTCAAAAGCCTGCAGATGCAGAACATCCATACGGTCATGGTCGTGCTGAAACCCTTGCATCTCTTATCATATCATTTATTATAGGATATATTGGAATTGAGTTTTTTAAAACATCGATTTACCGAATATTCAATGAAGAAACATTGGTAATTACTCCTTGGATGATCGGAGTAGTGAGTGTAACTATATTGATTAAAGAGATAATGGCGCGGGTAAGTTTTGAGTTAGGTGATGCCATTGATTCTGATGCACTACGGGCTGATGCATTACATCATAAAAGTGATGTGTGGTCGTCTTTATTGGTAATTGTTGGGCTAATTTCTGCACAATTTGGATATCCTTTTATAGATAGTTATATGGGCATTGCAGTCTCTTTATTTATCTTCTATACCGGTTTTGAATTAGCAAAAAATGCAGTTGATGATTTATTAGGACGACCTCCCAGCAAAGCCTATATCGAACAGATAAAACAAATAGCCCTTTCGGTAAAATATGTTTTAAATGTTCATGATATTATTGTACATCAATATGGAACACAAAAGTTCATTTCCCTTCATATTGAGGTAAGTGATTTGCATTCTGCGGAAGAACTACATTTTATCGCAGATTCTGTTGAAAAGGAATTGGGAGATGCATTGTTTGCAGATGTAGTTACTCATGTTGATCCTATAAAGATGGATGGTAAATTAGAATCAGAAGTTGTGGATGTAATAAATTCAGTAATTTCACAATGGAGAAATTTGGGAATTCAAGATTTACGCCTGAGTGGTGATATAAACGAAAAATTATGTATAACATTCGAAGTTTCGTGCCCTATTGAATTTCAATATGAACAAGATGTATATGAAAAATTACAAGCACATCTTTTGGAAAAATTTAAGAATTCACAGATGAATATAAATTTTAAAAGGCAGATTGTAGAATCTGAATTAAAGGAGAAATAATGGCAGTAGATGTAATTATGCCCAAAATGGGAGAATCAATTACTGAAGGTACAATTTTAGAATGGAAAAAAAATGTAGGGGATTCCATTCAACTAGATGAAACATTATTGGAAATTTCCACTGATAAAGTAGACTCTGAAGTTCCGTCGCCATCAGCTGGGGTAATATCCGAATTATTATTCAGTGTAAATGATGTGGTTGAAGTGGGTACAGTAATTGCTAGAATTGCTACAGATGGTGAATCGGTACAACCAAAAGCTGAACCCTCAACGGAAGAACCTGAAATTAAGGACGTGGTTGTTGATGTGCCATCCACTCCAGTACCTCAACCTGAAAAATCTGAATTTATAAGCAATAAGTTTTATTCCCCTTTAGTTAAATCAATTGCCAAAGCAGAAGGTGTTTCCATTGAAGAGCTGGATTCTATTGAAGGTAGTGGGAATAACGGTCGTGTAAATAAACATGATATTTTAAATTATATTGAGAGTAGGGGGGCTTCTATGCAATCTCAACCACAAGTGGCACCATTACCTCATAAACCCCAAGTTCAACCTACTGTTCAAGCTGAATCTCTTTCAAATAAAGTTGAGCCAATGGGTCGAATGCGTAAAAAAATTGCAGAGCATATGGTGGCATCACAGCAAACCTCTCCGCATGTATATTCTACCACTGAAGTCGATGTTACCAATATGGTGAATTATAGAGCATCACATAAAGATGCATTTGTGGAAAAATATGGGGTTAAACTCACATATACACCCATGATATTAGATGCATGTATTAAAGCGATTCAAGAATTTCCATTACTCAACGCTTCAATTGATGGGGATAATATTGTTCATCATCAAAATATAAATATGGGTGTTGCAGTAGCATTACCTGATAATAATTTAATTGTACCTGCAATTAAGGCATCTGAAGAGAAAAACTTTTTAGGTCTTACCAGAGCAACAGCAGATTTAGCTACTCGCGCTCGTGAAAATAAATTAGAACCAGATGAAATTTTTGGCTCAACATTTACAGTAACAAATCCTGGAATTTTTGGTAGCTTGTTTGGAATGGCAATAATTAATCAACCAAATGTGGGAATTTTAAGTGTAGGTTCAATTAATAAGCGACCCGTTGTAAAAGAAACAGAATTTGGTGATGTTGTTGCCATCAGAAGTATGATGTATATTACTTTGGGCTATGACCATCGGTTAATTGATGGAGCCTATGGTACTCGATTTTTATCACGTGTAACTGAACTTATCGAGCAGTTCAATGGAAGTGATATTAAAATTTAATGTCAGGGAATACCCATAAAAAACGGCCTGATTGGCTGAAAATTAAGTTAAAAACAGATGGTCATTTTTCTGCGGTGAGAGAATTAATGACTACGCAAAAGCTGAATACGGTATGTGAGGAAGCTCGATGCCCTAATATATATGAATGTTGGAGTCGAAAGACTGCCACCATTATGATTTTGGGAGACACTTGTACACGTGCATGTGGATTTTGTTCAGTAAAAACAGGCAAACCCCCATTGTATGATGAAATGGAACCATTTCGTACAGCCCAAGCGATAAAGAATATGGGACTTGAACATGTGGTCATTACCTCTGTAGATAGAGATGATTTAAAAGATGACTTCGGTGCTACTATTTGGGCAGAAACCATTTCTCAGATACATAGTCATGTGCCTAATTGTACGGTTGAAGTATTGACTCCAGACTTTCAAGGGCATACACCATCTTTAGAGAAAGTATTCAATGCTCAGCCAGAAATTTTTTCACATAATGTTGAATGTGTGGAGCGAATTTCAAAATCTGTACGAACACAATCTAATTGGCAACGAACTAAGTTAGTCCTTGAACAATCCGTTAAATTCGGATTATTAACTAAAACGGGGCTCATGGTGGGTTTAGGTGAAACTGACGATGAAGTACTTTCAACCATGAAAGAAATGGCAGATATTGGTGTAGAAATATTTAATGTAGGTCAATACTTACAACCCACAAAAAATCATTTAACTGTTGAGCGATTTGTACATCCTGATATTTTCAACATGTATAAAGAAAAAGGCTTAGAGATGGGATTTAAAGTGGTAGAATCAGGTCCATTAGTTCGCTCATCTTATCATGCTGATGAACAAGCCAAAATGTATGGGGTGGAATCTTCTCATGTCTAAGTTTACTGTCATTTTTATCATGCTTTTTATTTTTGTTGTTGTAGGAATTGTTTCTGTAAATCATGCCAATGCATTTGATGAAAATAGTGCTCCTAAATCATTTAATGGTGTAGAGCTTATTCCTAAATATGCCCCTAATTTAAATCCATTATTCTCGGAGGTAAAAAATGGACCTCATCAGCAATATATTAATGAAGAAAGCTGTTTAAAATGTCATCAGATGGGTGCAAAAATTGAAGGTTTACCCAAAGCACCTAAAATTGCACATTTACCCCAACAAATGTGCGTAGTTTGTCATCTTTTACCTCAATAATTATGAAGCATCAAAAACGAAAATTCAATAAACCTAAATCTAGAAATCAGGATATTCCAAAGCCTGAAAAACAGAAAAATCCTGTTGAATTAGAACGAAAAATTATTATAGATAATCTAAATCTACATCCATCATGGATAGATAAATGTAAGATTAATCCCATCAAAAAACTTATAAAACAGGGTAGCCCCAATACGGTCATTCAAACCCTGTTTCATCTCTATGATTTGAGATTTCCCCATTCATTGTATAGGCTAATTGAAAAGCCTGTGTTTACTCACTTAAAAATGAAACAACTTATGAATGAAGAAATACCGAAATTGCCTGGAGTTAGTGATGCTACGGAATCAAAAGATGTTTTATTTTTTGAATATTTAAAAGTACTGCACCAAATTGTATTTCGAGGAGGAACAAAACATCTTAAAGGTATGGGTGGATTTGTGGTTGAATTTATGAAATTTCAAAATAAAGATGGACGTTTCCCTCTGTATTATCATCATCATGCACATGCTTTAAGATTACTTATGGAATTAGGCATGGGAGATAACCGCCATGTAGATAGAGGTTTACAGTGGGTGTTAAAACGTCAACGAGATGATGGTGGGTGGTTGCATCGAGCAAATGTTCCTAAAGGTGAAAGCTATAGTAAACTTCAATCATGTATATGGACTACTGCCGAAATTGCTTTACTTATTTCTATGAAAAAAGGATATCGCCAATCTGAGAGTTTAAAGAAAGCATGTGAGTTTTTATTAAAAAATCAGGAATTAGATAATAAGAGTACATTGTTACCTGAAAGAGATGCATGGAATAAATTTAGTACTGCTGCAGATCCAGTTATGATGTTTGCAGGTGGAACATTGAAAGTATTGAAAATTCTAGCAAATGCAGGCTATAATCCATCAAATCCACAATTTAAAAAAATGTATTCATGGATGATTGAGCAACAATTAGAGAATGGATTCTATCCAATGGCCATAAGCAAATTGCCAGTAGAAAGTGAGTGGGTTACGGTTCAAGCCCTTTCTGTCATTAAACAAATTGAATCTTCAAGATAGTCTGTCAAATCTACATGAACATAATAATAAATTTTTAATTGGCATGGTGTTTGCCAATGAAATAATTGTAAATTTTTATCCAATATTGGAGTACAATGTCAGAAGAAGTTAAAGTACAAGAAAATGCTCATGATGAGGTATTAGAGATATATCCTATACTGCCATTGCGCAATACGGTTTTATTTCCACAACAAATGATTCCAATTTATGTGGGGAGAGAGCAATCGCTAAAGTTAGTTGAGGACTTGGCTGACGAAAAACAAAAGTATATTGTTGTAATTGCCCAAAAAGATGGTGCTGTAGAAAATCCCACAGGCAATGAATTATACGAAATTGGTACTTTAGCAACAGTGATGAAAGTGTTCGATATGCCAGACAAATCTAAGTCTGCTGTGGTACGAGGTATCGAACGGGTAAAAATTAAAAGTTTCACACAAGATCAACCTTACTTTAAAGGTCTTGTGACTCGCTTGAAAGAAGAAACGGAAAGTGGTATTGAGTTTGAAGCTATTGGATCAAATCTTCAAAAAATATTCAATAAACTTATAGAAATTGCACCCTATCTTTCTAAAGATCAAGCTACCAATATTAATAAAGTACATAATCCTGCAAAGATTGCAGATTTAGCCGTTTCAATGATGAATATATCCACTTCTGAGAAGCAAGAAGTTTTGGATGAAATGAACATCAAGGAGCGATTAGAAAAAGCCACCGTTGTGGTGAACAGAGAAATTCAACGTATCGAATTGGGTGAAAAAATTCAGTCCGATGTTCAAGACGAAATTTCAAAATCCCAAAGAGAATATTATTTGCGTGAGCAACTAAAAGCAATTCAAAAAGAGCTTGGTGAAGAGGGTGTAGGCGTTGAAATTGAAGAATTGGATGAAAAGATAAAATCTGCTGAAATGCCTGAAAAAGTGGAAAAAGTTGCACGTAAAGAATTAAATAGAATGCAAAAAATTCCACAACAATCGCCAGAATATACGGTTTCACGAACTTATTTAGATTGGTTGGTTGAGCTTCCATGGAAGAAAGAATCCAAAGATAATGAAGATATAAAGCATGCCATTGAAATATTGGATGCTGATCACTATGGTTTAGATAAAGTTAAAGAGCGAATAGTAGAACATTTAGCCGTTCGTAATTTAAAGCGTTCTCGTAAAAAAGAAGGTGAGCGCATGAAAAGCCCGATTCTTTGCTTTGGAGGCCCCCCAGGAACGGGTAAAACATCCATTGGTAAATCTATTGCAAAAGCCATGGGTCGTGAGTTCGTTCGTATTTCATTGGGTGGAGTACGAGATGAGGCAGAAATACGTGGACATCGTCGCACCTATATTGGTGCATTGCCCGGTCGTATCATTGCCAGTCTAAAAAAAGCAGGTACCAATAATCCAATCTTTATGCTGGATGAAATTGATAAACTAGGTATGGATTTTCGTGGAGACCCATCCAGTGCATTATTAGAAGTATTGGATCCAGAGCAAAATTTTTCATTTAATGACCATTATCTAGAAGTTGATTTTGACCTTTCTAATGTGATGTTTATTACAACAGCAAATCGTGTTGATAGAATTCCAGGCCCATTACGTGATAGAATGGAAATACTTGAATACACAGGGTATATCCAAGATGAAAAGGTTGAAATTGCAAAGCGCCATTTATTACCCAAACAGGTTAAAGAGCATGGGTTAAAAGATAATGAAATTAGTGTTTCTGATGATGCACTAAAACTAATTATCGACTCCTATACTCGTGAGGCAGGCGTTAGAAATTTAGAACGTCAGCTTGCTAATTTGTGTAGAAAAACAGCTAAAGATATTTTAGTTGATAAACCCCAATCCATTGATATTAATGAAGAAAAGGTATATGAGTATTTAGGGCCTAAAAAATTCATATCTGATGTGGCGGAACGAACCAATAAACCTGGTGTGGTAGTGGGATTAGCATGGACTGCCTTCGGGGGTGATATTCTATTTATTGAAGCCTCAAAAATGCCCGGTAAAGGAATACTGAAACTCACCGGTAAATTGGGCGATGTGATGAAAGAATCAGCACAGGCAGCATTTTCTTATGTACGTGCCAATGCTGAGCGATTTTCAATTGCTAAAGATTTCTACAAAAAGTGGGATATTCATGTGCATGTGCCTGCAGGTGCTATTCCAAAAGATGGACCATCTGCTGGGGTTGCTATGGTGACGGCAATCATTTCACTACTCACCAATAAACCCCTAAAGTCTGGCTTTGGAATGACTGGCGAAATTTCACTCCGTGGAAATGTATTACCTATTGGTGGATTAAAAGAAAAATCTACAGCGGCACACCGTGCAGGACTTACGCATATTATGGCTCCAGAACAAAATGAAAAAGATTTGGAAGAAATTCCTGAAAAAGTAAAAAAAGATTTGAAAATTACTTTTGTAAAAGACGTAGAAGAAGCTATAAAATTAACTCTTGGCATTTTACCAGATTCAGGTAAAAAGAACCAAAAATAATTACATAAAACGGGCGATTAACTCAGTTGGTTCAGAGTGCCTCCCTTACAAGGAGGAAGTCGGGAGTTCGAGTCTCTCATCGCCCACCAAGACAGGTTCAAACTCCTGTAATATTAGGTAGCCACT
>CAYFMU010000004.1:0-33855 GCA_964344315.1 uncultured bacterium | reverse complement strand
ATAGTCTAACATAACTGTAACATACTTAATATTAAGGAGTTACAGAAGTTACGGATTTCTCTAATTGACCAAAAATGGGAGTTATGTTTTTCGTAATGGACGCACCACATTATTTACCCCTCAATTTGAGGGGTTTTTTGTATCCTTGATAAAATCTTATAAGTTGTAAGTAGGCTGAAAATGAACACAAATAGTCAGCTATGAGTCAGGTGAAGTTGGTGTAAATTTCAGCTCAAATAATTATTAATTAAAGGAAATCATAATGGAATTGAAAGATAAATTAAATTTATTGTGGAAGTTTTTATTTCTAGCGGTGTTCACATATGCGGTAATCAGTGTAACCTGTTGTAAGAAAAGCTGTAACACTTCTTGTACTAACCAGTCAAGTCAGGTTGCCCCATGTGCAAAATCATTAGAAAAATCACCTTGCGGAGCGAATTGTGTGAAACCATGTTGCAAAAAATAGATACTTAATTTATAACCCCTCTACTCGAGGGGTTATTTCTATCTAAATAAACTTTACTCTCTATATATTTATAATTATTTTAAAATCTTTAATGCCTAAAAGATAAATAAACGTCTAAATTATCATGATTTTATGAAATCAAAACTCTACGAAATAATATTTGAATCAGATACGCCAGCAGGGAAGGCATTTGATTTAATCCTCATTTTAAGCATACTCATGAGTACGGCTGTGGTCATGGTAGATAGTGTGCAGTTTTATCATCATCAATATAGTAAAGAATTGTATGCACTGGAATGGTTCTTTACCATTCTTTTTACCATTGAATACTTCTTGAGAATATATTGTATTGGAAAACCCATTTCGTATATCCGAAGTTTTTATGGCATCATCGATTTATTATCCATACTGCCCACCTATGTAAGTATATTTTTACCGTCAAGTCGGTACCTTTCTGTCATTCGTATTCTTCGCGTATTACGTATTTTCAGAATCATGAAACTCATACTCTATATCTCTGAAGCGAATTTGCTCATGAAAGCCATATTTGCATCTCGTCGCAAGATTACAGTATTTTTATTTTGGCTTATGGCGTTGGTCATAATTTTTGGTTCAGTCATGTATTTAATTGAAGGTGAGTCCAACGGATTTACCAGTATTCCTCGAAGTATTTATTGGGCTATTGTAACCATTACCACGGTGGGCTATGGCGATATATCTCCTCAAACTGAATGGGGACAAGTCCTGGCGTCTTTTGCTATGATTGTGGGTTATGCAACCATTGCGGTACCCACAGGAATTATTACGGCAGAGTTCACGGCGATGGCACATAAACTAAAGCATAATGTTTGCTCCGGCTGTGGAAATGAAGATCATAAAGAAGATGCCAACTATTGCAAATTATGCGGTACAGACTTGGATAAATAAGATTATTAAATTGTATATAATCAATTAATTTCTACCCTTTGTCATGGCAAGGAGAATTCTGTAAATTTCGCGTCTTTCATTTAATCAAATGGCAATCACAGAAAACAAAAAATCACGCACATTGGTAAACCTTATTGGTGTACCATCATTACTCTTTGTTATGTGGCAAGGGGGATTTTGGTTTGCCGGCCTATTTACTGCACTCATTCTATTGGGTGGAATTGAACTGGCCGACTTGGCCAAGCAGCATGGGGGAAACCCACTAAAATGGTTATTACTTTTGGGTATATTCTCACTTATTTATGCTGATGTAAGTGGTGAGCCCCAATTAAAGCTACCCATATTAATCATCGTTGGACTGCTCTCTCTATTTTTTGAAATATTTCGAGGAGAAAAGAAGCCACTTCTCAATATTGCAACCCTAAACTTTGGACTTATTTGGCTGGGTTTATTATTAGCTGCTTTAGTTTCAGTGCGTTTAATTCCAGAGTATGGTTTTATTATTACCGTTTCTATGTTTGTATCGGTATGGATTTGCGACACATTTGCCTTTATATTTGGTTCTAAACTTGGAAAGCATAAAGTACTTCCATCCGTAAGCCCTAAAAAATCATGGGAAGGCAGTATTGCAGGGCTTGTAGGCTCAATTTTATTTTTAATGGTTATGTTCTACAACGGTGTATATGGAGATTGGCTGCAACTAAATGATATTATTATAATAGGTGTTATTACTGGTGGATTAAGTCAACTGGGTGATTTTGCTGAATCTCTGCTCA
Organism: uncultured bacterium; assembly: GCA_964344315.1. GTDB lineage: Bacteria > Fidelibacterota > Marinisomatia > SCGC-AAA003-L08 > D37C17 > JABHHG01. The sequence continues at coordinate 31,686 of CAYFMU010000004.1, read as the reverse complement.
AGCGTGAAGCCGGTGTAAAGGATACCAGTGATTATCTTCAAGGTCATGGGGGAATACTTGACCGTTTTGATTCTTTAGCAGTGGCTGCACCCCTCACATATTTATATTTACAATTTTCACATTTAATTTAAGGTATATATGAAAACCCAATTTTTTATACTCTTTAGTATTTCATTTTTATTTTTCAATTGTGGAGGTGATGATTCTGCTCAGTCATCATGGGAAGTAGATACAACCAATATGCAACCCAAAGACCATGGGGGCGATTGGATAATTGTTCATGAGCTCAGTGATACAGATGGCTTAAATCCATTTACATCTACTGGTGCTGGTGGAACCTATATTTATGCAAATAATATATTTGAAGGTATGTTGGTTCAAGATAATAAAACTCTAGAATATGTTCCTCAAATCACCACATCACGCCCCACAGTATCAGCAGATAAGAAAACATATACATTTACATTGCGAAAAGATGTAACCTTTTCTGATGGTACACCCTTAACAGGCGAAGATGTAATATTTAGCTTAAAGTCTATTAAAAATCCATTTACCGATGCTGCACCCCTTCGAAATTATTATAAAGATGTGTCAAAAGTTGAATTAGTAAATGGTGATCCTTATACGGTAAAGTTTACCTGTAGTGAAGTCTATTTTAAGCATGAAGTATTTATTGGTGCTGAGTTATATGTGCTTCCCAAGCATGTGTATGACCCCAATGGATATATGGATAATTACTCCTTTGATGATTTAAATAAATTACTTCACCAATTCACTGAAGAAAACGCCTCTCTAGAAACCTTTAAAAATGAACCTGCATATATGTTTGCAGACTTCTTTAATAGCCATGAAGTATCTCGAAATCCAGTTGGTTCGGGGCCGTATGTATTTAAAGAATGGCGTACCGATGACAGAATTATCTTAGAAAAAAGTGATAATTATTGGCGTGCATCTGAAAAACAAAACTTAAACTTAGTATCAAAATTGGTTTATAAAACAGTAAAGCAATATGATGCAGCCCTCACGGGATTAAAAGCCCAAGAAATTGATCTTATACGAAGCCTACCTCCTGAGTTATTTTTTAATCAAACTAATTCTGCAAAATTCAATAAAAACAATAGTAAAGAATCCTACTACTACCCCAACTACTCTTACATTGGGTGGAATAATGAACATCCTATTTTTGCAGATAAGCGAGTAAGACGTGCCATGACACATTTGTGTAATCGTGATAAGATTACTGAAATTTTATACTATGGCGAAGCCAAACCTGCCATTGGTAGTGTATATTATAAGCGCCCAGAATTTAACCATAATATTGAAGCATGGGAGTTTAACCCTGAAAAGGCAAAACAACTCTTAGCAGAAGCGGGGTGGAACGACTCTGATAATGATGGGATTTTAGATAAAGTCATTGATGGAAAATTGACTCCCTTTTCATTTGAATTTAAAACCAATCAGGGTAATGAAATTCGCAAGAAAATTGGTTTAATTATGGTGGAAGAGCTGCGAAAAGTGGGTATTTCTGCGGATGTTCATACTATGGAATGGTCTGTGTACTTGGATAATGTTCGTGATCATAAATTTGACGCTATGATATTGGGATGGGTATTTGGTGTGGATAGCCCAGACCCATATCAAGTATTCCATTCATCTCAAGCAGTGGGGAGAGGGTCAAATTCGGTAAGTTTTAAACATAATCGTGCAGATGTACTTATTGAAAAAAATCGAAAAGAATTTGATGCAGAAAAACGAAAAGAACTCATGTTAGAATTCCAAGAAATTCTCCATGAGGAGCAACCATATACATTTTTGGTGTGTTCAAAATCCCATCTTGTCCATCATAAGCGATTCAAAGGTATTGATATATACCCATTCAGACCTGGATATGATTTGCAAGAGTGGTGGGTACCATCATCAATTCAGAAATATTCTAAATAATTACTAATTTCTAAAACCTGAAACCAAGTACCTAAACTAATGCTCAACTACATCATCAGACGCATACTTCTTGTTTTTCCCACATTATTTGTGATTACCGTATTGTCTTTTGCAATTTCTCGGTTAGCACCAGGTGATCCAGCTGAATTAAAGGCAGGTGTGGGTTCATCTCAAGGATTATCTACAGGGCAAGGTAGAGATTTAAATGAAAAGATGATAGAGCTAATTCGTAAACAATGGAATCTAGATAAACCACTTTTTTATATCACCATGTTTGAAAATGAGCGTGGAGACACCCCTCAATCATTGTGGAGTCGATTAACCTTTAGATGGAATGGAACACAAAACCAATATCATATTTGGACCGCCAATGTTTTAAAATTAGACTTTGGTGAATCTTTTAGAGATAATCAACCCGTACTGGATAAAATAAAAGAACGGATTCCCATCACTCTATCCTTAAACTTAATATCAACTTTTTTAGCATATCTCATTGCCATACCATTGGGGATTTATTCAGCGGTAAATCAACATTCATTGTGGGATAGAATTAGTACTGTTACCGTATTCATCCTCTATTCTTTACCTAATTTTTGGATTGGAACCATGATGATTATCTTCTTTGGGGGTGGTGATTTCTTTGATTGGTTCCCCTATGCAGGACTCTATTCTAATAATTATGATTCATTATCAACCATGGGTAAAATAATGGATTTATCTTGGCATATGGTATTACCTGTTACGGTATATACGTATGGTAGTTTTGCATATCTTTCTCGACAAATGAGGGTGGGTATGTTGGAGATTATTCGCCAAGACTATATCCGTACTGCACGTGCAAAGGGATTGTCAGAAAATATTGTAATATATAAACATGCATTACGAAATTCACTTATCCCTATTATTACCATATTGGCATATATTTTACCGGCTATGATTGGTGGCTCTGTGATTATCGAAACTATTTTCACCATCCCGGGAATGGGCTCTTTAGCCTTTGAGGCCATAACCTCAAGAGATTACCCTATTGTGATGGCTGTATTTACCATATCTGCAGTGCTTACATTAATTGGTATACTGCTGGCTGATTTATTATATTCAGTGGTTGATCCGCGAATCACATTTGAGAGTAAATCTTCATGAGTCAAAAGGGTCAATCATATAGAGAAATTGTTATTCGGCAATTCAAAAAGAATACCCCTGCAGTGGTATCTGTGTATATCATCTTTAGTATATTTGTCATTGCACTGACGGCAGATTTTATTGCCAATGATAAACCTCTTACCTGTGTTATTGATGGCGAACGATACTTCCCCGTTGTAAAAGAATATACCATTAAAATGGGATTATCTAAATGGCAACCTCAATTGCTCAATGCAGATTGGAAAAACATAGATTATGATTCGGTTATATGGCCACCTGTACCCTATTTACCCACAAGTTTAGACTATAAAGCACGTTTTCATTCTCCACGACCAGGTCATTGGTTAGGTACAGATCAAATTGGACGAGATGTACTGAGTGGGATGATTCACGGTACCCGGACTGCACTTGCAGTAGGACTTATTTCTATGGGTATTGCCATATTTATTGGTGTATTCTTTGGGGCATTGGCAGGATATTTTGGCGGTATTGCTGACATCCTATTACAGCGAATTATTGAAATTACGATGACTATCCCCACATTCTTCCTTATTGTTACCGTTGTGGCATTTTACCCCGGTGGGGGAATTTGGCTCATTATGGTCATTATTGGGTTAACATCATGGCCATCGGTAGCACGATTTACCCGTGCAGAATTTTTAAAAGTCCGTAATATGGATTTTGTTACGGCTGCAGAGGCCTTGGGCTTTTCCAGTATGCGAACTATATTTAGACATGTACTTCCCAATGCCATTGCACCCGTATTGGTCATTGCGGCTTTTGGAATTGCCTCTGCCATCCTCACAGAATCAGGACTGAGCTTTTTAGGCTTCGGGTCTGCATCAACGGTGTCATGGGGGTCTATTCTTTCTGTTGCCCGCGGTGCCACCTATGCATGGTGGATGGCTGTATTCCCAGGGACCGCCATATTTATTACCGTTACCGTCTATAATCTTTTAGGTGAAGGCCTGCGAGATGCCCTTGATCCTCGATTGAAAAATTGATTAATGTTAAGCCTGAGCCTGAGGTTGAGATTAAGGTTGAGGCGTAGGATAAGATTGAGGAGGGGAGTGTTATTCATCATCTCCAATGAATAATAAGTCTATAGAATTACCCTATAAAAAGTTTAGAAATGTCAATTGAATCTCTAACAGGTACCTCCACAATACTAGAATTTGAACATAATATTGATGCAGACCCATTATTTGTAGATGCAGAAAATCTAGATTATAGATTACAAGAAAACTCACCCTGTATAGATGCGGGTGATCCCAATTCACCCCTTGACCCTGATGGAACCATTGCAGATATGGGAGCCTATTATGTGAATCAGTTTACTGTATTTTCACCTGGTGATTTGAATCAAGATAATACTATTGATATATTAGATATCGTCAGCATGGTAAATATTATCTTGGGTGAACCTCCCAATGAATGGGAATACCATGCATCAGATATAAATAGTGATACTATTATTGACATCTTAGATATTGTTCAATTAGTGAATATAATATTAGAGAATCCATCCTAACTTTTTTAGCATAAATAATTACTCCATCCAATAAAGTAATCATCCTAAATTATCCGCTATGAGTGAAAATATTAATGGTGAGAATATAAATATTATCATGGCCACAGATTGTGGCTCAACCACAACCAAAGCAATCCTTATACAAAAAATAGATGGTGAATATCGGCTAACCCATCGGGGAGAAGCACCCACTACGGTAGAAGCTCCATTTGAAGATGTAACGCGGGGTGTACTCAATGCCATCATGGAGTTAGAAGAGTTATCGGGTCGTCATATCCTTAATGGAGAAGACATTCAAACCCCTGCATCTGGTGATGATGGTGTGGACATCTATATTTCAACCAGTTCTGCTGGCGGTGGATTACAAATGATGGTGGGGGGTGTGGTTAAAAGTATGACAGGAGAATCTGCCCAACGTGCAGCCTTAGGTGCAGGTGCCATTGTAATGGATGTATTGGCATCCAATGATGGCCGATTATATCATGAAAAAGTCAAACGAATTCGTCAACTTCGCCCAGATATGATTTTACTATCAGGAGGCATTGATGGGGGAACCGTATCACATGTGGTAGAATTGGCTGAAGTATTAGAAGCGGCAAACCCCAAACCTCGTTTGGGTATTAATTATAAACTCCCCGTGATTTATGCAGGTAATAATAAAGCTCAAGATGCTATACATGAGCGATTGGGTGAAATTACAGATTTAACCATGGTGGATAATATTCGCCCTACTTTAGAGGATGAGAATCTTCAACCCAGCCGGGATCAAATCCATGATTTATTTATGGAACATGTGATGGCCCAAGCACCGGGGTACAAAAAACTCATGAGTTGGACAGATGCACCTATTATGCCCACGCCTGGTGCAGTGGGAGAAATTATTCAAAAAATTGCAGCCCAAGAGAATATATCTGTTGTGGGTGTGGATATTGGGGGTGCAACCACCGATGTATTTTCCGTATTTGAGGGGCAGTTTAATCGTACTGTAAGTGCAAATTTAGGCATGAGTTATTCAGTATGCAATGTATTGGCAGAGGCAGGGATTCCCAATGTGGCTCGATGGGTATCGTATGAAATGGATGAAAAAGAAATTACCAATCGCATTGCCAATAAAATGATTCGTCCGACCACCATCCCACAATCATTAGAAGCCTTAAAAATTGAACAAGCCATTGCCCGTGAGGCATTACGATTATCATTTGAGCAACATAAAGAATTTGCAGTGAGTCTAAAAGGGGTTCAGCAAGAACGTACAATTTCAGATGCATTTGAGCAAACTTCATCAGGGCAAACGCTGGTAAATTTAATGGATTTAGACTTACTTGTGGGTTCAGGGGGAGTGTTATCACATGCACCTCGGCGTGAACAAGCCGCCCGTATGCTTATCGATGCATTTCTACCAGAGAGTATAACTCAATTGGCAGTAGATTCCATCTTCATGATGCCCCAATTGGGTGTACTTTCAACGGTACATACCCAAGCTGCAGTGGAAGTATTTGAAAAAGATTGTCTGGTACGTTTAGGTACATGTATTGCACCGGTGGGTATGTTGAAAAATTCCCAAATACTCATGGAATATGAAATTGATCTACCTACTGGAAAAGAATTGGGTGAACTTCATTTTGGTGAAATGAAAATAATCCCTGCAGAATATGAAGGGTATACGGCTACATTCAAACCCGCAAATGGAATAGACATTGGTGCCGGTGTAAATGAAGGTTTATCCTGTAAAGTTTTTGGTGGTGTTGTGGGCATCATTTTAGATGGTAGAGGTCGCCAACCCTTTTCAATTAGTAAAGATATGACCACCCGAATTGATGCATTAAACACATGGTCCTTATCAACACAAGAATATCCAGAGGACGCATAATGTCTCAATCATATACACCAGGGCTAAAAGTATTAACCAAAACACATTCACAGAAATTACGTCAACTTCCATTAAAAGGTGAAGTGCATGTAGAAAAGGGAGATACTGTAGATGCCAATACTATTATTGCATCTACAAATATACCTGGGAATGTTCAAATGCTCAATGTGGCACGACAGTTAAACGTGGAAGCAGATACCGTTCCAGATTGCATGTTAGTTGAAATTGATGAAGAAATATCTAAAGGTCAAATTATTGCTGAGAGTAAGGGTATATTTGGATTTTTTAAAAGTCAGCTCAAATCACCTATTGATGGACTATTAGCCAATGTTTCCAATGTTACGGGTCAGGCACTTTTATCTGAACCACCCATTCCTATTGAAGTGGATGCTTTTAGTGCAGGTACCATTGAAGATGTTATTCCAGAAGAAGGGGTGATTATCAATACTTCTGGGGCATTAGTTCAAGGTATTCTAGGCATAGGTGGAGAAAATAAAGGACGCACTCATATTGCCGTAGATGATAGAACTTTACCGTTAACCATTCATGATATAAAGGATGAATACGAAGGTAGAATAATCATTGGCGGTTCACATATTACTTTAGATGCATTTAAAAAAGCACAGGAAGTTGGTGTAAAAGGAATAGTTGTGGGTGGTGTTGATTATGATGACTTATCCACTATATTGGGGTACAATTTAGGTGTGGCTGTAACTGGTTCTGAAGAGATTGGAATTTCACTCATGATTACCGAAGGATTTGGGAGTATTGCCATGGCAAAAGGTACATTTGATTTATTTTCAGAATTTGATGGTGAGTTTGCATCCATAAATGGATCAACTCAAATTAGAGCCGGTGTTATTCGTCCAGAAGTCATTATACCACATACAAAAGATATGCCTGAGACCACATTAAGTGAGGCAGATATGATTATTTCAGAAGGTTCACCGGTGCGAATAATTCGGGCACCTTATTTTGGCCACGTAGGAAAAGTTATTGACTTGCCAGCACCGCTAATGAAAATGGAATCAGAGACCATGGTACGTGTGGCAAATGTTGAGTTTGACAATGGAGAGATGGTTACCATACCACGTGCAAATTTAGAATTAATTTTACATTAAATGAATCACATTCACATGTCAGTCCAAAAAGAGTTAGATGTGCTTGCTGAAAAAATTTCAAGTCATGGATTGACAACCCCTGCAATTTTCTTTTTAGAAATGACAAAATATGTATCTTTTTTAGGGAGTCAATTAATGGTATTTTTCGGTCCCATTATTACCGTATTTGTTCAGGGACACTCCTATTACAAATATGCAGAAATTTTAGAAGAAAGAGACAATGTAGAATATTTAATTCAGCAATTAGAGAAATCTGCAAAACTTTCTCAAACACCTCAATCTATGGAGGATAAATGAATAAACGATTATTGAAATTGATAATTGCTTTTATAGTAATTATGCCTGTGTATTGGCATGGGCAAGGAAAGATATTTGAAGCCAATAACTTTCCCATGTTCTTCAGTGTAGTAGGAGTATCATTTATTTTATACTACTATATAAAAATGGCAGAATCAGGGGGTGAATTCTATTTGCGACCTATTGCAGGGCTAAAAGCTATTGAAGAGGCTGTGGGTCGTGCCACAGAAATGGGGAAATCTGTATTATATGTACCTGGGATTTCAGATATGGATCAAGTAGATACAGTGGCAGGTATTAATATTTTAGGGCATGTGTCAGAAATGACAGCACGATATGAAACTGACCTAAATGTGCCTACATGTAAAGCCATTGTTATGGAAGCCAGTCGTGAAGCATGTCGAGAATCCTATCTTCGTGCAGGGCGCCCAGATTTATATTATGATGATATGGTGCATTATATTTCCGATGATCAGTTTGCCTATGCAGCAGGTGTTAATGGAATAATGGTGAGAGAAAAACCTGCAGCATGTTTTTATCAAGGTAAGTTTTATGCAGAATCTTTAATCTTAGCAGAAACGGGAAACTCCATCGGTGCTATTCAAATTGCAGGAACGGGTTCAGCATCACAGATTCCATTTTTTGTTACGGCATGTGATTATACCTTGATTGGTGAAGAGTTCTTTGCAGCCAGTGCATATTTATCTAATCAACCTGAGTTGATGGGAAGTTTAAAGGGGCAGGATATTGTAAAGTTAATGGTGATGATTACCATGGTAACTGTTTTCCTCTTTGATATACTCCATCAATTGGGATTATTTCCATATAATTTATTAAAATTTATTTAAGGAGAGATTGTGTTTTTAAAACGACAAATGCCCTTATTTATTGCCATTAGTGTGGGTTTGTTTACATTATTTGGCCATTTCATAAAACATGATGGGGTACAAAACTTTGTAGAAAATGATGCGACACAATGGTTTGATATTATTGCATCTTTTGCAATATTCTTAGGCTCATTGAATATGTTAAAACTCCAAGTGATAAAGGTACTAAAGAAGCAAAAAAATTGGCAATATAGTATTTTAGCAGTAGTTGGATTTATGTTTGCTATTTTTGCAGGATTCTTTTATCGTGGAGCAAATTATGTAGAACTTACCAATATTAATAATGAAGATGTGAATTTAATTGTAGAAGAGGTAATGATAGTCTCTCCAGATACAGATGCACATATTTTAAAAAATAAAATTTTAGGCTCAATGGATACGTTTGAAATTCCCCATATTTTTAAATCTGAATCAGGTGCTCATTCATTTATGGAAAAGGTAAGTCCATATTGTGCTTCTGCCTCCGTTGATGCCAAAAAGTGGGGAGCGCATGTGAGTATTGATGGATCATTATTTTCATGGATGTTTTTTAATATTTTTACACCGCTATCTTCCACAATGTTTGCGCTGTTGGCGTTTTTTGTAGCATCAGCATCTTACCGTGCATTTAGAATACGTAATTTTGAAGCAACGTTGTTATTGGTGGCAGGAATTATCCTTATGCTGGGTCGTGTACCCGTTGGGGGTTTGATTCCATGGTGGGTAGTATCCACATTAATGATGTTTGGTCTTGGTGCGTTAATTGCTCCAATTGTGCCTCAAAAACAGCATCTCTTTATGATTGTTGCAGGCGGAATTGTATTTCTTTCTATAATGGGCATGTATTTCGGATGGTCTGCGGTAGAACAAACACCTTATTTCCTCAGTGTACCTAATTTGTCAGATTGGATATTTGATTATCCTACCGCTGCAGGATCACGGGCCATAATGGTGGGTATTGCATTGGGAATTATTGCCACTTCATTTAGAATCATTCTTGGTATTGAGAGACCATTTTAGGGAGAGTTATGGAATCAGTCAAAAAAATATTTATCACTTTAGGTTCTATGGATAGACGAATAATATTTCTCTTTGTTGGTTTGTCAGTACTCTTGCCCAAATTGGTACCAGAATATTTTACATTACCGATAAAAGCATCAGCACATTCAAAACGTGTATTTGATGAAATTAATAATTTAGATAATGGAAGTAAGGTATTGGTATCCTTTGAATATGGTCCCAGTACTAAGCCAGAGATTCATCCATCTTCAATAGCATTATTGAATCATTTATTTATGAAAGATATTCAAGTATATGCAGTGGCATTGTGGCCCGACGGTAATTTTATGGCTACAGAAGCATTTTCTGAAGTGGAGAATACATTTGGTCTTCAATATGGTATAGATTATGTGAATTTAGGATATAAACCTGGTGGAGAGGCCGTAGTAAAGGGAATCGCATCAAATATTAGAATGATGTATACTGCAGATTTACTGGGTAATAACATTAATGATATTGAAATGATGCAAAGCGTAAATAAATTAAGTGATTTTGACTTTGTCTTTAGTTTAAGTGCAGGCTATCCTGGTTCAAAAGAGTGGGTCCAATTTGGGTGCGACCCCCATAATATTCCCATGTCAACAGGTTGTACATCAATACAGGTAACCGATATTATTCCCTATGTTGAAAATGATCAGATTAAGGGGATTCTTTCTGGAATGCCAGGTGCTGCTGAATATGAGCAATTGGTGGAGGAAGAGTTACATAAGCAGGGTATTAAAGTCAAACCTGGAAAAGCATCCATCAATATGGCTGCACAGTCCATGGCACATTTGATTATAGTACTCCTGATTATATTTGGAAATATTACATATTATCTCACACGCAAATCAAATAAGAGAGGGTCGTAGATATGGAATTATTTGGTGTATGGTTAAGCGTATTTCTCACATTATCAATCTTTAGTTATTTATATAAAGATAATCCATTTTATAAAGCAGCAGAACATCTCTATATTGGAGTTTCAGCAGGATATGTGGCAGTAATATCATTTTGGCAACAAGTTCAGCCCAATTTATTTGGTCGCTTATGGCCCAAATTAGAGAGAGGTGAAGATGTGGACTTATTGTACAAAGCATGGTATTTTATTTATGAAATTTTCAATTTTATCACCACATTGGGTGGGTGGTTAGAGCGTAGTATTTTTCCAAAAGGTGGAATACAAGGATTTGAAACTATTAACTCCATGTATGTCATTCCATTTATTTTGGGTATTTTTATGTTATTGCGATTAATCCCCAGCTTAGGTTGGCTTGCCCGTTGGGCAATTGCTTACATTGTAGGGATGGCGGCAGGTCTTCGGTTCTATGGATTTTTAAACTCGGATGTTCTTTTGCAGATTAAGGCATCTACTGTAAATCTGAGTGGCGATTGGTGGTCTATTATAAATGGATTAATCTTGTTTGTTGGTACAATTTCTGGATTGGTATATTTTTTCTTCTCAAAAGAACAGACAGGCGTTGTTGGCAAAATCAGCAAAGTAGGGATTTATTTCTTAATGATAAAGTTTGGTGCATCATTTGGTTTTGCCGTAATGGGAAGAATTTCTCTCCTAATTGGTCGTTTCGATGATTTAATACATCATAATTCTCCTCAATATAATTATGCTACCAGCGTAATATCGGTGGTTATGTTAATCTTGTTAGCTATTTGGAGTTTCATGGATTCATCAAGAAATAAACCTGAGTCAATATCAGAATCTTAATAACATCATATGATTCCCCCAATTATTAGGTGAAAACCAGTCATAGACTTCCGTAAATTTCTGGGCTATTTTTTTGCCAATTAGCATCGTTTTATGGAACCTATAATTCAAGTAAAAAATCTAAAAACTTATTTCAACACCGATGAGGGTGTGGCTCATGCTGTTGATGACGTGAGTTTTTCCGTATTTCCTGGAGAAACATTAGGCATTGTTGGAGAATCAGGTTGTGGAAAATCTGTTACTTCATTATCAATGATGAAACTCATCCCGCAGCCACCAGGTTTTTTTGCTGGTGGTGAAATTCTTTATAAAGACCGAAACATTTTAGATATTCCAGAAGATGAAATGAGAGAAATTCGTGGTAACAAAATTTCTATGATTTTTCAGGAACCTATGACGTCTTTAAATCCTGTGTTTACCGTGGGGCATCAGATTGAAGAGGCTATAATAATCCATCAAGGATTAAATAAAGAAGAAGCCAGAGAAAAAGCATTAGAAATGCTTCGTTTAGTGAGTATTCCATCACCAGAACAGCGAATTGATGAATACCCTCATCAATTATCTGGTGGAATGCGTCAACGCATAATGATTGCTATGGCATTATCATGTAATCCAGAGGTATTAATTGCAGATGAGCCCACTACTGCTTTGGATGTTACTATACAAGCTCAGATTTTAGAATTGATTCAAAAACTACAATCAGAATTGAATTTGGCTGTAATTATGATCACCCATGATTTAGGGGTGGTGGCTGAAGTATGTGATCGTGTTATTGTAATGTATGCTGGTCAAATCGTAGAACAGGGGAATGTGAAAGAGATTTTTAAAAATCCCCAGCATCCATATACAAAAGGATTGTTAGCATCAATTCCTCAAATGGGTGAGGATAGTGGAGATGAGAAATTATACAATATCAGAGGCATGGTACCCAGTGCAACGCATTTTCCAGAAGGGTGTCATTTTAATCCTCGTTGCGAAAATGTAGTGGATAAATGTAAAGTTGAGTCTCCCATATTAGAATTAAAGAATGATGAAAGTCAGCATCATGTACGGTGCTGGGAAGTTTAAGTATTACTTTAAGTAAAATATATAAATAATTAAAATAAGGTTTATTATGGATATCTTAAAAAAGCTAGGCGTTAAAGATATAAATTATGGGGCTTGTATCAATGGATGGTGGTCAACTACTGAAGATGCGGGCGTTATTGAATCATATAATCCCACAAATGGTGAGTTATTGGGAAAGGTCTATCAATGTTCAGAAGATGATTATGAACGTGTAATTAAAGAGAGCCAAGATGCTTTTGAAGAATGGAGAATGGTACCTGCACCCATTCGAGGCCAATTAATTTTAGAAATGGCCAATGAATTACGAGATAAAAAAGATTTATTGGGTAGTTTGGTCGCCCTTGAAATGGGGAAAATTAAAGCCGAAGGCGACGGTGAAGTGCAGGAAATGATTGATATTGCAGATTTTGCAGTAGGATTATCTCGCCAGTTGTATGGTTTAACCATGCATTCAGAAAGACCATTACACAGAATGTATGAGCAATATCATCCATTAGGGCTTGTGGGTGTAATTTCCGCATTTAACTTTCCAGTTGCTGTTTGGTCATGGAATGCATTTATTGCTGCCGTATGTGGTGATGTAGCCATTTGGAAACCATCTTCAAAGACTACATTATGTGCAATTGCTATCCAACATCTGTGTAATAGAGTGTTGGAAAAAAATGGATATAAAGGTATTTTCAGTTTGATTATTGGAAGAGGTTCAACAATTGGGGAACGACTTATTAATGATAAACGGGTTCCTTTAATATCTGCCACAGGTTCAACACGAATGGGTAAACGAATTGGTGGTGTTGTTGGTGAACGATTGGGTAAAACTATCCTTGAATTAGGTGGGAATAATGCTATTATCGTTGATACAGAGGCCAATATGGACTTGGTAGTTCCTGCAATTGTTTTTGGTGCTGTGGGGACAGCTGGACAACGATGCACCAGCACACGTCGAATTTTAGTACACAAGTCTCAATCTGAAGATTTAGTAAATAAGCTCGTTAATGCATATAAACAGGTAAGAATAGGAGATCCTCTAGATGACAGTACATTAATGGGGCCACTCATTGATGGTACAGCTGTTGAGGATTATTTAAATGCACTAGAAAAAGCAAAAGGTGAAGGTGCTGAGATTATTTACGGCGGAAAGGCAATTGATGGCGATGGATTCTTTGTCGAACCAACCATTGTAAAGGCCAAAAATAGTTTTGAAATTGTTCAAGAAGAAACATTTGCACCTATTCTATATATTTTAGAATATGAAGATTTAGATGATGCTATTCGTCAGCATAATGATGTGCCACAAGGCTTGTCTTCGGCAATTTTCACGTCAAATGTGATGAATTCAGAAACTTTCCTTTCTCATAAAGGAAGTGACTGTGGGATTGCCAATGTAAATATTGGTACATCTGGTGCAGAGGTTGGCGGTGCTTTTGGTGGTGAGAAAGAAACTGGTGGCGGAAGAGAGTCTGGTTCAGATGCTTGGAAAGTTTACATGCGTCGTCAAACCAATACCATAAACTGGGGTAAAGACTTACCTTTAGCCCAAGGAATCAAATTCGAATTATAAGGAAAAATATGTCTGTAGCAGCTGAAAAAGTAAGAGAAGTTTTAGGTAATAATATATTAGCCGATGGTTTTGATACCATTCAAGATTTACAAAAAAGTCATGGATCATGGATTGTAGACGAACGTAATGGTAAAGAGTATTTGGATATGTTTTCCATGTTTGCATCTGGAGCTATTGGGTATAATCACCCACGAATTTTGGAGAATAAAGATTTATTAGGAAGAGTGGCATTATCAAAGCCCACCCTTTCTGATATTTATAACTCTGATTATGCAGAATTTGTCCGAGTATTTGATGAAATTGCAATTCCTGATTACTTGAAGCATGCATTTTTTATTGAAGGTGGTGCCTTGGCTGTGGAGAATGCACTTAAAATTGCATTCGATTGGAAAGTCCGTAAAAATTTAGAGGCTGGTAAGGGCGAAAAGGGATTGCAAGTTATTCATTTTAAACAGGCATTTCATGGTCGCTCTGGATACACGCTCTCTTTAACGAATACTTCTGATCCTCGTAAAACAATATATTTTCCGAAATTTGATTGGCCACGCATTGAAAATCCATATTTAAAATTCCCAATTACAGAAGATGTTTTGGCAGATGTAAAAGAGCGAGAAGCTGTTGCGATTTCACAAATTAAGGATGCTATTGCAAAAAATCCTGATGATATTGCTGCACTGTTAATTGAACCAATTCAAGGTGAAGGTGGTGACCATCAGTTTAGGGATGAATTTTTTGTTCAGCTTCGAGAAATTTGTGATGAAAACGAAATAGTTTTTATTTTTGATGAAGTACAAACGGGTATCGGTATTACTGGGAAAATGTGGGCACATGAACATTATTCAGTGAATCCTGATGTGATTTCATTTGGTAAAAAAGCACAAGTTTGCGGTGCATTGGCTGGAAGCAGAATTGATGAAGTAGAAAAAAATGTATTTGCTGAATCTAGCCGTATCAATTCAACTTTTGGTGGAAACCTTACCGATATGATGCGATTCAAAATTATTTTAGAAGTGATTCGTGATGAGAGTTTAGTTAATAATGCACGAGTTAAGGGTGAATATTTATTAAATAAGATTAAAGAATTAGCCAATGAATTCCCTGGATTTGTTACCAATCCACGAGGGCTTGGATTGTTTGCTGCATTTGATTTGCCATCTGGAACCGAACGTGATCATGTTTGGAGTAAAATGATGGAAAATAATCTATTGATCTTAACTTCTGGTGACCAAGCAATTCGCTTTAGACCACATTTAAATGTTACGACTGAAGATATTGATACGGCTATGGATATTGTTAGTAAATCTGTGAGAGCTTCTCTACGATAGTGCCAGGAACTCTCTATGTGGTTGCAACTCCCATTGGGAATCTTTCCGATATAACTCAACGAGCCATTGATACGTTATCTGCTGTTGACATAATTGCTGCTGAAGATACACGTATTACCAAACGATTATTAAATCATTTTGAAATAGACAATCGTTGTATTTCGTACCATGAAAGAAATGAGCAATATCGAGCACAGGAGCTGGTAGAATCTTTATTGGATGGACATTCTATTGCATTGGTTTCAGATGCAGGTACGCCATGTATTTCTGATCCTGGATACCGAGTTGTACATTTGGCACATCTTAGTAATATTGAGGTAGTCTCAATTCCTGGGCCTTCAGCGGTAATATCAGCACTCTCTATTTCTGGACTTCCAACAGATCACTTTTTCTTTGAAGGGTTCTTGCCCAAGAAAAAAGGTCGAAAAACACGCTTTGAATTTTTTAATTCTCTTCAATCTTCGGTAGTAATTTATGAGTCCCCAATGCGCATAAAAAAAACACTTAATGATATTTCGATGTACATGGGTGAAGATAGAATTATATCTGTATGTAGAGAAATTACTAAAAAATTTGAAGAAACCATCATGGGTACCGTTGCAGATGCAATTTCATATTTTAGTGAAAAATCTCCCAAGGGTGAGTTTGTATTAGTCATTGCAAAAGAAGGATATACACTTTCGTGAGTAGTAGATTTATAACATTTGAAGGGATTGATGGTTCTGGAAAATCTACGCAAATAAAAATGTTATCTACATGGTTGGATGAAAGAGGTATCCCAAATATCATTGTGCGTGAACCTGGAGGAACATCAGTTTCTGAAAAGGTAAGGGATATATTATTAGATAGAAAAAATTTAAACCTATCTTCTAGTTCTGAATCCCTCTTATTTTTATCTGCAAGAGCTCAGCTTGTAAATGAGGTAATAAATCCTGCAATAGAAGATGGTAAGTATATAATTTGTGATCGATATATTGATAGTACCATTGCATATCAAGGATTTGGGCGGGGGTTAGATGTAGCGCTATTAAAAGAATTAAACCATTTTGCAATTAATGGACTATATCCCCAATTGACATTTTTACTCCATATATCGGTGGAGGAGTCAATTACACGCAGAAGTGGAGAATCTGATGACCGTATGGAATCATCTGGGAATGGATTTTTGTCATCAGTTAGTAATGGTTATTTGGAAATTTTACAACAAGAAAAACGTATTGAAAAAATTGATGCATCAAAAGATGTAGACACTGTTTTTCAGAATATTTGTCAATTAATGACAGAAAAGTTTGAGGAATTAAAATGAATTATTTAAGATTTATATTAAGCATTGTGCTTATTGGGGTGATTTTACCAAACTCAAAGCTGCAAAAATCTCAAGGGAGCCCTCAAAAAAAGTTAGATCGCTCTACCACTGAGGAAACTCGTGATTATTTAGATATGCTAGAAACCACATTTTTCAAATTAAGAGAAACCTATGTGGATTCTATTAACCAAGCAGAAATAATTAAATCTGGTATCAAAGGGATGCTCAATCCTGTTGATCCATATACTAAGTTATTAGTAGGGTCAAGTAAAGAGCGTTATGACATGTTGAAAACAGGTAAATATGGAGGTGTGGGAATCCAAATTGGAATGCGAAGGGATACTCTAACTGTTTTAGCTCCAATGGAGGATAGTCCTGCATATTCAGAAGGAATTCATTCTGGTGATCAGATTTATAAAATTGATTCAACCTTTACTGAAGGAATGAAAATTAAAGAAGTGTCTGAGCTCATCAGAGGAGAGTTAGGTACAAAAGTTACACTCCATATTTTGCGACCTTATCCAAAGCAGAAATTAAAGTTTGAACTCACTCGTGCTAATATTAAGCTCAATGATGTTCCTTATTGGGGACTAGATGAAAATAGCATTGGATATATTCGCGTAAAAAAATTCTCTAGAAATACGGCAAAAGATTTTAGGAATGCAGTAATGTCAATGACTGAGAATGGAATGGAAGGATTGGTTATTGATTTACGTTCTAATTCTGGTGGATTATTAAGTAATGCGATAAGTATGTTAGATATTTTAACTGCTCGCGGTGAAGAATTACTGAGTTCAAAAGGTAGGATTAATCGATCAAATAAATCATGGAGTGGTCGACGAAAACCCCTTGTAGATCATGAAATACCCATTGCCGTTCTCATAAATAGAAGTAGTGCGTCTGCAAGTGAAATTTTGGCTGGAGTTCTACAAGATTTAGATAGGGCTGTAATTATTGGACAAAACTCCTTTGGTAAAGGACTCGTTCAAAGTATGTTTACATTGAATGATACGACCACTCTTAAAGTAACCACTGCAAAATACTATACTCCATCAGGAAGACTAATCCAGAAGCAAGATTATTTAGATAATGGTTTTTTAACTGATGGCTTAGATAAGCATGATAGCCTTTTTGTAACGACTGGTGGTCGCGTAGTAAAAGGTGGGGGTGGTATTACTCCAGATATTGTAACTGAAATAAATCCTTTACCACCTTATGTACAAGGCCTGTGGAAAGAAAGTGCGTTTTTAACATTTGCAGCGTCCTATGTACATCGTGAAGGACTTGGTGAGGATTTTGAAATTACCTCTAAAGTAATGTCTGATTTTGAGCAGTTCTTATCTGATTATGATATAAAATATTCATTACCTGGTGAAAAAGAATTAGAGAGAATGAAAGAGAGAATGTCCTCTTTGAATTCAGTAAATGAAGTATCCTTTTTAGATAAAATACTTTTTTGGAAGAAACCCACAGTAAGTAATTTAACAAAGCGGTTAAATAATTTCTATGCATCTGAAAGACAGCATCAATTCAATAATCCTACAAATCATAAGTGGGTTGTTAATGGGTTGAAACGCGAATTTTCACGTATTTTAATTAATGATAGGGCAAGAATAAAGGCCTCATTAGAAGTAGATTCTGATTATCATAAAGCCATAGAGGTTGTGGGTGATTTAAATCAGTATTATGATATTTTATCTCCTCAAAATGAATTGGGAGATGGGAGCGAAGAAAGCAAAGAATAGATTTTAACTAGATTTTAATCTACTCTAAATTTAGTGCTTAAATATTTAAAAGATTGGTCGGTTAGCTCAGTTGGTTAGAGCGCCACGTTGACATCGTGGAGGTCACTGGTTCGACTCCAGTATCGACTACATGGCAGAAATAAAAATAACATTACCAGATAATTCTGTAAAAGTTTTACCTAAAGGTTCAACTGGTGCAGATGTGGCAAAAGGCATTGGTGAAGGGCTTTATCGTGCATCTATAGCGGTTAAAGTTAATGGTGAATTGCAAGATCTATTTGCAACAATTGAGGATGATGCTACGCTAGAAATTCTTACTACAAAAACGGAAGATTCGCACCATATACTCCTTCACAGTACTGCACATTTACTGGCTCATGCCGTAAAAGAGATGTACCCTCAGGCTAAAATAGCCATAGGGCCAGCATTAGAAGACCGATTTTATTATGATATAGATGTTGATGAGACCATCAATGAAGATGTGCTAGATGCTTTAGAAAAAAAGATGAAAGAGATTACTAAGCGTAATTTGATGGTTGAACGTAAAGTTTTTCAACGAAATGATGCGTTATCTCTATTTAATGATTTAAATGAAGATTATAAAGCAGAAATAATTTCAGAAATTGATGAAGATGATACTATCACCGCATATCAACAAGGTGAATTTATCGATTTATGTCGTGGCCCTCATATTCCAAGTACTGCTAAAATTAAATTTTTTAAATTACTTTCAAATGCAGGTGCATATTGGCGGGGTGATGAGAAGAATAAAATGCTTCAAAGAATTTATGGAACTGCATGGTTTTCCAAAGAAGCGCTTAATGACTTTCTATTTCGTTTAGAAGAAGCAAAAAAGAGAGATCATCGAAAATTAGGGAAAGAGCTTGGTATATTTGCATTTGACGATGAAGTAGGACCCGGATTACCATTATGGCTCCCCAATGGTTCAATTTTAGTGGAAGAATTAGAAAATCTAGCTAAAGAAACCGAAGAAGATGCAGAGTATATGCGCGTGCGTACCCCTCATTTGACAAAGGGAGAACTATACGAAAAATCTGGACATCTTTCTCACTATAAAGAGTCTATGTATCCAGCGATGAATGTTGATGGTATAGATTATTATGTGAAACCAATGAATTGTCCACATCATCACAAAATTTTTAGCGCTACACCAAAAAGTTACCGAGATTTACCATACCGTTTGGCCGAATATGGAACGTGCTATCGATATGAAAAATCAGGGCAATTATTTGGGCTGATGCGTGTAAGAAGCATGCAAATGAATGATGCACATATTTATTGCACTGAAGATCAGTTTCAAGCAGAGTTTCTGAAAGTGTGCCAGATGTATTTGTATTATTTTGAAATATTCGGAATTGAAAAATATCAAATGCGTCTCAGTTTGCATGACCCAAAAGAATTAGGCGGAAAATATGTTAATGAGCCAGAATTGTGGGTGAAGACTGAGTCTGCAGTTCGAGATGCCCTTAATGAAGGTGGACTTAACTTTATTGAAATTCCCGGTGAAGCAGCATTTTATGGACCCAAAATTGATGTACAGGTATGGAGTGCAATTGGGCGAGAATTTACCCTTGCAACAAACCAAGTTGACTTTGTTGTTCCCGAACGATTCAATTTAAAATACGTAGATAGTGATGGATCAGAAAAGACACCATTGTGTATTCATCGTGCGCCATTAAGTACTCATGAACGATTTATCGGATTCTTGATAGAACACTTTGGTGGTGATTTTCCCCTTTGGTTAGCACCTCAACAAGTTGTAATTTTGCCGGTTTCCGACAAGTATATTGATTATGCTTTGGCAGTAAAAAAACAGCTTCGAAAAAATGGCATCCGAGTAAAGATTGATGACAGAAGCGAAAAAATCGGAGCGAAAATCCGAGATGCGGAACTATTAAAAGTTCCAGTTATGCTTATAGTGGGTGAAAAAGAGATGGAAGATAATTCTGTTTCCGTTCGCAGACGACATAAAGGTGATTTGGGTAAAGTGAAGAATGAAGATTTTATACAATCACTTGTGGATGAAATAAATACAAGAAAAAGAGGTTAATCTAATAAGAAAGAGTAAAGACGAAAACCGGATAAATGAAGAAATAACAGCTTCAAAAGTTCGGGTAATAAGCGATAGTGGTGATCAATTAGGTGTAATGACTATTGAAATGGCATTACAAAAAGCGGATAGAGCTGGACTTGATCTTGTAGAAGTTTCTCCCAATACTACACCGCCAGTGTGTAAAATTTTAGATTACGGAAAATTCCGTTATGAGAAGCAAAAACAAATTAAGAATAACAAAAAGAAACAACATGTTATTCAAGTAAAAGAAATTAGACTTCGACCAAATACTGGCGATCATGATTTGACAACTAAGTTGACAAAGGCACAACAGTTTTTATTAAATGGAGATAAATTAAAAATCACAGTCATGTTTCGCGGTCGGGAAATGGCGCGTAAAGAAGCGGGTTTAGAGCTTTTGGAACGAGTTAAAGATATTTTAGACGAAGTCGCAAAAATTGATAAAGCAGCCACCTTAGAAGGTCGGCGAATGTCAATGATACTTAGCCCTAAATAAAAGGAGAAAAAGATGCCTAAGATGAAAACAAAAAGAAGCGCTAAAAAGCGTTTTCGGGTAACGGGCTCGGGTAAAGTTGTACATAATAGAGCGGGAAACCGTCACTTTGGTGTACGAAAAAGTCCAAAACGGAAAAGGCGTCTCCGTAAGGACACTTGCATGAGCAAGGCCATGACAAGTAGAACAAAAAAAATGATTCAATCATAAGGAGAGAGTCATGCCCAGAGCAAATAGTAGTGTACCTAGACACAGAAGACATCGTAAGTTAATAAAACAGGCCAAAGGTTACTTTGGAACACGAAAATCTAACTATCGTACTGCAAAAGATGCTGTTCAAAAAGGATGGCAATATGCATATCGCGATAGACGTCAGAAAAAACGTAATTTCAGACGCTTATGGATTGTTCGTATCAATGCAGCAGTAAGACAGCATGGCTTAACGTATTCAAAGTTTATTGCTGGCTTAAAAGCTAAAGATATTCAATTGAATAGAAAAGCATTGGCACATTTAGCAGTTCATGATCCTGAAGGTTTTGCACAAATCGTGAAATCTGTTAGTTAAACTTACGTGTCATTACTATCTCAGATAGATGAAATAAAAAACCAATTTTCCCAAGATATTCAATCCATATCTGGTGATACAGTTTCGCTAGATTCCATGAAAATTAAATATCTCGGTAGAAAAGGGCTTATTGTAGGTCTGTTTTCACAAATGGGATCAATTGATGCCAGTGATAGGCCAATGGTCGGTGAAAAACTTAATAATCTTAAATCTGAGATAGCAAATCAATTAGATGAAATAGTGGCAGAAAAATCTGATGATGACTCTGCTGCTATTTCTATTGATTATACACTTCCTGAATATCCACATTTAAAAGGAAGTATTCATCCACTCACACAAGTACTGAATGAAATAAAATCTATTTTTAAACAAATTGGATTTTCATTAGCCTATGGTCCTGAAGTGGATTCTGATTTTTATAATTTTGAAGCATTAAATATACCGCCACATCATCCTGCACGTGATATGCAGGATACCTTCTATATTTCACCTGAAGTTTTATTGAGAACGCATACATCAGGAAGTCAAATTCACTTCATGAAAGATCACGAGCCTCCAGTACGAATTATTTCTCCAGGTCGAGTGTATCGAAATGAAGATATAAGTGTACGAAGCTATTGCTTATTCCATCAAATAGAAGGATTATATGTAGATAAAAATGTAACCTTTGCAGATTTAAAAGGTACACTAGATTATTTTGCAAAACAGTTGTATGGTAAAAATGTAAAAACAAGGTTTAGACCCAGCTATTTCCCATTTACAGAGCCAAGTGCTGAAATGGATGTATCATGTATTTTCTGTCATGGAAAAGGATGTAATATTTGTAAATATGCAGGATGGCTTGAAATTTTAGGATGTGGAATGGTTGATCCTGAAGTATTTAAATCCGTTGATTATGATCCACAAAAATGGACAGGATTTGCATTTGGAATGGGTATTGAACGAATGGCTATGTTAAAATATGGAGTGAAAGATATTCGAATGTTCTATGAAGGGGATATTCGGTTTCTAAACCAATTTTGATGAAAATTTCACTATCATGGATTAAAGATTATATTACGCCTAATTCCTCTGTACAGGAACTTGCAGATGGTATGACTGATTTAGGATTAGAATGCACCTATAAAAGTACATCACTGTCTTTTTCGAATGTAGTTCTAGGGTTTGTTGAAAATTGTGAGCCCCACCCAGATTCTGACCATTTATCTGTATGTGAAGTGAATACTGGTGATGAGGAAAACTGGCAGATTGTCTGTGGAGCACCTAATGTAAAAGCGGGAATTCATGTTCCCGTTGCAAAAGTTGGTGCCACATTATCAAATGGTGATTTTAAAATAAAAAAAGCTAAACTTCGCGGTGTAAAATCAAATGGAATGATTTGTTCTGGAAAAGAACTTCAGTATAGCAATGACCATGAGGGAATCTTGATTGTAGATTCAGAATTGCCATTAGGATCACCCATTGAATCTGTGCTTAATTTTAATCAAGAAACTATCTTTGAATTAGATTTAACACCAAATCGTGGGGATTGTTTTAGCCATCGTGGTGTTGCAAGGGAGATTGCAGTAATTGAAAACTCATCTATTGAAGAAAGAGATTTTCCTCTCACTGAAAATTCCGAATCAATTGAAGATTATCTAAGCATAAATATTCATGATGCTGATGCATGTCCACGTTATGTAGCTCGAATGGTAAAAAATGTCAAGGTTGGCCCATCACCCGACTGGTTGCGTTTACGTATGGAATCTATCGGCCAAAAAAGTATAAATAATGTAGTTGATGCTGCAAACTTTGTCCTTATGGATACGGGACACCCCATGCATACTTTCGATTTTAATAAAATTTCATCTACATCAATTGGAGTACGCTTAGCTAATAAAGGTGAAAAGTTCACCACTTTAGATGATAATGAGCATACTCTAGATGACTTTCATCTATTAATTTGCGATGATGATACCCCCATTGCATTGGCAGGGATTATGGGGGGGAAGAATAGCGAAATTGATAATTCTACCACCACTATTCTTATTGAAAGTGCATATTTTAAGCCTACGGTAATTAGAAAAGGCGCAAAAAAAATAGATTTATCTACAGATGCCTCAAAGCGATTTGAACGTGATACGGATATGGAGGCCATTATTCCTGCACTAAATCAACTTGCATCATTGATTGTTGATGTTGCTGGAGGTGAAATTGTAGGTGGAATTATTGATGAATATCCTCAAAAGAAAGAATTAATTGAAATTGAATTTTCAGTTAAAAATTGCAATACCTTTTTAGGAACAAATCTAACAGTCGAAAATGCACAATCAATATTCAATAAAATCTCCATTTCTACAGAAGAAAAAGGGGACATTTTAATCTGTACAATTCCTTCATTTAGAAATGATTTAGAGAGAGAAGTGGACTTGTTTGAAGAAATAGCGCGTGTTATTGGGTATAATAATATTCAGTCCACTGCACATTTTTCTGGATCATTTGATGCGTTTACAACTGACGATAGGGCATTAGATGATGAGATTCGTCAATTTTTATCATCAATCGGATTTAATGAGCATTATTCAAATAGTTTGAATAATGAGCAAGAGGTAAAACATTTCACAGAAAATGAACCTATTTTATTGTCAAATCCATTAAGTCAAGAAATGGCATATTTGCGCAATTCCCTTTTTCCTGGAATTCTCAAAGCTATTTCATTTAATGAAAAGCGTCAACAATCCTATTTCAAATTATTTGAAATAGGTGCAGTACATCAAATTTCAAATTCATCTGAAACAAATGCAATTGAAAATTTCCATGTAGCTATGGCATGGTATGGTAAGCATAACATTCATTGGAAACAAGGTGATGAACTTGATATTTACAATGTAAAACGTGATTTAATAATGCTTTTAAATTCATTGGGATTGAAGAAGGTTCGGTTTGAAACACTGCAATCAGATTTTTCTGAATTAGGTTTATCTATTTATCAACGTAAAAATTTAATTGGTGAAGTCACAATTCCGAACAAAAAGATTAAAAAATTCTATAATATAAAAGGAAATTGTTTTATTGCATCGCTAAACATAGATGCCATTATTTCAATAGTTGAATCACAAAAATTTACATTTATAGAACCCAATTTATATCCCTCAATTAATAGAGACATTGCCATCCAAGTAGAAAAGAAATTTACATCTGAGAAAATAGAGCGAATTATCAAAAGTAAAGGCGGTGAATTTCTTAAAAAAGTATATTTGTTTGATGTATATTCTGATTCAGGAATGAAAGAAAATGAACATAGTTTAGCATATTCTCTTACATTTCAATCTTCTAAAAAAACATTGCAAGATACTGATGTTGATACATCAATACAAAGAATATGCAGTCAATTAGAGAAAGATTTTAACGCTGTTCAGCGATAAATTGAGGACAAATGGCACCCACATTAAATACTGTTAAAGTTAAAATTTTAGGTCAAGAATATGTAATCAAGACCAGTGCAAATCCAGAGTATATCAAAGAAGTTGCTGCATATATGAACGAAAAAATGGATGAGCTTATTGAGTCGGGTGTTGATGCACAATCACAACAGCTAAAAATTGCAGTATTGGCAGGAATGAATATTACGGATGAACTTTTTAGCCAACGTGCATCAAAGCAAAAATTAATTGATACGGTTGAAGCCAAAGCATTAGCTATTTCAGAATTTGTAGAAGCAAAAATTGACGAAATAGAAAAACAGGGCTAATGGAAACCTCCACTCAAACCTCCACATTATTACTTGAAGGTAAGCCTGTTGCAAGTTTCCTAAAAGAACAGTTTAAGCATGATGTTGAAGCACTTGCTAAAAAAGGTATAGTTCCTGGTTTGGCTGCAATATTAGTTGGTGATGATCCCGCATCACAAGTATATGTGAGAAATAAACAAAATGCCTTTAAACGCCTACATTGCTACAGTGAAACTTTTAAATTACCTAAAGAAACCACTGAGTTAGAATTACTCCAATTAATTGATAGCTTGAATGAAGACCCCAAGTTTCATGGAATACTTGTACAACTTCCATTACCAAGGCATATTAATAGCCGTAATGTGTTATTGAGAATTTCACCTGAAAAGGATGTAGATGGATTTCATCCAATCAATTTAGGTAATTTATTAGAAGGGAATCCCCAATATATTCCCTGTACACCCAATGGTGTAATAGCGATTTTAAAATATTATAAAATTCCCGTTAGTGGCCGTCATGCTGTTATTGTAGGCAGAAGCAATATAGTGGGAAAACCCATGTTTGCACTCCTGGCACAAAAATTTGAAAAAGGAAATGCCACCGTAACCATTTGCCATACAGGTACGCCTGATATTTCAAAATTTACAAGAGAAGCGGATATTATCATTGCAGCGGTAGGAATTCCACATTTAATTACAGGAGATATGATTTCACCTGGAGTTGATATTATTGATGTAGGAATTAATAGAGTTGATGATGATAGTGAGAAGGGATATCATCTTACAGGTGATGTTGATTTAAATTCTGTAATGGGTATTGCAAATTCTGTTACTCCTGTTCCTGGGGGTGTGGGGCCCATGACAATTACAATGCTCTTGGCCAATACCATACTATCTGCTAAGAAATAAATTTCAATTGTTGTAAATTATTTCATGTTTACATACCTAAAATTTACACTTGCAATATTTTTGTCACTCTCAACGATTTTCTCGCTATTTGTAGGTAATCATTTTGTGTGGTATTTCTTTGGGGGGATGTCTGCCTTTATTATTTTTGCAGACTATTTCTTGCCAAGTGATACTTCTATTACTCCAAATGTAAATAATAACATACTCAATTTTATCATGTATTTATCCCTGCCTATACATGCGTTTTTAATATTTTTACTTCTTTGGTTTACGAATAATGGTGATTTATTTCAATTTTCTACGTTTATACATGAATTTTTCAATATTGATATATTCGCTGTAAGGAATTCGTTGGCACCCATTGATTTAGTAGGGTATGCATTTTCAATAGGACTCATTCTCGGTGGAGTGGGTATTAACTTAGGGCATGAGTTAACTCATCGTAAACACAATTGGCTTGATTTATGGGTGGGTAATGCTTTACTTACATTATCTTGTGATCGAGCTTTTGCCATTGAGCATGTACATGGACATCATAAAAATGTAGGATTATTTCATGATCCTGCAACTGCACGACGAGGTGAGTTTATTTATTCATTCATTATTCGGTCAATAATTGGTGAACACAAAAACGCTTTTAAAATTGAAAAAAAGAGATTGCAAAAACAAAATCACCAATGGCTCTCATTACAAAATAGATATTTAAGAGGCTTACTCTATACTGCCATTATTTTTTCCATAACATTTGTAGTATCGGGCATTAGCGGTGTTGGTTACATGTTTATTGCCATGTTATGGGCAAAAATACTATTGGAAGCCGTTAATTATATAGAGCATTATGGACTTATCCGCGTTGAAGGTAAAGCAATTAGACCGCGGCATTCATGGAATTCTAATAAATGGTTGAGCAGTGCGTTATTATTTAACCTTACTCGACATTCTGCCC
The DNA here is from genome assembly GCA_964344315.1 of uncultured bacterium. GTDB lineage: Bacteria > Fidelibacterota > Marinisomatia > SCGC-AAA003-L08 > D37C17 > JABHHG01. Next base: position 4,432 of record CAYFMU010000004.1, on the reverse strand, counting down.
ATCATGAAAAAGCAACATTAGAATTTTGGGAACTTTCTCCTTACGAGGATGCTCCTGAAATGCCTTTCGGCTATTTGGCATCTGTGTATTTTGCATTAATATTCCCATTCACGTACATTAGATTGATGAAGAAAAAATTGGCTGATTGGGATGCAAATCATGCCTCAAAAGAAGAATTAGCCTTAATTTCAAACCTATATTAATTTTCAGGTAAAAATATGATTCGTAATAATTGGACTTTTGATGAAGTTGCAAAAATTTATCATCAACCACTAATTCAGCTTATAAATGAAGCAGGAGAAGTACATAAAAAGTTTCACACTACTGGTGAAGTTCAAGTGTGTACACTTCTTTCTATAAAAACAGGTGGCTGCCCTGAAGATTGTGGCTATTGTCCCCAATCTGCAAAATACAATACGGGAGTGGATGCCCATAAATTATTATCCGTGGAAGAAGTTCTCTCAGCAGCTGAAAATGCCAAAAATGCGGGGTCATCGCGTTTTTGTATGGGAGCTGCATGGCGTGAAGTAAAGGATAATAAAGATTTTGACAATGTATTAGATATGATTCGCCAAGTATCGGATTTGGGACTTGAAGTATGTGGAACGCTCGGAATGGCCACTGAATCACAATTAAAGCAAATGAAAGATGCTGGACTTCATGCATACAACCATAATATTGATTCGTCAGAACGTTTTTATGATGAAATTATTTCTACCCGAAACTTTGATAATCGCTTAGACACATTAAAAAATACGAGAGAAGCTGAGATTACCGTTTGTTCAGGAGGAATAATTGGTATGGGTGAAACGGATGATGATCGTATTGAAATGTTACTCACCTTGGCAAATTTAGAAAAACATCCTGAATCCGTACCTATTAATGCATTGGTAAGTATTGATGGAACTCCTTTAGAAAATCGTGAGCCCGTTTCCACGTGGGAGTTAGTTCGTATGATTGCTACTGCACGAATTTTAATGCCAACATCAATGGTAAGACTTTCAGCTGGACGAGAAAATATGACCATTGAAGCTCAAGGCATGTGTTTTTTAGCAGGCGCAAATTCTATATTTTCTGGTGATAAGTTATTGACCACCCCTAATCCTGGTGTTGATAAAGATTCTCACATGTTTAATACATTGGGATTACAACCTATGAAGCCCCAAAAATGTGATGATGTACCCGTTGAAGCATAATAATGCATTCTATTCCCACTACTGTATTAAAAAAACTTAAGCAACGTACATCTGAAAACTCTCTCCGAAAATTAAAAAATAATTCAGAAAAAATAGATTTTTCATCTAATGATTATCTAGGATTAGCGCAATCTCAAGATATTCATAAGAACCTACTCAATTCAGTTGCAAATAAACCATCTTTAGGTTCATCAGGTTCAAGGCTATTAACGGGGAATTCCAAAGAAATAGAAGTATTAGAATTTGATTTAACTCAGTTTTTTAATGGAGAGTCGGGGCTATTATTTAATTCAGGTTATGATGCCAATGTGGGATTCTTTTCAACAATTCCACAAAAAGGGGATACGATTCTCTATGATGAGTACATACATGCCTCTATTCGTGATGGTATCCGATTAAGTTTTGCCAAGTCATTTTCAATAAAGCACAATGATATTGATGATTTAAAACAAAAACTCCAATTTGCCCAAGGGAATATATATATTGCCATTGAATCGATTTATTCTATGGATGGTGATGAAGCTCCAATAAAATCAATTGCCGAGGTATGTAAGCCTATTCAAAACACATATATCATTGTAGATGAGGCACATTCAACGGGAATCTATGGTGACAAGGGTGAAGGATTAATGTGTGAAATAGGTATGCAAAATGAAGTATTTGCCAGATTACATACCTTTGGTAAAGCAATGGGTGCACATGGAGCATTGTGGATAATTCCACCTGAACTAAAGGATTACCTTATAAATTTTTGCAGACCATTTATTTATACTACTGCCATGCCCTTTCATAGTGTACAGCATATTAAAGAATCTATATTGTATCTTCAAGATAATACTCAACATATACATATATTAAAAAAGCGGATTAAACGATTTTCGGATATTATGAATGCTCATCATATACAGGGATACTCTTCATCAACATCGCCCATACAAATTATAAAAATACCTGGAAATGACAGAGTAAAACAAATTGCAAAAATATTAAATGATAAAGGATTTGATATCAGACCCATACTGTCTCCCACAGTGCCTAATGGAGAAGAACGTTTACGAGTTTGCATCCATTCATTTAATTCACCAGAAGAAATTAATAATTTTGCCATTGCAATTAAAGAGGCAATGAATGATGGCTAAAGCATATTTTGTAACCGGTATTGGTACAGATGTGGGGAAGACCATCGTTTCTTCTATATTAGTAAACCAGCTTAAAGCAGACTATTGGAAGCCTATTCAGGCTGGAGATTTACATCAAACAGATAGTATGAAAATTAAAAAATGGTGTCAAAATGTGTATATCCATCCTGAGAGATATAAATTAGTACAACCCATGTCGCCTCATGCTGCTGCAGAACGGGATAATATTTTAATTGAATTGGAGGATTTTAGTCTTCCTCAATCAGATAGCCATTTAATAGTTGAAGGTGCTGGGGGATTATTAGTACCATTAAATGATAATCATATGGTTATTGACTTAATCGCATATTTGGGCATTGAAGTTGTACTCGTTTCTAAACATTATTTAGGCAGTATAAATCACACCTTATTATCACTTGAAGCATTACAGAACCGACAAATTCCCATTGCTGGGATTATATTTAATGGAGATGAAAATAAAGATACAGAATCTATAATCACATCAACATATGATATAAAAGTGATAGGAAGAATTCCTCAAATTGAGAATATTAATAATTTTTATAGCGAGTCAAACATATTATTAAATAATATAGATATACTTAAGACTTAAAGTTAAACTTTAATTATGAAAACCATAACACAACGAGATCAATTAGTTAATTGGCATCCATATACACAGATGCAGACTTCACTGCCACCTATTGCCATCACTAAAGGTGAGGGTGCATGGTTAGTGGCCGAAGATGGCTCTCGATATTTAGATGCTATTTCTTCATGGTGGGTGAATTTGCATGGGCATAATCATCCATATTTAATGGATGCAATTCGTAAGCAAACGGACGTATTAGATCATGTCATATTTTCGGGATTTACCCATGAGCCTGCTGTAAAATTATCTGAAGCACTTTTGAACATATTGCCTCATAAACATGAAAAGGTGTTTTATTCTGATAATGGCTCTACCGCAGTAGAAGTAGGGTTGAAGATGGCCATTCAATATCATGTGAATCATCATCAACATGAGCGACATACTTTTATTGCATTAAAAGATGGATATCATGGTGATACCTTTGGGGCAATGTCTGCAGGAGGTAGAGGGATATTTTCAACTCCATTTGAAAATCATTTATTTAATGTGGAATATATTGATGTACCCATAAAGGGAATGGGAGAAACTGCCGTTGCACAATTAGAACATATTATTGCACATAATAAAGTAGCAGGATTTATATTTGAACCATTATTGCAAGGTGCTGCAGGGATGGTAATGTATTCACCTGAAGTTTTAAGTATGCTTATTGGTATCTGCAAAAAAAATAATATCATTACTATAGCTGATGAAGTATCTACAGGTTTTGGTAGAACAGGCAAATACTTTGCATCAGATCATCTATCTCAACTCCCAGATATTATCTGTATGTCCAAAGGCATTACAGGTGGCGTTATGGCATTGGGAGCCACATCTTGTACTATAGATATATACAATGCATTTCTTTCAGATGATAAATCAAAAATGTTTTTACATGGTCACTCATATACTGGTAATCCATTTTCCTGTGCCGTGGCGTATGCAAATATCCGCCTATTACAGGAAGAAGAAACTTGGATATCAATTAAACGAATTATGTCTCAACATGAAGCATTTGCACAAACAGTCAATAATCACCCACAGGTGCTTGATGTACGTTGTTTAGGTGTGATTTTGGCAGTTACTGTTTCATCTGAAAGTGATGAAACCTATTTTAATTATCTGCGGGATAAATTATACCATCATTTTATTCATCGAAAAATTATCCTTAGACCTCTGGGCAATGTAATTTATATGATGCCACCATATTGTATGAATAATAACGAACTTAATTTAGTTTATGATGCCATTGTTGAATTGTTGGACGTGTTGGATGCATACAATGCATTATAACTACAAAGAGGGTTTAAATCTCAAGCTCAAGATTAGTCTTAATCTTAACATCAATTAATTCTTTCTGCCTTAAGAAATAGTTTATCTGGATATTGAAATAATTTTTCTCCTTAAAGATTGGACTTCCCATAAAAAAGTTTACAATGAGTTAAGCAACTGTTAAATTACAAAAG
>CAYFMU010000003.1:0-124460 GCA_964344315.1 uncultured bacterium | reverse complement strand
CTTTGTTAAATTTACTGAAAAATAAACCCCTTAACTAGTCATGACCCATAATTTTTAATTAAAATTTCATTGGATTTTGGCTGCGGTGTGTCTTTTTCAATAACCTGTAACACCTCAGGCGCACCATATTTAGAAATAACAATCTGCTTCATCGTTTTACGAACCATATTCCTTTTGATTCTGCCACCAATCGACCGCCATCTTCTTGCTCAATATGACCTTCTACAAAAATCATATTTTTTCGAGCTGAAAGTACTCGCCCTTTAATAATTAGCGTATTTCCAACTTTTGCTGGCGAGTGAAAGAAAATATCATGATTTGTCGTACTGAGTGCTTTTATATCTGCATATATGGGTTGAATCAGCATGGAGCAGCAGGCGGTACCTAGAATTTCATCCAACATGGTAAATAAAAATCCCCCATGGGCAATACCAAATGGATTGGTCCACGCCTTATCTACCGTTACTTTTGCATGAGCATGGCCTTCACGGAATTCAATGAACTCCATATTAAATTGTTGGGCAAATGGAGCGGGAAACTCAGCATGGGGAGTGGCTTTTTTAAGATTTTCAAAAAGTTCTTGATCTATCATTTTTGATCCAAATTTTTTATAAGTGATAAAAATTCTTCTTCAGTGAGAACCTCAACGCCTAACATATTGGCCTTATCTAGCTTTGATCCTGCCCCAGGGCCCGTGACAACATAGTCAGTCTTAGCACTCACAGATCCACTGGCTCTAGCTCCCAATTTTTCCACCATTCCATGAGCTTCTTTCCGTGAAAATTTTAATAAACTTCCCGTAAATACAAAAACTTTTTTGGTAATCCCAGATTCAATAATTTCTTCTACTTCTTTAAATGACACCCCACTGTCAATACAAGATTGAATGAGATAGTGGTTGGTTGGATCAGAGAAGAAATCTACTATTGATTGTGCCATAATATGCCCAATTTCATGGATGTTTGTTAGTTTTTCTAAACTGGTTGTGAAAAGCTTTTCTATATCGCCACCAAATGCACGTTCCAATATTTTTCCAGAATGTTCACCAACATTTCTAATTCCCAATGCATGTATGAATCGTGCAAAAGTAGTAGATTTACTTTTCTCAATGGCATTTATCACATTAGTTGCAGATTTTTCGCCCATCCTGTCAAGACTTATCAATTGCTCATGGGTAATTTTATAGATGTCTGCTACCGATACAATATGCCCTTTTTCAACCAGTTGATCGACTAACTTTTCTCCAAACCCATCAATGTCCATACAATTTTTAGATACAAAATGTTGAATTCGTCCCTTGATTTGTGCAGGGCATGCCATGTTTTGACATCTCGCCACGGCTTCACCCTCAGGGCGGCTTACATGATGGTTACACACAGGGCAATATGCAGGAAGTAAATATGGTTGTGTATTTTTTGGTCGTTTTTCTAAAATGACTTTTACTACTTCTGGAATCACATCACCGGCACGCTGAATAAGTACCGTATCACCAATGCGTACATCTTTTCTATCAATTTCGTCTTGATTATGCAAGGTGGCATTGGAGACGATTACCCCTCCTACATTTACAGGGTCAAGTTTAGCTACAGGAGTTACTGCACCCGTTCTGCCCACACTCGGTTCAATATTTATGACGGTGGTGGTAACCTGTTGAGATTTTAATTTTCCAGCAATAGCCCATCGAGGTGAACGACTGCGAATCCCCAATTCATCTTGATGAGAGTAAGAATTTACCTTAAAAACCACACCATCAATTTCATAGTCTAAATTGCTTCGGTCGTCTTCCATTTGTTTATAATAATCTATGAGGAATTTTTCTCCAGTTCCTTTCTTAACTAATGGATTTACCGGGAATCCCCATTTAGGTAATGTTTGAAGAAACTCATATTGAGATTTAAATTTTACACCTTCAACTACTCCTGGGGCATAACAGAATATACGTAATGGTCGAGTTGCGGTAATGGATGGATCTAATTGTCGTAAACTTCCCGCAGCAGAGTTTCGTGGGTTGGCAAATGGTTGCTCATTATTGGATAGACGTTTTTCATTCATTTTTTTAAAATCAGCTAATGTAATAAACACTTCACCACGAACTTCAAGCAACGATGGAATTTTAAAATTAGATTCCAGCTTTAATGGAATAGCTTTAATTGTTTTTAGATTTAAAGTGATATCTTCACCAACTTCTCCGTTTCCTCGTGTAGAACCACTCACAAATTCACCATTTTCATATACTAATTCTACAGCTAAGCCATCCAATTTAGGTTCTGCCACATATTCAACTTTTTTGATTCCCAGACCTTTTTGAACTTGTTCATGAAACTGCTTCACTTCATTAACATCCATGGCATTAGCTAATGACAACATTGGAATTCGATGGGTAATATTTCCAAATGTTGAGAGTGGTTGGGCACCTACGCGCTGTGTAGGTGAATCAGTGGTAATAAGATGTGGATTTGCCCCTTCTAATTTTTCTAATTGGCGAAGGAGTTTATCATATTCACTGTCCGAAATGGTAGGGTTATCGTGAACATAATATTGAATATTATGATAATTCAGTTGCTCACGCAGTTTCTTTATATCGTTAGATACTGACATGGCTACAATAAAATGAATAGGGGATTATACACGCCGTAAAATTAAGGGGAATGTATAATAATTAAAAAGATTGATTCCGTTATTTTATTTCGCGTTGGATTGTATCCGTGAGGCTGAAATAATCCTTACTGGAAAATGAAAAATGCTTGTGTGTATAATCACCATGAATATTGATAGTATACTCTTTTTCATATTTTTCACGATTATCTATTATATCATTCAACGCACGGATAAAATAGTCAACCTCCTCATGATTATTATACATTCCAAAGCTCACTCTTACCATACCCATCCACGGTTCTGTATGCCATGAGATTTGATGTGCCTTTTCTTTAGCATCTGCAATTTGATCTGAATGAGTGAGTTCCAACATTTTTTCAACATAAGGATGTGCACAAAAGCATTCATTTCTCACAGCAATATTGTAGTAATCGTTTAGAATTGCTGCCACAAGTCCATGATTCATTTGTTTGATGTTGAACGAAATTGTACCTGCACGAGGGCAAGTTTCTGTGCAAGTTTCTCCATAGATAACAACTTCATTACGTTCTAGCATCTGTTTAAGACAATAATTGGTAATTTCCATATCTTCTTCAAGGACAAAGTCCATTCCAATTTGATCTAAGATATGGATTGCGGCTCCCAAATTGATAGCACCTAAAATATTTGGGGTTCCGGCTTCTTCTCGGTCAGGGAATTTTTGTGTAACAAAATAATTTTCAGGGAAAACACGATCCACCATGCCACCGCCCACTTCATCAGGTTCAATTACCGATAAAAATGATTTTCGTGCAATAACTACACCTGGCGAACCTGGCGCATACGTTTTATGTCCAGAAAAAACTAATGCATCAATATCCATTTCAGAATTCTCTAAACCACTCATTTGGATAGGTACATGTGCCGCCAATTGTGCTGCATCAACCACCACATAAGCACCATATCGATGTGCCAATTCCGCCACTTCATTGATTGGATTAATTATTCCAGTTACATTACTAATACCTGTTACAGAAACATAATTTACGCGACCCTCAAATTCCTGAAGGTATTTTTCTAGCAAATCCATGTCTACACAGCCCATAGTTGATTCGTGAGTATCAACGGGGATATGCATGACTTTTCCACCATGTTTACGATGGGGCAAATCATTGGAGTGATGCTCCATAATGGAAACTAATACAATATCACGTTCAGGTCGAAGCGTTTTAAACGTCCGTGCTATCCGATTCATTCCAGAAGTTGTACCACTACCTGTGAAATAGCAAGTATACTCCTCTGGATCGGCTTTTACAAAATCTAGAATTCGTCGATGAATCCAACTATACGTTTTAGTTGCAATTTTTGCACTAAAATGCATTTCAGAATGAGTATTGGCATAATGCTTTAAAAATTCTATAGATGCACGATGAGCAGGGCCCATCATCAATGTAGATGCAGTAGAGTCTAAATAAACTCGTCGAGTAGTTTCGCCAGTGGCTAAGGTATATTCGGTATCTAGCCCAATAAAATCTGATTTAACTTTATCAAATAATTCTTTTCCAGTTAGCGATGTAGTTTCAGGGTAAAGTAGTTCTGTTTCCATAGTTTGAAATTAGCCATTTTTTCACCGAAACAGAAATATATATTGTGTAAAGAAATTTTACGGAATTGTAACGATTAATTACCTATTTATTATTACTACCGCACAGATTGTGAGTACACATCCTATAAATGTGAAAAAATCTAACGTTTCTTGAAGGAGTATCATGCTGGTAAGCATTGCACTCACTGGAACTGTAAAAATGTATGAGCTTGATTTTTCTGGGCCCAACTTTTGACTGGCAACAAAGTAAGTGGTTGTTCCAAAGGTTAATGCTCCCACAGATACAATGAAAAAGTGTACCCAAAATATTGAATCAAATGAAAATATAGCTAAAATTTGGGGTGTAGAAACAAATGGTATTGATACAATGGTCGTGCCTAAGTACATCAAAAATGTAAAATGAATAGATTGAGCTGGAGGAATGGTTTTTGAAATCAATATGGTTAATATTGCCCAAATGGTTGCACAAAGGATAAAATAAATGTTCCCACTTTGAAATATTTGTGTCCATCCATATTGCCAAATATTTATAATAAAAAAACCTCCAAGAATACCCAATGTAATTCCGAGTATTTCCCTTTTCGTCAAAAGACGTTTACTAATAATTGCCATAAGCACCATGGTTACCAATGGATTTGTTGTGGTTACCAATACCCCCCCAACGCCAGCTAAACCGATTTTAGTACCCGTAAAAAAGCAATAATTATACAATCCAAGGATGGCAGAACATATAGCAACAATTTTAAAAGAAATTCCCTTAAAAGCAAATTTTAATTTTAATAATGGGAATATTGGAAAAAAGGAGATGGTAGAAAACAAAAAACGACAAAATATGGCAGTGGTAGCATCGGTGTATTGTCCCATAATTTTAGCACTTGTCCATGAAATCCCCCAACTTACCATAGCTAAAATGAGGAGAATACTAAAAAAATTATCTTTATGTAATCTCATTTACTCCCATCAAACTATCTAATGAAGATTTAATTTTTTGGGTGATTTTATACTCTGATTCCCAATTATCCCAATAACATGGAAGCAATCCAATGCCAGTGGAAGAAATGAACGCCTCTTCCATTGTATTAATTTGATTATGATTGATATGAGATTCTCGTACAGGAATATCCATTTTTTTGGCAATTTCAATAATAGTGCTTCTCATTACTCCAGGCAATACCCCTAAATCTAATGATGGTGTAATGAGTTCATTATTTTTGATAAAGAATATATTGCGAATGGCGCACTCGGTAACAATTTCATCTCGATTATAGAATACGGGCTCGTATGCATTGAATCGTTCAGCATCTTGTTTTGCCTTCATATTGCCAATGTAATTCATTGATTTTATGGCAGGGTTAAATCGGATGATGGGATAATTAGATTCATCAAAATAAACCACTTTTACAGGAGTTTGAGGTAAAGGTGTAATAGGTCTGATTGAAATATAAATTCCAGGAATTCCTTCATGATTCCATGGGGTACCTGTGATTTCACCTCGAGTAATCATGAGTCGCAGTAATCCTGATGTAAAATCATTCTTATGGATCAGTAATTCTAAAATTTCAAAAAGTTCATCATTGGTGTTCGTCAATTTTAGGTTTAAAATTTGGAGCCCTGAACGTAATCTTTCAAAATGCTTATGGGGAGAAAACATGGTTTTATTTTGAAAACGAATGGTCTCAAATAATCCATCGCCAAATTGAAATCCACCATCTCTAAAAGAGACCGTCGCTTTTTTGACATCAACAAATTCACCATTAACATATACGATTGTTTTTGACATTTACTTCCGTTTTTGAGTGTTGAGAGTTTGCTATTAATTTTTCTAAAATTGCCCCTTTGTGATGTGCTTCTTCCCATTCTAATTGTGGCTCTGAATCCCATACGATTCCACCGCCAACGGGATAAACACCTTGCCCATTATTTATAGTTAACGTGCGAATTGCAATATTAAAATCCATATCTCCATGGGGTGATATATAACCAAAGGCACCGGTGTAGAAATTACGAGAATAATCTTCCACATGATCAATAATTTCCATAGCTCGTTCTTTTGGTGCGCCTGTAATTGAACCTCCAGGGAATAGTGCCTCAATAATTTCATGTTCTTGGGTGTTATGTTGAAGTTTGCCTGAAATTTGGGTTACCATGTGATGTACCGTTTCATAAGAATGGATATGAAAGAGATCATGTGTTTCTACAGAACCATATTCACAAACTTTACCAATATCGTTCCGAAGTAAATCTACTATCATTAAATGTTCAGCTCTATCTTTCTCTGAATTTGATAACTCATTTTTTAATAACTCATCTTGCTTAACATTGGCAATTCGTTTTCGGGTTCCTTTTATTGGAAAAGTAAAAATTTCCCCATGCTTAGTATTAAAAAAACGCTCTGGAGATGCTGATAAAAATTGAAACTCTCCAGTGTTGATATACGTTCCACAGAGTGGTTTTGCGATGTTCCGAAGAGATTGATAAATTGAAAAGGCATTACCGAATATATTGTAATACTTTGGATGAGTATAGTTAATTTGATAAATATCACCAATTTCTTCATGATATTTGATAGTGATTAAATCATCCTCAAAACGTTGAACAGAGGGAATATCTCTTTTTAAGTTAACTTGTTCATCCAACTCATTTAAGGGATTGACCTCCTCAATATCAAACAATTCTACTTTTTTAGGCTTTCCAAACCAAATGACGGGCATATTCTTATTAACATTTTCAAATTTTATATGCGGAAAAATTACAGCTCTCAAATCATAAGAAAATCCACCCACTGCACAAATTTCTGGATGTGGGGAATTCTGCTTCCAATTATTTAATGTAGATTGCCATTCTCTCAACATATTGGGTGAATCATCTACATAACGAACAAAAATTTCTTCAAATCCCCAAACTGCATATCGCTTAGAGTGAGCATCCCAATGATCAACAAGTGCAGAAGGTTCACCAAATTTTTCGATTAGTTGAGAGAGAGTATTCATTTTGTAAAGGGTGAAGAAATTTTTCCAAATGAAGTGTAATTAAAAATTTTAGGCGAAGGAATGGCATAGGAAAATACATGATGAGATTTTAAAAATTGTGAGAGGCCTGTAGATAGTACCTTATCAATACTGATTTTTGTACGGATACCATCAATACGAGATTCAATTTTAGGTAAAGCGGGTGGTGTCCATTTTAATGCATTCCCAAACAAATTAAACAAATTGAGTGCCACATCTTCATCCCAATCGGGATTAAACTTAAACTCTCTACTTTTAATTTTCATTTTTTTGCTACTTAATTTACTATACCCTGAAACCGCTCCCATTTCATTTAATTCAGGATAGAGGATTTCATCAATTCGTTTTTCAAAAGTATAAGAATCCACTTTTTTAAATAACCATTCCCAATTATAATCGGAAAGGGACTCAATCCATTTTTTTGTATTTTGAGGATATTCTTGAATTTTTAACCATGTAGCATCACTATGAAGTACCAATAATCGTGCCAGTAAATCTTTTTCAATTTGAATATCGTGTAGCCATAAAAGAAAAATTAAAGTTGAAAATGGAAATTTGTCAGTGAATTGCTCTGCATTTAATCCTGCCATTATATTAGGATTACAAGAGCTTTTAAATCCACGAGGAATTTCTCCATTTAATGAAATGATATGCCCCCCAATTGCTCGACCTTGTCGAGGAAGAATATTTAAATCTACCCAAATTAAATTATCACGTTTTTCTTTGGCTTTTTTTGAGAGCCATAACGATTCTAAATTGTAATATCCTACCAATTCCCATTTAAAAAAGTGGTGTAAAAACGATGCACAGATAAGGCCATCATAATCGGCAGAAATTATAAAGGGTAGTTTCTTTTTTGCCAACCATGGATATGCTGAAAGTACTTTTTTTCGGCTAAATTGCATGGGGAAAAATAAACCATTTCTAATATGGATAGAAAATTGTTAGATTGACTATTATTCAGAAAGGTGAAAATATGAAGCGAGTATCGATTATAATAATTACAATTTTTATAACTCCACTGTTTGCATTATTTGGTGTAGGGGCAAATGTAAATTTAGACAAAGTGAGTTATGATTCTTATACATCATCGTCTACAGATGAAACTACTGGGACTACTTACAATGTCATTGGTGATTCCTTTAGTAATGCTAGAGGATTGAGTCTTTATCTATATTTAGATTTCATACCCGTTATTGATTTGGAGGCTAATGTAGAATTAGTAGGGAATAGTTACAAATTTAATACTAGTATAGGAACGCAAGAATTGGCAAGTGGTGATTATCCATGGGGAAGAATATCTACATACTTAACAGCAAGAAAGAAACTTGCAGGTGTTAAAGTTCCCTTTTTAGCAAAAGCTCAGATTTATGCTGGGGGTGGAATTAATTCACACTCAGTATCACCCCGATTAGATGTTGATTTTTTTACTAATGCTTTTGATACGAATGATTTTGAAAGTGCTTTAGATCAAGACTTCAGTAACACAGAAATAATGGATAAGCTTGTTGATTATGTTGGCAAAAAGTCAACACAACATTCTGGAATTCATTTACAGATTGGATCACAAGTAAAAGTATCATTCATAAACCTATTTATGAATGGAAGATATACGTTTGCAAAAGATGTGATTCCTGGAACTAATGGATTTGCAAGCATGAATATAGGTTTGGCAATGGGAATTTAATTTTCTAAAGGGCTCTTCGGAGCCCTTTTATTTTGCTAAAATGAGTCGATCTATCCATTCCCACCGAGATTCATCATAATTTGATTTAGCAGAAATAAAAACTAAATATTGACCAATGGGTGCAGTATTTCCCCAATTGTCTGTACCATCCCACACAATAATCCCTTGTTGGGCAACATGTTTATTTAAATAAAGATTTTTAATTTCTCTGCCGGTACTATCATATATAATCACATCAACTGTGGCTTGGGTAAAAGGTAATTCGTAAACAATACTACATTTATCACCTTGTCCATCACCATTAGGTGAGAAGGGCATAGGTGAAATATAAATGTGTGAATCCAAGGCATCCACTTCTACACTGAGTGAATTTTTTGACAAAGGTGAAGCCCCAGTTGCATGTAAACATTGTCCCCAATTCGATGGTAAGTGAGATGGGAGTTCAATGGAAATTCTTTCTAAAGAATATCCGTCACCACCACCCCATGATTGAGAATACTGTACATGATCGATGACTTTTCCCGTAGGGTCAAATAGAAAAATATCATCTCCATTATTATTTAATGTGGGAAAATGAGGAAAGTAATCATCATCATCACTATTATCAGTTACAATATAATAATTGTTTTTACCCCAGTTTTGAATAATGATGGTTTCATTTGCATCAAAATCCTCATCATCTTGTAAACTCCATCCCAATAAGTTTATAGAATCATTTGCCACGGCTATTAATTCCACCCATTCAAATTCATTTGTAATTGGGTCAAACATTATTTCATTTATTAGAACATCATTTTCGTAAAACGGAACTAAAATTTCAACATCCATGTGATTATTAGACATATTATAATCGCCATCCACATAAAGAGTGGTAACTAGTGAGTTGATTCCTGATGGAAATCCATTATGCTCAAATATTATGGTATCTAGTTGGGATGGCAATAGAGAAACATCAATAGTATAATTTGATATTTCAAGATGACCATGACTTTCAACAAGACCATCGTTTGATACAATAATAAATAGGGTAAATGATTCTTCCCTTTCTGGAATTTCTGGATGATAAAATATAGAGTCTATAGCCATATCCTCAGTAAAGTGATGAACACTATTCAATTGCCCTGGGGTTCCCAGTGAATCAATACTCTGCATCCACGATTCTTCGACATTCATATCAAATGATATACGTTCGAGGGAAAACCCTGAATGATGATTGGTACCATCCCAACCTATAACGGAGAGGGTATCTTCTTGTTGAATTAAAAAGAGCGAATCTGACTTACTCAACCCATTTCCAATACTAGAATCATCCACATAAAGTATGACAGTGGATTCTGGAAGAATATTATCATAGAATCCATTATAATCTCCCTCAAAAATGATGGCAAATTCGTGGGGGTAAATTTTCTGATCAATATGATCTGAATACAATTGATCCCGAGAATACTTATCAGCAATATCTAAATTTTGAAGTGAATAGGCTGAATCTGAAGCATTATATATTTCTACAAATTCATTGGGTGAATCTGCACCATCTAGGTCAAACATGACTTCAGAAATGAATAATTGACATAGAACTACATCTATACAAAGGACGACTAAGAATTTCATGTAATAAGTTACAGTATATTTCAATCATTTCACAAATATGATTTTTTAATGTAAATTACCGACGAGCTTTTACAAACAATACTTCCTAAAAATAAATGTTATAGTTCCCCAATTAACTATAATTAATATGGGGTCTCTTTGAGAAAGATATCTTTAATTGTGTTCTGCACCGCTATATGGTGTCAGGATTATATTGCAGAGGGTATGATGGGAACGGAGTTAATTTCGTATCTTCGCAATAATTATAAAACCAGTACAACCCTTGGGTATAATAATGCTCGAGATGAACTCTATGCTAATGTGGATAGTCAGAATGGTGTGGTGAAGGGAATTTACACTAATTATTCTGTTTCATTGCCCAATGGTGTTGATCCCAGTTCTCATTTATATGAAAATGGTATGAATTGTGAACATGTATGGCCACAGAGTTTATATTCAGGATCAGAACCCATGAAGAGTGACATGCACCATCTTCGTCCGTGTAAGGATAATGTAAATTCATCGCGTGGTAATAAACCTTTTGGAGAAATTTCTGATTGGCAGACTGATAATTGGTATTGGCAAAGTCAATCATTAAGTAATATTCCATCTTCAAATATCAATGAGTATAGTGAGAGTTCGTCTTCATATTTCGAACCTCGTGAAGACCGAAAAGGGGATATTGCTCGAACTATTTTTTACTTTTTTACCATGTATCCCAATGAGGCTGATGATAACTTTTTCCACTCACAAAAAGAGCAGATGAAAATTTGGCATGCCCAAGACCCAGTGGATGACAGTGAATTACAACGAACATGGGCTATTGCAGGATATCAGCAAAATAAACCCAATCCCTATATTGTGGATGAATCTTTGGTTATTCGCGCATACTTTCCTGATGAATATGAAGATGAGATTTTATTGGGAGATGTGAATGGTGATGAAATTATCAATGTGTTGGATGTGGTGTCAGTGGTTGGCCATATCATGGAAAGTAATCTTTTACAGCCTCCATACGACCAAGCCGCCGATTTAAATGAAGATGGCGTAATTAATGTATTAGATGTGGTGGGATTGGTAAATATTATCCTTAGTTGAATCGTTCAAAATCGCTAATTTTACCCCTCAAACTAGGAGAAAATTTTGAAATATATTATGATGGTGATGTCACTATTATTTGTAGTGGCATGTGGAAAAAATGATGCTGATCATGCATCCAATAAAAACGAAGTAAAAGAAGACGTTATGAATGCAAAAGTAGGTGAAGAAATTACAACTGAGTCTGGATTAAAGTACGTAGATGAAGTTATAGGAACTGGCGATGCTCCAAAAGCAGGAGATAAGGTAATTGTACATTATACAGGTACTCTTGAAGATGGTACTAAATTTGATAGCTCTTTGGATAGAGATAAGCCCTTTGAGTTTACCATTGGTATGGGTCATGTAATCAAAGGTTGGGATGAAGGCGTCATGTCAATGAAAGTGGGTGGAAAGCGTACGCTTACGATTCCATCAAATTTGGGATATGGTGAACGTGGCGCTGGTGCTGTAATTCCACCCAATGCTACATTAATTTTTGATGTTGAATTATTGGAAATCAAAGCGGCATTTGTAGATACAGATTTTTCACTTCCCGGGAAAGAAGAAACTACAGAATCAGGGCTTCGTATGATTATCCATAAAGAAGGCTCTGGCGATGTGGCAAAAGCGGGCCAAACCGTAGTTGTACATTATACAGGATTATTAGAAACAGGTAAAAAGTTTGATAGCTCCCATGACAGAGGTCAACCCTTTTCATTTAAATTGGGGCAAGGTCGCGTGATTAAAGGATGGGAAGAAGCCTTGGCTCTTATGAAACCAGGTGAAAAACGAACGCTAATTATCCCACCTGAATTGGGATATGGAGACCGTCAAGCGGGACCCATTCCGCCAAACTCAATGCTCATTTTTGAGGTTGAATTAGTTAAAGCATTTTAAGCAAAAAGGCTCCTATGGGAGCCTTTTTTGTTACAAAGAATTACAAGGCATAACCCTGAATAATCCGTAAAATTCCGACCATATAGTCGGTAGTTTTTTAGGATAAAGATGAAAATAAGTTTTATAACAATTATAATATTATTCTCTTCCCTTTTCTCCCAAGCCATATATACGGGTGAATCGAGTTTCCATTGGGATACCGGGTGGTTTGGTAGTGAAGGCGATTTTAATGCAGAACTATCTTTTGATGGATTCTTAAACGGAGAATATAGCGGCTCTATGGCTGTTTCATGGGCCGATTCAGTGGGTGCAACTCATCTATTTGTTCCATCTATTGAACCTGCAGATACCAGTGGTTCGTTGTATAATATGTTTATCCTGTATATGAAAGATGCAGATGGCATTTTGAATCCGCAAACATGGGATGTAGCGGTTACAGATGCCATTGATTTTCAAAATTTAGATGCTCTGATGATGTATCGTGAAGATGTGGATTCGGTACTCATTGCCCAATTAATGGATCCTTTTATTAATGGTGATGTGGATTTCTCTGATATGGAGGGCTCATTGGCACCATTAATTTTAGATTTAGCCGTAGATTCTTACATGCCCCTCAGTGGAGAGATTTCTCTGACAGAAACTACAGGTAGCGGATTTATGGGTTCTTTCAATGGTTCATTTGTTCAAGCCGCAAGTATATCATTTATGACTATTTCTGAGGGAGAGTTTTCCCACTCCATCCCTGGATCAGAGTTATTACCAAGTGTACCTGAAAATTTAACTGCTGAATTAAATAATGAAGAAATTCTTCTGTCATGGACCGCCAATGACGATTGGTTTACCTCATCCTATAATATTTATCACTCTCATATTCCCAACGATGAGTTCGTAGCCATAGGTAATACGTCTGGTTCAGAATTTACCGTTTCATCTCCATTTAATGGAAATAATTATTTTTATGTAACTGCAGCTAATTTTATTTCTATTGAAAGTAGTCCATCAAACACTGCATTTATTTTTGTTGAACTTAACACCTTTGAAATGGGCGATGTTAATATGGATGAGGCTATCAATGTATTGGATATTGTTCTGGTGGTTAATTTTATATTGGACGATGCCCAGCCCACGACAGATCAGTCTGAGTTAGCAGACATGAATATGGATGGGAATTTAAATGTATTGGATATTGTTCAAATCATCAATATCATTTTAGAACGATAGAATCCGTAAAAAGTATTTTTGAAGAAGTCCGCCATTGGTGGGCTTCTTTTTTTGTATAAAACTGAGTAAATTTCGCACCTATCCCAAAGGAGTTTTAATGAAGAAATATGGCGTATTATTATCTGCTCTGCTGTTAATGGCATGTTCAAATAAAGCAAACTACCCCTGGTTTTTGGGAAGTTTTGATGATGCAAAATCAGCAGCTGGTGACAAACTAATCATGCTTGATTTTTATGCAGTATGGTGAGGTGGATGCAATCTGCTGGATGCAGAAACATTTGCAAATCCTCAAGTAGCGGCCTATGCTGAAGAAAATTTAATTTCATTAAAAGTAGATGTGGACAACAAAGAGGGAAGTGAGCTCTTTTCACAATTTAATGGTATGGTGATGCCAACCCTTGTATTTACCAATAATAAGGGTGAAGAAATAGATCGAATTATTGGATTTTTACCTCCTGATGAATATCAAGCAAAGGTAAATGATATTGTGGGTAATGTAAATACATTAAGTGCATGCCTCCATAAATATAATAATGGAGACAACTCTCCAGAAAATTTGTTTACTATCGCCAACAAATACAATGATAGAAATGAATCTGAAAATGCACTAAAATTTTATAAAGAATTACTCACCACTCATGATAATCTCGATATCAGTATGAGTGAAAAAGCCAACTTTGAAATTGCATATGAAGCATTTAAAAATGGAGACTTAGCACCATTTGATACATTCATTGAAAATAATCCACAATCATCAATGGCACAACGAGCACTAATGTCAATGGTGAGATATTATAAAGGTCAAGATAATCAAGTGAGCGAGTTGGGCGTGTTTAGTCGGGCATTAAAAATGTATCCCAATGATCCCCAAATGCTCAATGCCTATGCATGGCGAATGACAGAATTGGAGCTAAACCTTGAAGATGCATTAGACAAATCAAGATTAGCCGTTAAATTGGCAACTGATGAAGACCATAAAGCTCAAATTTTAGATACTGAGGCAGAAGTTCTCTATAAATTAAAGCGTTGGGATGATGCCATTTTAGTCATCGAGAAAGCCTTGAGAATTGACCCCTCAAATGATTATTTTATAGAGCAAAAAGAAAAGTTCGTCAATGCAAAAAAGGAGGCGAGACAACATGTACCAGCCTAGTGATTTTATCCCTAAAGGAACCAAAATTATTGAATGGTCGGATCTTGAACCATTTTTTAAAACATTATTATCCCGAGAAGTAAATAGCATAGAAGAATTAGAAACGTTCATTCTTCATTATAGTGAATTGACTTCGGTATTTTATGAAGACTATGCATGGTCGTATATCAATATGTCATGCCATACTGAGAATGATGATTATGTAAAACGTTATGAAAAGTTTGCATCAGAAATTCAACCTGAATGTAGCAAAATGGATAATAAGATTGTAAAATTTATTACCTCCCATGAATGTTTTTCACAGCTATCTCAAGAGCGATATGCCCAGCTTACCAAAATTTTAAATCGTGATTTAGAATTGTTTAGAGATGAGAATGTGTTCTTAAATGCTGAGTTATCTAAACTGTCCTCCAAATATGATCAAATTGCGGGGGGACTTACAGCAAAAATAGATGGTGAAGATTTACCCATGCCCATGGCAGGAACACGATTACTTTCTGCAGATAGAAACACACGTAAACAAGCATGGTTGGCCATGCAGGAGTCTCGATATGCTAAAAAAGATGAGTTTGATACTATCTATAATGAGATGATTCAATTACGACATCAAGTGGCATTAAATGCAGGATATGATAATTATCGTGATTTTCAGCATGATAATTTGCATCGTTTTGATTATACCCCTACAGATGCAGAGGCGTTTCATCATGCCGTTGAAACCTGTGTGAAGCCCTTGGCATTGAACATCCAGAAAGCACATTGTAAAAAATTAGGTTTACCCGTAGATGATTTCAGACCTTGGGATGTATCTGGCGAACCTCAAGGTCAAGAACCCCTTAAACCATTTGATGGTGGACGTGAACTTACGGATAAAGCCATAGAGATTTTTTCTATTTTACATCCTCAGTTTGGTAAAAATTTACAGGCGATGGATGAGCATAAATTATTTGATTTAGATTCACGGAAAGGGAAAGCACCTGGTGGATATAATTATCCTTTAGAGGTAACGGGGATGCCGTTTATATTTATGAATGCAGCAGGCACACAGGGTGATGTTACCACCATGATGCATGAAGGTGGACATGCCATGCATACATTTTTATGTAATGATGAACCCTTAGTTCAATATCGTGAAACACCTTCAGAAATGGCAGAGACTGCCAGTATGAGTATGGAACTCATGACCAGCCCACATTGGGATAAATTTTATAATGAAACAGACCATATTCGGGCAAGACGTGAACATTTAGAGGGTATTATCACCTTTTTCCCATGGTGTGCTACGGTAGATGCATTTCAACATTGGGTGTATAAAAATCCACATCATACAGTAGAAGAACGAGATAGCCATTTTGTATCCTTAACTGAGCGATTTGGCTCTGTTGTAAATTGGGATGGATTTGAAAACTATCACCGCAATGGTTGGCAACGACAAAGACATATTTTTGGAGTACCCTTTTACTATATTGAATATGGTATTGCCCAGTTAGGTGCATTACAAGTATATCGTAATTTTGTAGAAAATAATCAAAAAGGATTAGATGGGTATATCCGTGGATTGAAAATGGGTAATTCTAAACCCATATCACAAGTGTGGGAAAATATGGATATTAAATTTGATTTTTCTGCAGAGACCATAAAAGAGCTTATGGATTTTGTTCAATCTGAATTGGATAAATTAGATGTGGAAATGTGTGTAGCAGGGTAGTATTTGCTTCCGTAGGGGACGATTTTAAATCGTCCCACCTTTGAAATTAAAGGGGTAAAATTGCCTCACCCACCAATTGTCACACTGAGAATAAATGAAGTGTCTCAATGGACTGGGATATACATTAATAATTAAGGTTTGAGATTCTTCACTGCGTTCAGAATGACAGAAGAGCAGTAATTAACCCAGTTCTATAAATCTAGTCTCAAACCCCCAACATCTAACACCTAACCACAAACTCTTAACCCCAAATCTTAAATCTTAAATCTTAATTCTTCAATGCCTTATATTTCCCTATGAGATTACATCAATTCCTTTTATATATTCTGTTATGCTGTTGGTCTTGTGTGGAGCACAAATATGTAATTCATGTATCACCCGATGGTGCCTATATGGTGAACTATACTGCCCATGGAGATAGAAATGATTTAGTAGATGAAGATGTACCATTACCTACAGGTGAGGGATGGGTAATTAGCTCTACATTGGATGGCGATGCTGAAAGTTATGATTATACAGCCATCAAATTTTTTGAAAAAAACCAATTATTTCCGGCCACTTTTTATAAGGGAGATAGCTTATATACGTCATCATTATTATCCCATCCCATTTCTATTACTCATTCCCATTGGGGATTTACAGAACGGTTTGAATTGCACGGTAAACTAGGTGGCAGAGGTGTACATGAAAAATATCCCAAACTATTTTACCTTTTTAAAGATGATTCCTTATCACAACAGGGATTTTTATTTGAGATAATATCCTATTTATTTACAGAAACATTACACCATACGCCTATAGAGTTTAATCAACAGGGGATGGTAAAAATTGATCTTGAGCAGTGGTTACATCAAGAGATTAAACCACTCCCCGATTCTACATTATTGACCCAGTTTGATGAAATAAAGGAAGAGGGATTAGACATCCTTATGCAGCCTATTTCTCCAGATTACTATCATCATGTAGATTCATTATTCACCCTATTAGAAGATGAAGCGCGTATCACCATGGACTTAATGGATGATACCTTTAGTTTTCAGGCCATACTGCCGGGAGAGTTAATGAGTACCAATGCAGATACTACTTATGGGGATACTTTGGCATGGAAAATAACATGGGAAGATTATCACACAAATGATATTGAGTTTATAGCAACCAGTAAAATAAATCACCCTCAACGATTATTGTGGGGGATACTCATCATGAGTGTGGTAATTATTCTTGTATTATTACGTAAGCGTGGTTAGGCTGAAAATTCTTCAATAGTTTGTGTTTTCATTGAGAAGGCATGAATCTCATTTTTCATTAAACCCCCCAGAGTAGCATACACCATTTGATGGCGTTGAATTAGGGATTTATCCTTAAAATCATCAGAGATTATATGGGCAATAAAATGTCCGCCCCCTTTATTTTGTTTATGTCCTGCATGTCGAGCTGAATCATCAATGATTTCAATATGATGGATGTTGATGTGAGAAGCCAGAGCAGATTTTATGGTATCAATCATGAAGCGCTTTCTTTAAATATAATCCTGAGAGTGTTGCAAACACAGCCAATAATCCAGAGAGTATTGCAGATGCACCAATAAGTAATATGGGATGGGGAAGAGACATCATTTCACTAATTCTATTGAATAATATTTCACCCCCGGATTGCCATTGGAAAATGAGTAAAAAACCCCAATATAATGCAGCACTGCTGAATGCTATGAATATTAATTCTTTTGTAGTTGATGTACAATAGGTAAGGGCAAAGGCAATAAGGGTGAATCCCCACCACGGTAGAAATAATCCCGTGATAAACATAAGAAATAAAAGCGTTATGAATTTTCCTATTTGCATATAATTCGATGTCCTTCAATGTCATCAACAGAATTTGAAAATGGTAATGCATAGAAATGTTCATTTACCCAATCATCTATAAAATTATCATAATAATAACTGCCTGGGTATCCTGATTGTCCACCAGGGTAAATACCAAAGGGTTCTAGTTTGTCATCCATTTCTATAACTAATCGCCAGGATGGTCCCTCGGTTTTACGTATGGCGTTTACAATATCTTTTCCGCCAGAAGTGGGTAAATCCATGCGTCCAAATCCAGGAATTTTTGCAATATGTGAAATATCTGTACCTTGGAAAAATTGCCATTGTTGAGCGATAGTATCTATAGATGAGAATTGCTCAACGGTAGATGAAAAAGAGGATTTGCACACATTTAATAATGTTTCTTTATTAGGGGTGGTTTTATTATCAAACCATGTTGAATTGGGTTGAAAGCGGATCATTTCATCTAATTGATTAAAGTATGGCCATAAATATTGATCATCACCTATTCCAAATTCATCAGCCCAGGTTTCATATTCTAATTGTTTACTCCATACATCAAAAAAGCTGGCAGAGGTGGAGGATTTATCATGTTGATAATCCCATTGCTTTAATCTATTTTTCCATGTTTTTTCATCATCTGATAATAAATCATCTTGTAAAAGATTCAATAATACAGGTAGCACATTGATGGCTTTGCGGTTTGTATTATCAAATTGAAGGTCCATCATATCATCAACGGTAGTTTTGGTCATTGTTTTTAAGCGTTCATTAATTTGAGTTCCTCTGTACGACAACCAAAAGAATGGAGAGAGAAAGTAGGGGTAATCTTCATCGGTAACATGTTGGTTAGCAGAACTTACAAACCCCCGTTTTGGATTAACAATATGAGGCTTTTGCATATGGGGGATAGTGGCCTGCCAATCATAACGTGGATCCGTACCATCTACAATAATCATACCTTGACCATCCCACTTTGCCGGTTGATTTCCCGAATGCCATATAGCAATATTACCATTCACATCGGCATACACAAAATTTTGTCCTGGGCAAGTGTAAGTGCGTAGTGATTCAACAAACTGATTATAGGTTTCTGCTTTATTGACCAAATATAATGTTTTTAGTTCATTGGATGTATCATGTGCTAACCATCGTAATGCACGCCCTGCCGATGTTTGAGGTACACCATGACGAACTTGGGATGAACCCAATGGGGGCGTTTGATGAGGATAATCCCATACTACAGGCCCATGGTGGGTGTAGGTAACGGTATCAACAAATGATTCTTCACCTCTAATATGTATGGATTCAACTACTTTTTGAGTAGGATGCCATTTACCATTATACCAATATTCATTCTGAGTACTATCTTTAAAAGTGATGTCATACCAGTCCATCACATCATCATAACCATTGGTCGCACCCCATGACATATTATCATTATAACCTAAAATAATTCCAGGAGCACCAGGTATGGTTACTCCCATTACATTCATGGTGGGGCAGTTGAGATGCATTAAATACCAAATTGAGGGTAAGTTTAATCCCAAATGGGGATCGTTAGACAAAATTGGATTTCCCGATTTTGTTCGAGTACCATGAACCGCCCAGTTGTTACTGCCAATAGCTTCTGGAGGTTGAGGTATTTGTGCAAATTCATTTAATGGTGATTGATATAATTTTTTAGGTGGTTTTAATAGGATAGGGTCAAAATCAAAATGAGTACCTCTGGGAATGATGGGATCATAATCTTTTGGAAATATGGGATAGAGTTCTTCCAATACATCCATGCCAAAATCTTTTGCAATGCGCGAATAGGCTAAATCGGTGCTTCTTCCTGTGAGCATCCATGCCATAGATTTAAGCAATAAGGATGTCTTTAGGGGAGTCCATACTTCAGGGGCATAGTCTAATATTTTATATTCAATAGGGTACTTTTGTGGAGGTAACTGTTGAATATATTCATTTACCCCTGCGGTAAATGCCAACAAGTTTGGATAAACGGTCTCATCTTTTTCAATTTGAGAAAGGGTATTTTGGGCACCATGAACCATCCCAATACGCCGTTGAAATTGATCATACCCCTTTGCTTTCTCACCTACGATTTCACTTAATCGTCCGCCAGCAGCATGGGTTTGAAACTCCATTTGCCACAGGCGATCAAATGCCATGATATACCCTTGAACATAGTATAAATCATGTTCATTTTGTGCAAAAATATGAGGGATGCGAAGAGAATCCCACACTACTTCTACAGGTTCTATAAGTTGGGGCAAGTTTAATTCACCGTGAGGGAGGTCATCACTTCCAATGAGGGCTGCATATCCAGAATGTGGATTGAGAAACTTCCCCAACGGGGGAATACCACCAATGGACTGATTTAAGAGGTATATTGTAATAATCCACAAAAAAGTGGATATGCCTACCCGTAGGATTTTCCCCATTAAATATTAGGTTGGCTTCTTACCGAGCCCATATTTTGTTCCACTTGTGTTGGATTAATGGCATGCCGAAGCAAATTATCATCGGTTATTTGACCTTGTTGATATAGCTTCATTAATGAGTCATCCATGAGGACCATGCCGTCATTACCACCACTTTTAATATAATTATCTAATTGATGCACATTGTTTTCGCGGATAAGTGCACGGATTGCCTGTGTGGCAACCATTACTTCACATGCCAATGCTCTTCCACCATCTTTTGTGGGTATTAATTGTTGTGCCACCACTGCCAATAATGACATGGATAAGTTCATTCTAATCACTTCTTGTTTATCTGGTGGAAAGGCATCAACCATTCGGGTTACAGCACCGGCTGCAGTATTGGTATGCATTGTTGCCAAAACTAAATGTCCCGTTTCAGCAATACTCAAAGCTGCGCCCATAGATTCTGGATCACGTAATTCACCCACAACCACCACATCAGGATCTTGACGTAGAGCACTCTTTAATCCAGAGGCAAACGAATCGGTATCTACACCCACTTCACGCTGATTTACTTGGGCTTTACTATGAGGGAAAAGGTATTCAATGGGGTCTTCAATGGTGAGTACATGACCATCTAATTCTTGTACAATTTTATTTACAATTGCTGCCATGGTGGTAGATTTACCGCTTCCAGTTGCACCTGTAATAAGTATTAACCCCTTGCGACGGTTAGATAAATCAACTACAGAATCTGGGAGTCCTAATCCATCAATTGCTGGAGCATCAAAAGGAAGTCGGCGATATGCTGCGGCAATATTTCCCCGTTGACTAAATACATTTACCCGAAAACGACTTAACCCTGGAACGCCAATGGAGTAGTCAATCTCTTCACCATCGTTAAATCGCTTGATTTGTTCATCATTCATTTTAGATTCAATCATGGATTTTACCACATCTGGAGATAATTTTTCTTCACCCATTGGGATAAGGGCACCACTTTTTCGAACACGTGGAGGTGTACCTACAGTAACATGTAAATCACTTCCATCCACTTCAACAACTTTTCTTAACAAATCTTCTAATGTCATATTATCTCCGTATTATATTGATTTTAATTTATTTTTCGCCCAGAAATATGCCCCAATTCCAAAGGATAATTCAAACAAAATAAATAGTCCTAAATTGAGGGCAATATCATTATCAAAGCCGTAACTATGAAGCCCAACACTCAAGAGATTCACACCAAACCATGCAAGTGCAACAATGATATTATTTAATGTCATTCCCAATGCAAACCCTGGCGCTTTAGCCATACCCGTAAGTCGCATGTGAATCATCATCAACTGCCACATGCAGATGAGCATGGCACCATTCTCTTTTGGATCCCAACCCCAAAATCTACCCCATGATTGATCTGCCCAAATTCCGCCTAAAATAGTCCCGAATAGAGAGAAGAAAAGTGCCAATAGCGTGATGCCGAAAATATTATTATAAATGTCTTTTAGCTTTTTAGAGTTTTCAGGTTTTAGGATGGCCAACACAAGAAAAATGTGACCCATAAATCCTGCCATGAGAGATGCACCGTATCCAATAGTGATGGTGGTAACATGGGTGGCTAACCAAAAATTAGAATTTAGTACTGCCACTAACATCCCCAAAGTATCTCCATCGGCAGCATATTTAAACCCAATATAATGGAAGATTGCACCAGAAACGGACCCAATAAATGCTCCCAGTCCATCTTTACGTATAAGTTCTAAAATATATGAACACAATATGGAAATAAATGCCACAAAAATGATTGATTCATACAAAGTAGAGACAGGCGGGCGCTCCATAATATACATGCGTAAACAAAGCCCTGCCCCATGAAGTATTAACCCAAACAATAATGTTAAATTAGCTCCTTTGGAGAGTATGTTGTGGGGCCATATCCAACTAAATGCTAATAATAAAAATGAGAGAATATAAAAGGCAACGCTGAGATAGAAAATATCTAATTCATTGTACCGAGTTTCAATTTGAAGCCGATTAATATCTACCAAATGACGGTAATTCCCCTGGAGTTGAACATGATAATTATTCATAGCGGTTTCCATTTGTTGGGCATTACCCTCAATCATTCCATTCAAATAATCTAAAAAGTTGAAGAGGAGTGAACGTTGGTCTTGGGTAAGTGCAGCTTCACTTTCAACTTCCCAAGGAGAAATCCACGGATCATTAGGATGCAATGATGCAGGGGGAATTATTTTTAAATACCACCACATATTTGCAAACTTTTGAAAATTTATATGTAATTCTTTTATTTGAAATTCAACAACGGATAAATCTTTTTCTTCCATTTCATAAATTTGCGTGAGGTAATCTTGCTGATTTTCAAAACCACCTAAAATATCATGATAGGAATATTTATGTTCAGTATCCCATTCTAATCCTAAACTTTGAACCACTTGTGGATTTCGTAGATTGAAAATCTTTTGATTAAATCCTGATTTTGGATCTGATAATAGATTTAACATCCATTCAATTGCTGGTTGTTTTTCAGAATTTAGTGAACGCTTTCCGTAAATGGCCAATAATTGATTTCGAGCAAAGGTGTCTAAGGGTTTTATTCGGCCACCATCTTGAACGGGAATATGTCGTGCGTCAAAGCCTTCTGCAAATAATGGCAAGAATAAGAGTGAAATCACGAATAGTATTAATTTTTTCATTAATTTACCTTCCGTGATTTAATTAGCTTAGGCAATTGCATGAGGAGATGGATGAGTAATCCAAAACTCATAATTAAGCTGGAAATATATGGGAAAAGCCGTCCGTAATTTTGCACTACAGCTAATACAGAGGTCTCACCTTCAAGCGTTTGGCTAAAAGATGCTTGGAAAAATGTGAAGCCTTTATGGCGTAGGGGTTCATTCATTTTAATAAGTACACGTCTTGAAACATCATTTTCTATAAGGTTCACTTCAGAACTAAAACTTTTGGGTATAGATGTTCCGGGATGAATAATTCGAACAAAATCAATTAATTCAATTTCGAAGGGGAGATACATTCTCTCACGTCTAAGTTTAACCGTCAAGTCTGAGTTTTCAATTTCGATTGTTTGGGGAATTGATTGCCCTAAGATGAGTGAATAAATTCCATCAGCATTAGAAGCTGAATTTTCAATTTTGAAAATGATACCTGGCCGATTGGCCTCTGCCTCTTTTTCATTATCTAATTCAACAAGGAGAAAGTTTTTTGCCATACCATGATATAATTCGCCTTTTGGCTGTGAACGACGGATTGGCTTTGCATTTTCATAATACTGTAGAACCTCTATGGTGAAGGGCAATGCTTTATGTCCCAGTTCCTTGCCTTCCTTTATAAGGGGCTGTGTAAAAGCAACTACTTCATCTATATTGGGATGGGAAGAATTTATAAATGTTAATTCTATCAGTTGATAACTTTCAATGAAGTTTGCTGTTTTTCCTTCATCGATTACCATGTTACCCTCAAAACTGAAGTAGGCCGTTAACCCTCCACCAAAAAGTAGAAGCAAGGCTCCCAAGTGAACAATGATGATGCCAATTTTTTTCCGATGCCACAATGTTGGTTTCAACAAAAATGCCACCATATTTACGAACATAACCAACATGGTTAATCGACCACCAGGTGTGGGAAAAATCCAAAACCATGTTATCCAGTTGGAGAAATATTTTTGTTGTGCATAATAGAGCCCCATATCACGTTGGGCGATGGTACCAAAAAATACCAATACCATCATCCACATAATGGTAAACACAAAAATTTTAGGATTACTAATTTTCTCGATGAATTTATTCATTAATAGGTCCTTGATTAAAGGATTTACAAAATGATATAAATTCAGCGGTAAGTTCTGATATTCCTACTTGTGGGGCACTGAGTTTTACAAAAATTGATGAGTTAGAAGTGGTAAATATTGCTATAACAAATCCAAGTTCTTCATCATCAGGATTAAGTAATGTGAGCCATTTAAACGGGCCTAAAGATGAGGATTCTGTAAAAATATAAGTATTCATTTCAGCTTCTTCATGTGGATCAAGACCCAATTGTCCTCGCCATCGAT
This sequence comes from uncultured bacterium, assembly GCA_964344315.1. GTDB lineage: Bacteria > Fidelibacterota > Marinisomatia > SCGC-AAA003-L08 > D37C17 > JABHHG01. The sequence goes on along the minus strand of CAYFMU010000003.1, from coordinate 99,594 downwards.
TCACATTGGCTACCATACCACCAGCATCACCGCCAAGTTTAATAATGGATAAATCACCTTCACCCTCTGAAAAAGGAACTATAAAACTGCCAATACGCATAGATGATGTTGGCTGTGTTACCCAATTATCTGGAGAAGTCCATTGAATTTCTTGGTGAGTTATTGAGGGTTGAGTTAAGGCGTGGGGAGCAGTATCTTTCTCGATGGTATAATGACGGATATGCGATGCATCATTGCATCCATTAAAAAGTAAGAGCCCCAGGCCAATGGTTAGAAAAGTTTGCTTAATGTCCATGATTCTTTAAATTTCGTCATGGATAATTTACGGTAGTTTTATAAGGAGAAAATACTACGGATTTTATTCGTAGGAATCCCAACGGATATCGCGAGTGATATATTGCACACTGGCATCTTTAGGGAATTTTACATTTACAAAAAATTCTGCAGTTTCACCTGGACGCATAGCTGTATCTGTGATAATCCCTGAATGATATACGACGGCAGTACCTTCAACAAAAGATGAATCCGATGCAATGAGGTCTGTTTCACTACCCCAGAGATTATATATAACTCGCACAAAATCAGCACGTTGCAATCCATTATTAATTACCGTTCCTGAAAATGTTTTTCCAGAATCATATATTTTTTCTTGAGCATCACCGCTAAATTCAATCTTTGCATTCGATGGAGCAATTTCTTGGATGGTTTCCACATTACCTTTATCAATAGTCAATTGGCCAATTTGTGTTTGAACAATGAGTTTGTCCATGTTCTCTTGCAAAATTGTTCCTTGAATGAGAGTACCATTGGTAAGATTAATTTCATGTTTTAGTTGTGGAACTTTAATCATTTTCAGTACATCAGTATTAAAACTTGGTGTGGAGACACGGGTTTCATATTCAATGACTCGAGCACGTAAATCATCTAATTGAGTTTGTATATCTTCAACCGTTTCTTTTAATGGATAAAATGGTTCTGCTGTTTCTAAAAATGTAGATTTTTTTTCTTCAGATTCTTCTGCAACTTCTATGGTTTCATCAACATCAGGTGTTACAGCTTCATCTTTTTTTAAACATCCTACCATAAGGAAAAGGGATAATAAATAGATATAGTATCTCACGAATCTGCCCCTTCTACATCTCTTTTCATGGCTTGGTAAGCGGCATGGCGAAGTTTTTCACTGTAATTATCGTATTGTCCTAATTCTTTAATCATGGCAATAACTTCATTATAATAAATATAATTTGATGGCAGATTAAGGATTGTGAGTACATCATCAATAACGGTAGGGTCATCAAAATTAGCCAGAGCCTTTATCGCTTTCATACGTAATGTTTTTGGGAAGCCCTCAGTCGTGGCAATATCGATAAAAACAGGTTTTATCGCAGGGTTTTTATAATCGCCTAAACTTTTTATCAACGTATTCATCAGTGAATAGTATTCATGTTTTCCTGTTTGATAGGCCTCTAATAGGGCGAAAATCATGCGGTCATCTTTTTGTTCACCCAACACATTGAGTGCATATTCATTCACTTTATCTCTACCAGTAGGGTCACCTAACATTTCAATAAAGAAATCCACCAATTCTGGTGAGTCTTTTCGAGCAAGAATCTCAACAGCTCTATTACGTATGTGGACATCCATTTCAATATTATTTGCAATATCCATGAGAATTGGGATGACACGTTCATCATCCATACCACCTAATGTAAGGGTCATAAGCTTGTTCATGCGTGCATGGTTTGCACGGCTTACTTCGTACAATTCTAAGAGTGTAAAAATTTCATCCTCAGTGCCATTTTCACCGATGGCATTAACAATGGCCTCTCGAATTTCCATTACCTTTTGCTCTGTATTTTTCAGACCAATAACCAAAGAATCTGCAGAATCTTCTACTCCATATTGTGTTAAAATTTCAATGGATTCATGCATCAGTTCCATTTCGATGAGCTTGGCATTTTTAACAGAACTTTGGATTGCTCCAATAATCATAGGATGCCGACTCTCTGCAAGGGCACGTAGTGCTTCAATTCGAACCTCTAAGGGTTGATTTGGATCTTTGTAAATCTCGATGAGTATTTGGAGAGATTTACGTTTTCCCTTTTTGAACATGATGCGGTGTTTTTCCACATCTTCCAATGCATAAGGGGTTTGGCGAATGGCACATCCGTTTAAAAGAATGCCCGCCAACAATATGAAAATTGTGTGTTTAATTGGAAATGTCATAAAGAATACTGCTGAAAATTAGTTGTGAATTTCATTTAATTACCAGTTTTAAATCAAGAGAATTCTATAAATTCGTCCATTCTTTTTGATGCCACCCTTTATCATCTAGTACAGTCACGGTAAAATGCTTCAACCAATCCCCCATAAATATAAGTCTTTTCTCCCCTTTTAATTCAATGCCCGTTTGATGATAATGCCCCATTAGTACGGAATCGTAGCCTTGTTCCCACTTTGAATTGGCAAATTGTTTCATTTCGGTGCGAATTTCTATAGATTTATCATCATGATGATGGTAATGACTGCTGGTATTAGACACTTTTTTTGCCAATGTACAACCCCAATCTGGATGAAATTGCTTAAACAAGAAGATAGCCAATTTACTACGAATCACCTTTTTCATGAACCGGTAACCCACATCATTTTTTAGTAATCCATCACCATGAGTTACCAATACTTTCTCACCATTAATATCAAATTCCAAATCGCCCTTGTGTACGATAGCACCGAACTTTTCAGTGAAACTGCCAAAATCCCAATAATCATGATTTCCTAAAATATAATGGATAGGAATTCCACTATTATGCAATTTTTCTAGATGAAAAAGAATGTCATTAAATGCTTTGGGAACTACATATTTATAGTCGAACCAAAAGTCAAAAAAATCCCCACCAATAACAAGGGTGCCTCTGGTGGATTCAATATGGTTGAATAGTGAAAATAGTTTTTGTCGCCTCTCAGATTCACTTGCATTTAGTTGCATGGAAAAGTGATTATCAGAAACAAAGTAAATGGGGAGTTCTAACACGGGTTAAAGTTAGAAATTCATATTGTTGATTTCATAGTTGAATTTCTTTCTTTTATTAACGAGGAACTATTCATAGGTTATGGCCCTCTAATTAATCATGAAATTAATAAAATTACATCTATTGATTTTTACCCTGTGGGGTATTGTTTTAGGACAATTCGGCCAAAATATTGTGCAATACGAAAATTTTGACTGGACCTACATTCAATCACGTCATTTTGATATTTACTATTCTACGGATGGTAGAACCCATGCAGAATTTGTGGCTAAAGAAGCAGAACTTGCCTACGACCATATCTCAAAACTGATGGATTGGAAATTAAAGAATCGTGTTTCCATCATAATTTATAATTCACATAATGATTTTCAACAAACCAATGTAATCGGGGCATATATGCGTGAGGGCATTGGAGGTGTTACAGAGTTATATAAAAATCGTGTTGTCATTCCTTTTGATGGATCCAATTATGAGTTTAAACATGTAATTCACCACGAGCTAGTACATGCATTTATCAATGACTACATTTATGGTGGTAGCTTAAAAAATATGATAAGTAGCTCAATAAAAGTGGCAATCCCATTGTGGATGAATGAAGGCCTTGCTGAATATTTAGCTGGAAAGTGGGATACAAAATCAGAAATGTGGATTCGTGATTTGGCAATTAATGGCGGTGAACTTCCACATATTCGGATGCTCAATGGTTATTGGGCATACCGTGGCGGACAATCTGTGTGGAGATTTATCGCGGAAAAATGGGGTGAAGAGTCTATTGCAGAGATACTTTATCAAATCAAGACGACTAATGGCGTAGAAAAGGGAATAAAGGGAGCTCTTGGTGTTGGATATAAAGAGTTGAATGAGCAATGGCATGAATATTTAAAACATGAATATTGGCCAGAAATCACCCTTAGAGAAGATTTAAATGATGTGGCCCGTCAGCTAACAAATCATGAAAAATGGGGGAATACATATAATGTTGCCCCTTCAATTTCACCCAATGGTAATCAAATTGCAATTCTTTCAAATAAATCTGGACCCATGGCCTACTATCTCATATCTGCAGAAGATGGGAGAATAATAAAGAAAATTATACAAGGTGAACGCAGTGCTGAATATGAAGAATTGCATATTTTGAAGCCAGGAATCACATGGTCGCCAGACAGTAAAAAACTGGCATTTTCTGCAAAATCCGGGAAATCGGATGCGTTATTTATTTATGACACAGAGACCGAAAAATCATCTAGGTTTCGATTAGGATTAGAAGGAATTTTTAGACCATCATGGTCACCCATGGGAGACAAAATTGCCTTCATTGGAAACGATGGTAAATATGGTGACGTATATTTGTTTGATGTGGAATCCCATGAAAAAACAAATGTAACTTCAGATTGGTATTCAGAAGATCAAGTATCATGGGCACCTAATGGAGATGTACTCTATTTTACATCTGATAGAGGCAAAATATTGACTACCGGTGAAATGCAAATACCCTATAATTATGATGTAGAACAAACGGATATTTATTCCATAAAAATCGACACCCAAGAAATTACTCAACTCTCAGATACACCGTGGAATGAAACTTATCCAACTATGTCTGGCGATGGGGAGTATTTGGCGTTTATTTCAGATGAAAGTGGAATCTCAAACATAATGATGATGCATGAGGGCAACGCTAATCCCATCACCAATGTTTCAACAGGAATAACTCAACTTTCATGGAATTGGGATGATTCTCAATTGATTTTTACAGGATTTTATAAATCTGGGTATGATATTTATACATTATCCAATCCTAAAAGTAAAACGGAGCTAAATATTGATATTCCTACGGCCACATGGGTGGATGATATTAAATCATCCCAACGAATATTACGAAGAAGTGAAGAAGGAGGACAACATCGCCAGTTTAGCACAGAGTATAAAAACTATGTTTTTGCAGGAATTGATGCTACTGAAAAATTAGAAAAAACTCAGTCTGTTGAAATGGATGAAGATCAAACTCAAGAAAATGGAATTTATAAATCTAATATTTATCGCACACGTTTTACCCTAGATAATGCACAGGCGGTATATTCATTTGATTCCAGGTTTGGCTCTCAGGGAATGGCCTATTTTGCATTTTCTGACATATTGGGTAATCACCAAGTTTATTTTGCTTCTGAAATGGAAGTGAGCCTCAAAAACTCAGATTATTATTTTCAATATCGTTATTTGAAAAAATTATACGATTGGAATTTTGTTCTTTATCATAATGCCATCAAATATAATTATTCTTATGACCCCAATACATATACACAAGAGTTTAATCGGTATAGAATTTTGGGTTCTTATATATCATGTATGCGACCCATTTCACGATTTAATCGTTTTGAAGGTAGTTTAGACTTTAATTATACTGAAGATGCTAAGGTCACTGAGGTTTCTGATGGATTTTCAAATAATATAACAGAAAATGTAAATGCATCTTTTACCACGCTAATTCCTGGTATACGTCATGTGTGGGATAACACTATTTGGAGTCAAACCTATCCTGTAGATGGATATCGTACCTATGTGAAGTATCGAATGAGCCCCAAGCTAAATAAAAATTCATTGTTATTCCACAGGGTTACTACTGACTTGAGAAAATATGTTCCACTCACCAATGGCATTAGTTTAGCAGGTAGGTTATTTTTAGGAACCAATTTTGGAGAAAATGCACAAAAGTTTAGACTGGGTGGTGTGCCTTGGATTTTTTCTAAAGATCAGGATAGATTCAGAGAAAATAATGATGAACTATCTATAGAAGAATTATATTTTTCTGAATATTTAATGCCATTGAGAGGTACGTCAATATCTCAACGTATTGGTCAACAAGCCGTTTTGATGAATGCAGAAATACGTCTTCCCTTTTTAATGTATTATTTCCCGGCAATACGATATTTTGGACAAATCAATGGTGTACTCTTTGTTGATGTGGGTGTTGCATGGGATAATGAATATCCAGAATTCTGGGAAAAAGATAGTTGGGATATAGATAATAGCATCGGTTGGAATATGACTTATGGTTTTGGACCCCGTTTTATTTTCCTCGGAATGCCATGGCAATTAGACTATGCATGGCAGTATAATCCACATGTAGGCACCATTTCATCGCGAAGTTGGTACCTTTCCATTGGCCTAGATTTTTAGGCTCCTCTATAAAATTTCAGTTTTGTGACTTCCATCACAATCGAATGTATGTGTAACAGGATTATTTTACCCCCCGAGTGTTTGGGATGAATTTCCCTTGTTAAAATTGGATGAAAGTGTGGAAAAGATAATTAAAAACGGAACGTATAAAATTATAAATCGAAAAACGGGAAAGATAAAACTCGTTAAGAATTATTTAAATGATTTACTCCATGGTGAGTATGTGTATTATTGGGATAACGGAAATATCCGTTTTCGAGGGAAGTATGAAAAAAGTCAGCGCATAGGAATCTGGAGAAACTTCAATAAAAATGGAGACATCATTCTTGAAGAAATTTGCCGGCCTACAAAATTTCTCCCTATACCTTTAGAGATTAATTGTCCTCAGCCGAGTCGGAAACGGGTCGGTAATGAATTTTCTTACAAGTAGGATTATCACAGGTATATGCCTCCATTTCTGGACGGTCTTCTTGGTAATAGTCATAAATCCCATAGACTGTAATTCCTGCAAATAAAATCACCGCAATTGTTATAAATGAGCGTAAGGTTTGATTCCCTTCACTTTGGGGATTTCCTTTACCGCAACAATGTTTGTATTTTTTTTCACTCCCACATGGGCAGTTGTCGTTTCTATTTGTTTTCATGATTTTTGAATCTTAAAAAATTAAAAGTAATAAAAAAGGGCTCAATAAAATTGAGCCCTTTTTACTAGAAAAACAAAGCGTTTACTTAACAAGCATTAGCTTTTGAGTATTAGAATAGCTACCCGCAGTCATTCTTACAAAGTAAGCACCACTAGCTTGATCAGCAGCATTCCAAGAAATTTGATGACTACCTTCAGGCTGAACATCGTTTACAAGTTCAGTTACTAATCGTCCTAATGCATCGTATACAGCAATGTTCACTAAACCTTCAGCAGATAGGTCATAGTTAATTGATGTTGATGGATTAAAAGGATTAGGATAACTTGCATTTAATGCAGTTTTCACAGGTAGTAATTCGTTTGTATCAACAGAAAGAGATGCAGCAATGGTTTCAAGCTTAGCACCGTTTTCGCCTGCAAGAATTACATTTGAAAAATCAACAGAGCTTACACCTGAGAAACCATCAGCAGGAGCAAAATCTAATGCAATTAAAGACGCTAAGTCGCTTGCATTTAATTTTTCGCCAGTCATACTGAACATAAGGCCTCTTACTGTGCCATCTTCTCTTTGTGAATATTCGAAAGTGAAGTCATTTGTAGCTTCGGCACCGTTAAATATTAACTCAGCTGGATTATATTTTAAATCAAACTGTATACCGTAAACATCTTTATCAGATTCAACTACTAAATCCACTTTACCCTTTGATGAAATAAGCGTAGCTTTTTCCATACTTACTTTTGCTGTACCAGCAAACATTAAGCTAGCAGAAAGGGCTACGATCATTAATTTGGTTTTCATTTCCTATTTCTCCTATTTCAATAATAAAAACTTCAAAATTTAGATACCAATTCGCAAAAAAGGTTAACGCATAAAATAAACTATAACCTTTCAAAAGCTACGGTAACTTACAACGATAAATTGATAAATGCAATACTTGTACAAACTGTAACATTTAATAAAACACCCCTAGGTTATAGGGGTGTTAAGGAGGATGTGGTCGGAGACGGAATCGAACCGCCGACACGAGGATTTTCAGTCCTCTGCTCTACCGACTGAGCTATCCGACCAACAATAAAAATGTAAATCTTTAGGGAAATTCCCTAAAGCAGAGTACAAAATTTACTTACCTTTTTAAATACGAGCCATGAAAAAAATACAATTTTTACTTTTATTCTGAATTTCTATTTTTAGCGTAAATTATCCCTCTATTATGAAGATAGTTTTAGCAACACATAATAAAGACAAATGCAAAGAAATGATGGGTGCATTATCTTCACTTGATGTGGAACTTTTAACGCTAGATCAATTCCCTCAGATTCAGAAAATTATAGAAGACGGGGAAACGCTAGAAGAAAATGCTCTCATTAAGGCAAGAGAAGTGTTTAAAAAAACAGGTTATGCGGCCATCTCAGATGATACTGGATTGGAAGTGGATGCTTTAGATGGTGAACCTGGTGTGTATTCAGCTCGATTCTCAGGAGAGAATGCTACCTATACTGATAATGTGAATAAACTCATACATGTTATGAAAGATGTGGAAGATGAAAATCGTTCTGCACAATTTAGAACCTGTATGGCATTTGTTGATGGCAATACGGAACTCATTGCAAATGGTGTCGTAAAAGGGCAGATTACCGCATCACCTAAGGGTGATGGAGGGTTTGGATATGATCCTGTTTTTTATATTGAAAAATTTGATAAAACTTTTGCTGAAATGACATTAGAAGAGAAAAATAAAATATCACATCGAGGAGTTGCGTTGCGAAACTTGAAAGAAATTCTTCACGCCCATTTTAACCATCCCCAAATACAGGAGAAAGCCTAGCGAATACTGCTACCGTTGTGTCGAAAATCGATAAACGGAAAAGAGTCGGTGTGAGCCGATTCGCCTTGTGGTACATTCTACTTTTTGCAGTAAACATTGGTGTTCTATCTGCAGAACAGGATTCTTACATCCTTTTTGAACGTGTTGCCCAATATTGGGATATTATGCCTGAAGTGGTTGATGTGGTTCACCAACGCCCCAAAACCTTATCTCTTACCACCACAGATACTACATGGAATAGTCATTTTTGGGATGCTACAAAACGAATTTCCAAACTCAAAGACGGGAAAGAAGCTGGACTCGTTGATGGTACTTTTGTTATGTATGTACGATATAACAAAAAGGATGTGTATATTCCACTCATTGCGCGTATCGATTGGTATAAAGAACGTCAATTAAAGAAAAACTATATCGTTGAATTTCAAAAAAAGATAAAGAAATCTCTCACGAAGAAAAATCGTAGTGGCGGGGGTGGAAAATCAATTGACTTGGTGAAGGCAAATTTGGCTGGGACCGACGTTTCACTAAAGATTAAAGGTAATATTTCAGTTGATGGACAGGTAATTTTTGAAGATAAAGAGCAAGTAAACATCAATATGAATCAAAATAAATCTTGGGATTTAGATATTGAACAGACCCAAAAATTTGATATTGAGGGTAATATTGGTGACCGATGGACCATTGAAGTTGAACAGGATTCTGAGGCAGATTTTGACTGGGAAAACAATATGTTTCTCAAATACAAGGGTGAAAAGAATGATATTTTCCAAAAAGCTGAAGCCGGCAATATTAGCTTAAATCTTCCATCCACAAAATTTGTATCAGTAGGAAGTGGTAAAAGTGAAGGGCTATTTGGAATTAAAGCTGAGTATCAATTGGGACCATTAGATATTCAAACCATTCTATCAAGGGAGCAAGTACGAAAAGCGTCAAAATCCATGTCAGGCGGTGAAACTTCAAATAGCACTGAGGTAAATGATTATAATTTTATTAAAGATCGATATTTCTTTATTGAAGAAGCGTTCAAAAATCAATTTTATCCACTGAACAGTCAGCATCAACATATTATAAATCCCAGTTATGTTATTGGAGAATATGATGTGTATAAACGTGTATTTTCCATTGAAGAAGGGGTAGTTCCAGGAGGAATTGCCTATATAAATCCATCTGATCAAACCAGTTATAGTGAATCAGGAAGTTGGAAGCTGCTTACTGAAGGTCAAGATTATGAAATCGATGCGTTGATGGGATATATTCGACTTAATTCAATAAGTAGTAATGAAGCCGTAGGAATAGCATATAATATAGCTGAATATGACCCCGATTCGCTTACCTATACACCGACTATAATTGAAACATTTACCGATGTGAACTACTCTTATGATAACTGTAATCCTGATGTTGAATGTGATGAAAATAGTCCAGAAACAGATTATATTGAGGGTAATGGAGAAGACGGCTATCAATCTCCTCAAATGAGATTAAGGTTGATAAAAGATGGTAGTTCTACCACCCCAAATTCAAAAACATGGCCACTCATGTTTAAAAATGTCTATTCATTGGGGTCGTCAAATATGGACCCTAGCGGACTAGAAGTTTCTATTGTTCATGATAAAGGGAGTAGTCAAGAAGATACCCACAGCCCTGTTACGGGCATGTCATATTTAAATGCATTTGGGTTGGACTTAGAGAATGAAAATAATCAATCTGTTGCAGGAGGTGATGGAAAAATTGATTTATATGGTAGTTTGATAAACTTACGATATGGGGAATTATTTTTACCCACTCACCTTCCGTTTGCATTTGATTCATTAGGTCGAACCAATGATTTTGGTATAATAATCGACCAATATGGGAATACTGAATCTTCAGATAATTACAGAGGCCCACATTACTGGGGAAATAATGCCGTTGAAATTATGGATATCCTTGATGCCCATTTACATGATACTGACAATGATTTTGCCGATGATGATGATACTGGCCCTGCCATGTATTTTTCTACCAATCAGTCTGATATTACCAGCGAACATCAATTCTTGATAAAAGTGAGCAGTTCATCTCGAAGCTCAACTATGTCACTTGGTTTTATGATTGTTGAGGGAAGTGAAAGCGTATCATTAAACGGTCGTCAGTTAGAAAAGGGTATAGATTATAATATTGACTATTTTTCTGGGACCATCAATTTTCTCATTCCTGAAGCAACAGACCCCATATCTAATATAGATATTTCTTATGAAGAGAATGAGCTTATATCATTTGACCAAAAACTCTTAACGGGAACCCATTTAAAATACGAATTTGGTGATAGAAATTTTCTCAGTGGTGGTGCATTTTTCTATAAGCAGTCAATTTCAGAGGATAAGGTAGATATTGGCTACGAACCTATGCAAAATTTCATCTGGAATATAAATGGTAAAGTTGAAGAAGAATTGCCAATCCTTACATCTGCAGTGAATAAAATTCCATTTTTAGAAACATCAAAGTCATCAAGATTCAAGTTAGAAGGTGAGTTTGCAGAAGTATATCCAGACCCTAATCCGCTAGGGCAAGCCTTTATAGATGACTTCGAATCTTCAAAAAGAACCACTGCACCAAGTATTATGCAACGACAATGGAAGATGGCCGCACCACCTTTAGATGTATCTAATAATGTATATGATTTATCAAATCGTGGAAAATTTGCATGGTATAACCCTTATTATGATTTGAATACCAAGGAGATTTGGCCAGATCAACAAACTTCAACACAGGCCAACAACACCACTACCAAAACACTATGGCTACAAACTATTTTTAATAATGTATCAGAAATAGAGAATGGATGGAATGGAATTACCACAGTCATGTATTCCAGTGATTTTGATCAATCTCAAAGTAAATATATTGATATTTGGCTCAATGCTGAACAGGTTTCTGACGATAATTTTACACTCAATATAGATATTGGAAGTATCAGTGAGGATTTGAATAATGATAACTTTCTGAATACTGAGGATGAAGATATTTATGGTGGAGGAATGGGTGATAATATCTTGGATGATTCAGAAGATACAGGATTGGACGGATGTTTTGATGAACGAGAAAATGGTTTCGGTGGATGTTTGCCAGTGGGATATACCTTCTCAAGTCCTGGAGAGCATGAAATCAATACTTCTCCATATGTTGATTCTAACGACCCCAATGCAGATAATTGGAAGTATACCGAAGAGTCTTCAGATTATTCTGGAATCAATGGGCTCGAAGGTAATGGTCAGGCATCTGGTTATAGATATCCAGATACGGAAGATTTAGATAAAGATTATAGCCTTGACAATGTGAATGATTATTTCACTATTTCTATTTATCCTACCGATGATTTTTCACCATTTAAGGTGACTGAAACTGAAGCGGATGGTGTGCCTACTGGATGGAAACTATTTAGGGTACCCCTAGCCAAATTCGAAAAACGGGGGGAAGGCTCAGTTGAATGGACCGATGTTCGGAATATGCGGCTTTGGGTAGAAGGTCAAAATCAATCTGAGACGTCTAACAATATATTAAAAATTGCAAAGTTAGAAATTGTTGGAAATGAGTGGGAAGAATTGGGTGAAATTAATAGTGATTCCCTATATACCTCTGAGTTTGTCATTGATTCTACTTTTACTATTGAGGTGATAAATACTGATGAGAATCCTGAATATGTAAAACCATCAGGTGTGGTACAAGAAGTGGATAGTTATACGGGCATCACATTAAAAGAGCAGTCATTGGTTATGTCTTTTGAAGAAAATACAGAATGCAATGATGAGAATTGTAATCCTGGCGGGATAGATGAAAATAGCATTTTTGCCATCGAAAAGAATCTATCTACACTTTCAGGTGATAATGCAAAAAGTTTCTTTGTATACAATAATCTTGAGATGTATGTTTTTGGTGGCGACCCTGCAAAACCCGGAGAGTGGAGTGATGATGGAAATGCAGAATTATTATTCAGAATAGGTCGTGATGAAAACTTCTATGAAATTCGCCAACCTATATATCCAGAATGGGATATTAGAAATCATATTGATATAAGTATAGACCATCTGTCATCAAAAAAATTAGAAATTCATCCACTAGAAACATTTGAAGACACGGGGGTAGATGGTGTAGCTGATGCTGGTGAAGATGGATGTGGAGGTACCCTTCCAGAATTTATTACAGATGTTAATTATACATTTCAGTCTATTGTTGCAGAATTATCTTTAGATTATGATAATTTGACAACGGTTACAGTAGAGTTAGACAGTTTAACCTTTTTGGATAATTTGTTAGAGTTAAAGTTAGAAAACGACGATTTCCAAATTTGTGGTGGAAACAGCCTTGAAGATCCCAATGGCGATAATTATGAATGTGGTGAAGATGGTTTATGTCCGTGTGATTTGGGCTATGAAGAAGCAGATACAGGTGAAGGTGGTGATGGATCAGAATGTAATGGCATTTTTGAAGATGGAGAACTCCTTGAAGATGGTAATGATAATGGTGAATATGATGATCCTGCAGAAGATGAAATCTATGATTTAGATACAGATGTATGGACTTGGTCAGGACAACAATTTGATTTATCCTCCGTTTGCCAAAATTGTACAGAACTAAGAATTAAGGGTGAGCCTGCCATTGACAACTTGAAATATATTGTTGTGGGTGTAGTAAACAAAAATGAATCCCAGCCCCTTTATGGCAAAGTATTGTTAGATGAACTAAGAATGTCTGGTGTGAAAAATGAAAAAGGTCGTGCATTTAGATTAGATGGGCAGCTAGATTTTGCAGATTTCCTTTCGATTTCTTCATCTTACGAACGGAAAGATGCAGATTTCCATCGATTGCAAGAACGATTAGGAACAGGTAACAATTCTGAGACTTATAAAATTAATGCAACACTCAACCCAAATTTATTTTTGCCTGCAAAATTGGGAGTTAAAACACCATTAAAAATGACTTATGAGCACAGTGTTTCATCTCCAAAGTATATGCCCGGTAGTGATATCCTTGCAGGAAGTATTGAAGAGGCAGATTCATCCATTCAGTCCATTGATGAAAAACTAACATTTAGTACTTCATTTAATAAATCAGCCAGAAGCAACAACTGGTTTGTTAGATCAACCATTGACAATATTTCACTAAATTTTTCTGCTATTGGGAAACGAAGATCCACCACCACCATTGAATTAGAAGAATCTTTAGACTTACAATCATCGGCAAAATATGAATATCGATTTGGAAAAGAAAACTATATAAACCTATTTTCATGGATGAAAAAAATTCCCGTTGTGGGGACATTTCTTTCAGAGTCCAGATTTTATTATACTCCCGATAAACTAAATGCCAACATGACACTCAATGAAAATGATAAACTGAGTAAACAAAGAATTGGCACAGAAACGCCTACTTATAGTTTAAAAATGAAACGTGACTTTGGTTTGAATTATAAATTCACCAAAAGCTTTAGCACAAATTATACCAAAAGTATTTCCAGTAATTTGGATGATTATAAAGATAACAAAATGGATTTTGTAAAAAATCTATCACCGGGACTTATCAAAAATATTTCTGAAAAATTTACCATTACATTCGATCCAGATTTTTTGAATTGGTTAGATCCAAAGATTACATATAACCCCTCATATTCATGGGATTTATCTACTCAAACAGATTCACTCTCATTGGCCAATATAAATGTTTCAGCTCCGTTGAAAACCACGGTAAATATCACCCCTAAAGAAATTGTAGAATTATTCTATACACCTGAAAGTAAAAGTGGGTCATCATCACGCTCTCGTCGTCGTGGTAGTAGAAGTGGGTCATCATCTAAAAAGTCTACCAAAATTTATGAGTTTAAGAATCCTGCAATGAAGTATGTATTAGGTAAAATGCATTCGATATTATCGATGGCAACAAAACTAAAACTCAGTTTGGACCATTCGGAAACACATAAACTAAATAATATTTTAGCAACTGATTCACCAGACTATTATTATCGCTTAGGAATAAATGATTCACCATCAAATCTTACATACAATAATGATGTGGGAACATACACATTTACCCATAAAATTGATGATAAATTCACCGCATCCACGGGGTTGAATCTTACATCTAAGTTTCAAATCTCAAAAATTGAGTATAAGAATAATGTATCTAGGACAACCAATTCAACTTCTACCCCTCAATTGACGGTAAATAAGTCAGAGACATTCCTACCCCTTGGACTACGAGGGGATGATGGGTTCCCATTTGTAACGTGGAATGTGAATTGGTCAGGTATTGAAAAATGGTGGATTTTAGATAAATATTTTAAAAGCATTAGTATGTCACACAGCTACAATAATGAGAAAAGTTCATCATTTAGAGGTGAAGATTTAGATACATGGAGCTATACTCAATCTCTTTCTCCATTACTTGGCATCAATATGAAAACCAAGGGTAAAAACTATGTTTCATTTAATGTAAATCTATCTCATACTCAAGGCATAAATAATACCCGAGTGGGAACACCAACAACACGAACCTATAATAACAAAGTAAATAGTTCGTTGAGTTACAATCGCTCGGGGGGATTAAAAATACCGCTCTTTTTCTTCCAAGATTTTTACATCCCTAATGATATGAATTTTGATTTGACCATGTCGTGGGACCAGAATTATAAGCTAATTGATCCAGGAAACGCCACAGATATTAGCCATTTCAATGAAGAAGACCGCTCCGTAACTATAAATGTAAAACCGAATGTTAATTATAGTTTTACTAAATGGGTAAATGGTAATTTTTATTTCGTTTATAAGCTATCAGAAAACAAAAACACAGGTAAAAATGTAGAACGTGATGTTGGTTTTAAGGTCAATATCCGTATTCAAGGATGATGAATAGAATTTTAATATTAGTATTTGGATGTATAGTGTTTTCTCAAAATATTCAATATTTTGATGGAGAACGAGCTTACACCTATTTAAAGAAACAATGTGATTTTGGACCACGATATCCAGGTAGTGTTGGACATGCCAATACTATAAAATATTTCACTCAATTTTTTAAGCCTATGGATGCAAAGCTTATGGTAATGAAAGAAGCCATTTTACATCCATACGAAGCCCCCGATTCTCTGCGTTTGACCAACTTTTTAGTTCGCTTCAATGAAAATGCCCAACGTAGAATTATGCTAATGGCTCATTGGGATACACGTAAAATTGCAGATTTAGATGCAGATTCATTAAACCATAATACACCTATCATCGGGGCAAACGATGGTGCTAGTGGTGTGGCTGTACTTATGGTTATTGCAGAAATGTTAAATGCATTACCACTTATCAATTTGGGTGTTGACATCCTTTTAGTTGATGGTGAAGATGTGGGACATGCTGGAGATTCACATAATTTTGGCATTGGTACACGTCTTTTTTCCAAGCATATTCCACATCCACATCCTGAAGCTGCCATTTGCCTTGATATGGTGGGAGACAAAGAATTGACCCTTCCTATTGAGCAATTTTCATATATGCAAGCGCCTGACTTAGTCATGGATATTTGGAATTTTGCACATCAATTAGGCTATTACCAATTTCAAAAGAAAATGGGGCTACCTATTACTGACGATCACCGTGTTTTGTATGTTCATTCAGGAATCCCAGCTATTGATATCATAGATTTTGATTATCCTAATAAATCTAAAAATTATTGGCATACGCTCGAAGATACCCCTGATAAATGCTCTGCAGAAAGTTTGGCAGTAGTTGGTACGGTGGTACTCAATTATATTTATATGATGGACGGTGCACTAGGTGAATAATTCTGAAGTGAAATATTGGGAAGTACTTCATTTGGAGGCATCCAGAGGAGTTATTGAAATTATATCTTCACTTATTCAACATGAATCTCTTGGGATGATAGATTTAGATGACTCCGTAAATATTTATTTTAACCCCGAAAATAAAAATCAAATAGATGAAATGCTTTCAGATTTTAAATCTATTCATACGTTTAGTCATTTTTGGGAAATGCAAGAGATGGAACCGTGGCATTTAAAGTGGAAAGACAATTTTACACCAATTTATGTTCAAAACCAAATTGCAGTAATTCCTGATTGGCAAGAGAAAGATTCACGATATCCTATCAATATAAAAATCAAACCAGGAATGGCATTTGGTACAGGTCACCATGAAACTACATATTTAATGTTAGAGGCATTAATTCGTCATTCACTTCATGGTAAAAATGTATTAGATCTGGGTTCGGGAAGCGGCATTTTGGCCATTGCTTCAGAAAAATTAGGGGCAGCCACAATTGTAGGTGTTGAATACGATGATGTCTGTGAAGAAAACTTTCACGAAAATATTGAATTAAATAATTGTGGTGAAATTCCATTCCATTGTGCAGATGCAACCAAATGGAGTGACTTTAATTTTGATTACATACTGGCCAATATAAATCGAAATATTTTACTAAAAATAATTCCCAATCTTAAAGGTGTTAAAAGTAAAATTTTCCTTTCAGGGATTTTAGAATCAGATGAAAAAACTATACATGGTGCATGTATTGAAAATGGATTAAAAGTTGAACATGTGTTTCAACAAGGTGAATGGTTAATGATGGAAATATGTCATGATGCGTAGCATTATATTCATTATTGTACTTTTTGTAAGTTGTATGGAAGAGGTCCCTAATTCTCCCCAATCCACCTTTGAATTTTCCGAAATTCAAATTGCTGTGGATAAATTGAATAATGAATTATTTATACAATCATATATTGATTACGTTGATGATTTAGATTCAATTATTTCAGTAAGTGTACAACTATATTCATATTATAATGGAGGATATCATTCCATTGGAGAATATAACCTTTATGATGATGGTAGTAATGGAGACATCATTTCTGAAAATGGACGATATTCAATTTTAACATCGGCTGAAGAATTAGATTTTACCGATGTGGAACCCTCAATAAAATTGATTAATATGGAGAATAGTTTTCAATTATCGGAGTCTATCCCAGATAGTCTAGAAATTGAAGTTGTAGTAAGTGGGAAACTTATGAAAGCAGATTTTATGGCTGTAGACACATGGGGAAATATGGCAACAAATAGCCAATATGTAAATGTTTCAAATAATTATATTGAAATTCAGGTGGATTCAGATAATATGTATAAAGATATTTATCCTGATGATGATGAACTCTGTGAGCGAGACACTGAATTTACAAGTAATGGATTGGTACATTATTTTAATATTGTTGATAACGAGAGATATGGCAGTAGCAACAATTTTTCATATTTTATAAAAATCCCTTTCAGACCTCTTGATGAGTGTGGCGGAACGGGTGAGGTATTATTTAGTTTTGTATTGCATGATTTAGATTTCGGAAATTGTGTTTCTTCTGATTTAGAGGGATGCACTATTAATGTAATGGATAATTCAGAATATACCCTTTGGGTTCATGGGTGTGGTGATGGAATATGTATGTCCAATTACGAAAATAGTCTTACATGTTCTGAGGATTGTCAATGAGAATACTCATACTTTTATCATCTATTTTATTGGCGACACCAATAGACTTCAAATTAAATAGAATTGGAGCTG
Source organism: uncultured bacterium (assembly GCA_964344315.1). Lineage (GTDB taxonomy): Bacteria > Fidelibacterota > Marinisomatia > SCGC-AAA003-L08 > D37C17 > JABHHG01. The sequence continues at coordinate 81,325 of CAYFMU010000003.1, read as the reverse complement.
ATGGTGAGAATAATTTACCCAGTAATGGAATTATTGATATGGAGTCGCCAGTAGAAAATATAATTTATGTAGGCACATCCGCCGGTCTGGGAAAAACCATAATTAGCGAAAATGGAGACATAGAGTTTAGTACAATCTCAAATGAAAAACTACCAACAGGTGGAAATCCTGCAATAGAGGTTTTTGAAAATGTAATTGCTGTTTCAGGCGTTACCACCTATTATTCAGCCGCTACAGATTCAAATGAACCCATGGGCACAGGTGTAGCGTATTCATTAGATAATGGAAATACATGGGAATTTATGCATCAACCAGTTGTGGAAAACCCTGAATCTGGATTTTACTACCAAATTGAATGGGGTGACCAAACTATTGATGTATTAGCAGTAACCACTGAAGTGAACAATGTTACCTATGACTTAGCCATAGATAAAAATTACATTTATTCAACCAGTTGGGCAGGAGGATTACAACGGTTTAATTATACTATAAATAATCCAGAATGGGAGGTAATACCTTTGCCTATGGATGATCAAGGCGTCCTATACTGCGGTGATATTGATATAGATGATTATGAGTTAAATCCCAAAGATCCAAATGATGGCGGAAACCATAACCACAAGGGGTTTTCTGTATATATTGATGAAGATGTGATTTGGGTGGGTACGGCTAATGGACTTAATAAAGGGACATTTGATGGGGATTGTATAAATTGGACACATTACACCACATCTCATGGGCTTTCTGGAAATTGGGTTGTTGGGTTCGAATCAAATGAAGATACTATTTATGCCATTACATGGTCTACAGGTTCAACAGAGAAAATAGGACTATCCTATTCTGAAAATTCGGGAGCAAGCTGGAATATTGTAGATTATTTTACAGAAAATAGTATAAAAATATATAATCTGAGATTAGAGGATACATACTTATATGCTTCAACGATTGGGGGTTTGTACCTATCTAATGATGGCAATTATTGGGAAAAGTATTCTCAATTTATTGATTTTTCAACAGGTGAACAAATTTTAGATAATTCAGTGTATTCATCATTTAGTACCAACAACGGCGATCTTTGGATTGGTACAGGAGATGGCTTGGTTATCATGGATGAAAATGGTAGTGCAAGTGTGAATCGATTTTGGAATCATACTGAATCACCCGAAAATGGAAACTTTAATTTCAGTGTTTATCCCAATCCATTTTACCCCAAGGATTATAATGTTTTTAACGGTGAAGGACATGTTCGATTTATAAGTAATTTAGGAGAAATTAGAAATCCACGTATTGATATTTTTAATTTTTCTATGGACCATGTTAAAACATTGAATAGTTTTAATGAAATTACCTCCACAGGAGAAATTGAATTTATTTGGGATGGAAAAAATTCTGCGGGAAATATCGTGGCAAATGGTGTTTATTTTTGCAAAATTCAAGATAGTAAATATGAGTTCTGGACAAAATTAGTGGTGGTAAATTAATGAAACTAATTATCATTTTATTATTCTCCATACTTTATGCAGATTATGGCGGTGGATACGCTGGCTCTGAATTTCATTTACAATGTAATGCTCGGGATATAGGATTGGCCACATCTAACTTAACTCAAGGTTCAAAGGGTTATTTACAATATACAAATCCAGCCCAATTACATAAAACCAATGGGTGGAGTTTATCAACTTCAATATTGACATTGCCATTGGATAGAAGCGTTCAAACATTTTCTTTTTCTAAAAACTTACCACCGTTTGCCGGTATTGCGATTTCCTTTTATAGATCTGCCGTGAATGGAATTGATGGACGTGACCATATGAATGTTCAAACTGAAAGATTAAATACTTCAAACTATATGGGGATGCTTTCATTTGGATTAGCACCATCAAAATCTGTTTCAATAGGGATAAATGTAAAAAATTATCTCATCAATTTTGTAGATGAACATAAGGGAAATGGTATTGGTTTAGATTTAGGGGTGGAATATAAATTATTTGATGATTTTATTCTTTCATATAAAATTGAAAATCTATCATCTGAAATGAATTGGAATATAGATGTAGGAGATGAAAGCCGGCAATCCATTGAAAGTTTTCCTCTACATCATCACATTGGGACATCCTATTTGTTGAAAAATATTAACGTCTTTGTGAAATATTTAGGAGTTAAACCTATGGCTGAGAGCTTACAACATAAAATCAATGTGGGTACAGAAGTAAAGTTTTCATCCATAGATTTATTTTGTGGTTTTCAACAAAACCGATATTTAATAGAATCTGTAGAAGGAATAGATAGTATTACTTTTAGTGTTAATGGGGGTTTTTCACTTCCTCTCAACCTATATGAGGGTTTTCCATTAATTGTACAATATGCATTTATTTCTGGTAAAGCAGGTGAGGGTGTAGGGCACATATTTACTTTAAATTATGATTTATAAAATGAAAATTAGTATTTGTATTGTATTAATGAACTTTGCGTGGCCATTGGGATTAAAAGCACTTTTTATCCCAACGGATAGTCAAATGTTTGCTGATAATGGCTGTGGAATTGCCGCTAGTCATTCTCAAATAAATCCAGCATCCTTAGTAGGTAGTGAATATAACCGTTTAAGTTTTTCCCAAAATTATTGGCTCAGCGGAATTAAAGGGAATTCTGTACAACATTATTGGAGAAATAGTAGCGTAAAAATTACATCATACAGCGTAGATGATATTGAGTTGTGGGATGAAATTCCCAATGAATCTCCTATTGGAAATATTTCAGCACGTTGGTATGATCTATCAATAGCACATGGAATTAAAATTCAAAATTATTTATTAGGGATTGAACTTAGAAATATATATTCACAATTATATACACAAACTACTCAAGGGTTAGTTGGAAAAATTGGACTTCGATTGGATTTGGTTGAGAAGTTCTCTTTAGGGGCTTATGTTTCAAATTTTGGATTTGTTGATTCTCAGTTGGATGAATCCTTGCCCCTAGAATATGGCAGCGGTATTTCATGCAAATTATTTAATTCAATAATCAGTGCAGATTATATAAAAAATGACTTAATAAATTCAGTTATTAAAACGTCTATTCAAATCCCATTGAATTATTTTCATATTGTGGGCGGATATTCAAAATATGATAGTAATGAATATTTTTCAGGAGGTATTCAATTAAATTATCGTCATTGGGGGATTTCATACAGCATTTTAAAGCAAGATGTAAATACGCTTGGTACACCTCAATCTTTTCAGCTCACACTACGATATTAAATGAGTGAATCAATAAAATTAGTTACTGCACTCTTCGTTGGGATCATTGTGGGAGCAATATTCCAGTTTCAGTCAACTTCATCAGCTAAGCCAAAGGGTAAAATTTGTTTAGTTATTGATGATTTTGGATATGCCCATAATGAAACCATAGACGGTTTTATGTCTTTAGATAATTCTATTACCTTTGCAATTATTCCTGGTCATATTTATTCCAGTTCAATTGGAAAACTGGCAGATAGTTTGGGGTATGAAACGATTATCCATATGCCAATGGAGCCACATAATTATGACAGCTTGAGTGAAAAAGGGTTTATTTTAACTGAAAAATTGAATGCTCAAGAAGTTGATGAACGTATTGAACTATCCTTTTTAGAAATACCCACAGCTGTTGGATTAAATAATCATCAAGGGTCTAAGGCAACGGCCAATTTACAATTAATGAAATATGTTGCACGTAGTTTAAAAAAACATGATAAGTTCTTTTTAGACTCATTCACAAACCCTGAAAGTAGAGGGTTTATTACAATGCGTCGATTTGGTGTAAAAACAGAATTACGCCAAGTTTTTTTAGATCATATTGAGGATTCTCTCCACATTAAAACCCAGTTAGATAGCTTAGTCAATTTGTCTCATTCAATGGATGTTGCCATTGGTATTGGGCATGTTAAACCTCAAACCCTTTCCATATTGACAAAAGAAATCCCCCGATTACAAGCTGAGGGTTACGAATTTGTACCCTTGAGTAAAATAGTTAGATAAACTTCCAAAAGTAGTAACTCTAAATATAGTTACTATATTAAATTTCCATATGCGAATTTTAAAAATGAGGACAAAATGAGTGTTCGTATTGGAATAATGGGATTTGGAAATATTGGGCGACAGCTATATAGAATTGCCCAAAACTCTGGTAATATTGAAATCCCCGTCATTAGTGATATCGGAAATCCCGAAATTTTACATTATTTATTAGTTTCTGAAACTGAAACATCTAAAGATGTACAATTTCAGGGTAATTATCTAATCAATGATTCATTCAAAACCAGAATGTTTCAAGGGCTCTCTCCAGGTGATGTCCCATGGGATGTGTTTGATGTTGATATTGTCGTTGATGCTACAGGAAAATTCTCAAATTCTGAAAGTATGAAGCGTCATTTAAATTCGGGCGTAAAAAAGGTAATTATCTCCACTTTACCTGAGGATGATATTGACAGGATAATAATCCCTGGGGTGAATGAATATGAAATTCATAAGGATGATAAAACTATCTCTGCAGGCTCATCTACGATGAATGCATTGGCACTTATATTGAAATCTTTGGATTCATACAAAATTAATGCAGTAAATATGACTACAATTCATTCCTATACGAGCGATCAACCATTGCAAGATGTAGCAGGTTCTGATTTTAGGAGAAGTCGTTCAGCTGCTGAAAATATAATCCCCAATATAAGTCGTACTGAAAATTGGATTCCTAAAATTTTTCCACAATTTGAAGGGATTATATCTTGTAATGCTCTCAATGTACCTGTACAAAAGGGCTCACTCTTAGATTTATCCATTAGTTTTTCTGAAGATATTCGTATTGAAGATATTAATAATAATATTAAAAAATTTGCTGCTGAAAATCCATCATTGATAAATACGACTACTGATCCTATAGTGTCTAGTGATATTATTGGTAGCTCTCAAAGTATAACCCTTGATGAACTAGCTACCATGAAAGCAGGAGATAATTTGGTTAAAATTTTGGGGTGGTATGATAATGGGTATTGCCATGCATGGAGAATTATGGATGTAATAAAGTCTTATTCGTCTTTTTCAGGAGTTGAAGCATGAGAGTTGCCATAAATGGTTTTGGACGAATTGGTCGTTCTGTATTTAGAATTATAAATGAACTTGATGACATTCATGTAATTGCAATCAATGATTTGAGTGATAAAAGCGCACTTTCCTATCTTCTTAAATATGATACTGTTATGGGAGGATTTAATAGAAGTGTTGATTTAGAGAATGATGTGCTAATTACTGAAAATGAAACGGTAAAAATGGTATCTGAACCTGATCCTGAAAAACTACCATGGTCATCTCTAAATATAGATATTGTCATTGAAGCTACTGGCGTATTCCGAAGTCGTGAAGGTTTGGAAAAGCATTTACAATCAGGAGCGGAGAAAGTATTACTTACGGTTCCTGCAAAAGATGATATTGACAACACCATTGTAATAGGAGTGAATGAAGATTCCCTTCTACCAGAACATAAAATTGTATCGAATGCCAGCTGCACAACAAATTGTTTGGCACCCATGGCAAGAGTATTGCATGAATCATTTGGAATCAAACAAGGGGTAATTAATACCGTTCATGCGTATACAAATGATCAACGGCTTGCAGATGTGCCTCATAAAGATTGGAGACGGAGCCGTGCAGCTGCAGAAAATATAATTCCAACCTCTACTGGTGCTGCAAAAGCAGTGGGGAAGGTACTTCCAGCAGTTGATGGAAAATTAGATGGTATTGCATCACGTGTGCCCGTGCCAGATGGCTCGGTTGTTGATATGTTTGTTGAATTAGAAAAAAATATTTCCGTGGAAAATATTCACCAAGCAGTGAAAGAGTATTCAGAAAATCCACGTATGCAAAATATTTTGAGCTATTCAGAATTACCTATTGTTTCATCAGATATTATTGGAAACCCCTTTTCATCTATTTATGATAGTCAATGTACAAAAGTTTGCGGAGGCAATTTTGTACGAACGCTAAATTGGTATGATAATGAATGGGGATATTCTAATCGAGTTGTAGATTTATTACGTTTGATGTTTAATGGTTAAAAAATTTATTTTTAATATAAGTATTGCCATTCTATTAGGGTTGTTTTCAATGATAGTTTGGTATGGTTTAATTCGGTTCTTTTTCATAAGTGGGGGATAAATGGAAGAGGAAATCATTGTTCAGCTTTCTCGTTTTGGATTTTCTAAAAATGAGTCAAAAGCTTATTTAAGTTTATTAGCACAAAATCCTGCAACAGGGTATGAAATCAGTCAACGCTCCGGTGTTCCACGGAGTGCAATATATGATATATTGAAAAAAATGGAATTGAACGGCATGGTGAGTACCATTGGCAATAAACCAATTCAATATATTCCTATTTCGGTAGCACAGCTTTCTCAAAATTTAACTTCAAAGTTCGAACATAATATTGATGAATTAAAGAAGAAGATGGATGCTTTAGATACCAAATCATCTGAGGGGAATGTATGGAATATCAAGGGTTACCAAGCCATGATTGACCATCTTAGAGCCATTATTGATAATGCCAATACTTCAATTTTTTGTTCAATTTGGGATAGAGAATATCAGGAGATTTTACCTCAGTTAAAGAAAGCTAATGAGCGTGGTGTAGAGATTATAAATTTTTCATTTACTGACATTCAAAATCAGATAGGTCATACCTTCTGCTATGGAATTAAGGAAATCAAGCTCACAGAGATTTGGCAACGTCAAATCATATTTATTGTGGATAAGAAAGCAGTGCTACTTGGGAATTCAAATTTATCTAAAGAAAACCAAGCTATTTGGACCAGTAATCCTGCTGTATTAAATATTTCACTAAATAATATCATTTTGGATATCACCTTATTCTCACAACGTAAAAATGTAGATGTAGATAGTATCTTAGAAAAAATGATGGACAAAAACATTGGTAATATTGAAAATTTGATTTAATGACAATTTTTACATTTATATTTTTTTCTATGCTTTTTTCTATAGAGAAATCACCAGAGCAAACTCACCGTTTTTCATTGATTGCTCCTTATGCAGAACATGTTAAATTGGTAATTTTTAACCGTGTTGAAGATGAATTTGGTAATGAGTATGTAATGGAGAAAAATAATGATGAATTCTTCATTGAATTACCTAATATCAAAAATGGGACACTATATGGTTTCAAAGTAAAAAATACCGATTCAAAATCTCAAGAATTTGATGCTGAAACTATTATCACAGATCCATATTCAAAAGCAATGGCTACTCAAAATCATTATGCTCCTATAAATAAATCCATTGTAATCAAAAATAATTTTAATTGGGAAAACGGTGGAAAACCTACGTGGGTAAATATCCCATGGGAAGACCTAATTATTTATGAAGCACATCTCAAAGATTTGTCTGCACATCATTCATCCCAATCTCAAAATAGAGGTACTTATTTAGGTGTAATAGATGAAAATCAACGTGGCGGAATAAATCATATAAAAGAGATGGGATATAATGCAGTGGAATTTTTGCCCATATTTGAATTCGGGAATGTAGAAATCCCATATCTAGATTCATCTCAGGTTGTGGTTAATACTTGGAACCCTTATGCTGCCAATCATTGGGGATATATGCCATCATCATTTTTTGCTCCTGAGGGAAATTTTGCATCTAATTCAAAATTAGATCCGTTGTCATGGAATGGAGTAGATGGCCGTCAAATAAATGAGTTTAAATATGTTGTGAAGAAGTTTCATGAAGAAGGTATTGCAGTAATTTTAGATGTAGTATATAATCATGTTTCACAATATGATTTTCATCCTCTCAAGCATTTACAAAAAAATAAATTTTTTAGGCAGAATGAATTAGGAGACTATTCATCCATCAGTGGTTGTGGAAATGATCTAAAAACAGAGAATGAATATATACGTCAATTAATTATTGATAGCGTTATTTACTGGATGGAAGAGTATCACATTGATGGATTTAGATTCGACTTAGGAAAACTAATTGACTGGGAAACGGTGGAAGCCGTGAGAGAAGCTGCAATAAAAGTTAATCCTCATGTATTTATAACCTGTGAACCATGGGGTGGTGGTTATGATCCTAATGGGTTCTCGGACAGAGGATGGTCATCATGGAATGACCAGTTCAGAAATGCCTTTAAAGGATGGCATCCTGATGGGAACGGTGGATTTATATTTGGGAAATGGCATAACGATTATGGATTTGATAAAATTCAGCGGATGTTTCAAGGTTCACCCCGCTCCCATGGAGGGCAATATACAGATATAGCTCATTCCGTAAATTATTTAGAATCTCATGATGATCACACATTAGGTGATTTTATAAAGTTAGAAATGGGACTATTTCATCATGATGATATTATCCATGATATTGACTCACATGCAGTTTTAACCCCAATGGAATTAAAGCTACATAAAATAGCAGCAATGTCTCTACTCACATCTCAAGGATCAGTGATGATCTCACAAGGACAGGAGTGGGGGCGAAGTAAAGTAATTGCACCTACAAATATCCCTGATAAAAATATAGGTAAACTAGATCATAACTCTTATGAAAAAGATAATGAAACCAATTGGCTAAATTGGAATCATAAAGATAAAAATATAGAATTAGTAAACTTTTATAAATCATTAATAAATATTAGAAAAGAAAATAGTTTACTAAGGCATGCAAAGCCTCACCAGTTTGAGTTTATAAAACCTACTGGGAGTAATGTTGCCATAGGGTTTATCATTAGTGGAAAAAGTGAAAACATAATTGTTTTACTTAATAGTCATCAACGTGATGATGCACAATTTGAACTAAATAAGTCAGATGTTTCAATATTAATTTCGACACAGGAGAATATTCACATAACAGAAACTACAATAAATCTACCTCCAATTTCTGGGGTGATATTGAAACATGAAAAATAGTATTTTTATTATTTTATTTCTGTTTTGGGGATGTGAAACACATAGAGTTGTGGAAAGAGGGGTGGTGCCAACTATAAAACTCCTTCAAGGTGAATGGATAGGAGTTGACCTTTCAAATTATTTTCACATAAATCAAGAGAAAATTAAAATGGTGGATAATTCACTATTTAATTTTAATATTTCAAATGATAGTCTATGGATTAGAGCAAGTAATGAAGCGAAGGGATATAATCCGATTTTATTAAAAATTGGGGATAGCCAATTTACACTAATGACCCGAACCGAAGGGGTAAATTATAGAACCTTTCAATATATTTTTGATAATATAGATGAGTATGGTACTCATATGGATACTAATAAAATTTATGTCATGGGAAATTTTAATAATTGGAATAGAACTTCTCACCCATTACAATTTGATGGATTAAGTTGGTCCCTTACATTGCCGTTTCCTCCTGGAAATTATGAGTACAAATTTGTAGTTAATGGAGAAGAATTATTAGATCCTCAAAATAAGTTTTACAAACCTAATGGGCTGGGTGGACATAATTCTATTTTTAGCTATAATGGTACAGTAAACAAAGCACTTTGCATTGCAAAGCATGGCTGGATAGATTCCAAAAATGAATTACTTTTTATAGAACAAAATGTCCACAACGATTCTCTATCCTATGAAATAATGTTCAATAACCAATATCTATCACCATCATATTATAAATGGGTTGAAGATAACGAACAGTCCTTTACTACAAAACTTTCAGTGAATATTGGCCACCTTAACGATGGAGTATTGAGAATATATTCAGATGAATATAGAAATGGTCAAAGTTTTTTAGAGAACCAAACCATTATAAAAAGTGGGAGACCACTTACTCCAGATATTGATAAAAATAATTCCTATTTTAAAGTATTGTATTCATTAATGGTAGATAGGTTTTTTAATGGAGATAAAGGTAATGATAAACCAGTAGATGACCCAGATGTTCACCCCCTTGCTAACTATCATGGTGGTGATATTTTGGGAGTTACCAAGAAAATTAAGGAAGGTTATTTTTCAAATTTAGGAATAAATACAATTTGGATAAGCCCTGTTGTTCAAGGTCCTGATACTTCCTTTACCGAATCTATTCCACCTCACAGAAAATATACAGGATATCATGGATATTGGCCTGTTGAAAGTAGAAAAGTTGATGAGAGATTTGGATCTAAAGATGAGTTAAAAGAAATGATTGATACTGCACATGAAAATGAGATTTCAGTCATATTAGACTTTGTATCAAATCATACTCACCAAGAGCATCCATATTACACGAATCACCCTCATTGGTATGGAAATGTAGAGCTTAAGGATGGTACCCTTAATATCAGAAATTGGTCTGAAGAGACTATGCTCACCACATGGTTTGATTCATTTTTACCCTCTTTTGATTATGAAAATAATGATGAGCTTATTAATCAAATTGTTAATGATGCAGTCTATTGGATTAATGAATTTGGATTTGATGGATTTCGACAAGATGCAACTAAACACGTTCCACACAAATTTTGGAAAAGTTTGAGGTCAAAATTAGATGATGAATTCCACCAAAAAGAGATTTTTCAAATTGGAGAAACTTTTGGAAGTGATGAACTCATTCAATCTTATGTAAATCCAGGGGAACTGGATTCTCAATTTAATTTTTCAAATTATTTTGGGTTTAGGGATTTATTTACAAATTCTGAAGATGTTAATGGTAATGAAATTTTAAATCTGATTTATAGAAATTTAAATCAATATGGTCCAATCCATCTTATGGGAAATATTACCAGTAGTCATGATCAAACAAGATTAATGGCATTGTTGGATAAGCAAATTAGTATTGGTGAAAATGGAGTAGAACGTGCATATTCAGATTTACCTATTGAGGTGAATAATCCATTAAGTTATAATAAACATTTTTTGTTAACAGCAATGAATATGATATTGCCAGGAATTCCTGTTATTTATTACGGAGAGGAGTATGGGCAAATTGGTGCTAATGACCCTGGTAATAGAACAGATATGCGGTTTGTAGATGATTGGAATAGAAATGAAAAGGAACTCTATAATAAAGTTCGAATGATTTCAAATGCACGGCAAAAATTTCCATCAATGGCATTAGGTGATTTATCTGAAATTTATTATGTAGATAATGTACTTATTATCAAGAAGCAATATTTTAATGAAGAAACCATTTTTATCTTCAATTTGTCTGATGACAATAAATTTTTAGATAGAATTCCGAATAGAGATTCTAAGTGGAATTCTATGTTAGATAGGTCTGTGTTAGTGGTAGAAAAAGGGAAATCTTCACTCGAATTATCTCCTTATGAAACAAAGGCATATTTTTTACATGATTAAATTTCTATCTATTGTAATAGTCCTTTTATTCAGTGGATGTATCGAGAATAAAAATTCAACATCATGGCATGAGGATGCGATCTGGTATCAAATTTTTCCTGATAGATTTTATAATGGAGATACATCAAATGATCCAACTATTGAATCCTTAACGGGAACGTGGCCTTATGAAATTCAAGAATCATGGGAAGTGATGCCTTGGACAGATCAATGGTATAAATTCCAGCCTTGGGAAACAAAGAATGGAAAGGATTTTTACTATAATGCCCAGCTTCGTCGCTATGGAGGAGATCTTCAAGGTATTATTGATAAGTTAGACTATCTTCAAGACTTAGGAGTAAATGCCATTTATATTAATCCAATTTTTGAATCACCTTCAGCACATAAATATGGAGTACAATATTACCATCATGTAGATAATAATTTTGGTCCAGATCCAGACGGTGATGTCAAAATTTGGGATAAAGAAGATCCATCGGATCCACAAACGTGGCAATGGACATCGGCAGATCTACTTTTTTTAGAATTGATAGAAGAAGTTCATCGTCGCAATATGTATATAATTATTGATGGCGTGTTTAATCATGTAGGAATCCCATTTTGGGCGTTTGAAGATGTAAAAAATAATGGTGTTGAAAGTCCATATGCATCTTGGTTTTCTATAAAAAAATGGGATGATCCAACAACTGAAATTAATGAATTTGAATATGAGGGGTGGGTTGGCTATCAAGATTTACCAGAATTATCAGAAGATGAGCAAGGCTTAATCCCATCAATCCAAAGCCACATTCATGCCATCGTAAAAAGGTGGATGGACCCCAATAATGATGGTGATCCATCTGATGGAATTGATGGATGGCGATTAGATGTGGCAGAAACTGTAAATATAAATTTTTGGAGAACGTTTAGAAAATGGGTGAAGGATATAAATCCTCATGCATATTTAACGGGTGAAGTTTGGTGGGAAAATTTCTGGGATAATATTATGATCGATGCTTCACCGTGGATTCAAAAAGACGTGTTTCACTCGGTGATGAACTATAGATTTGCCGATGCTGTATTCAAGTTTTTCATTGATAATCAAAATAAAATTTCTGCAGAAGATTTCTCATTAATGATGAACCAAATAATCGATTCTTATGGATATGAAAATATTTTAAAAATTCAAAATTTGTATGGGAGTCACGATACTGAGCGAATTGCTTCTGCATGTGTTAATCCTAACCGGTGGATTGATCATGCTAATAATTTGAATTATAATCCTGAATTTAAGATCAGAAAACCAAATTCAGAGGAAACAGAATTATTGCTCCAACTTATTGCCTTTCAATTTATGTTTCCTGGTACACCATATATTTACTATGGTGATGAAGTGGGTATGTGGGGAGCGGATGATCCAGATTGTAGAAAACCAATGGTTTGGGATGAATTCAAATATGAAAATGAAAATATAGATCCATTTGGAAATAAATATCATGACAATGAAGTGAGCGTAAATTACAAAATTTATAAGCAGTATAAATCCATGATATATTTAAGAAAAAATTATCCACAATTAAGGTATGGTAGTTTTGAGATTAATTATTCAACTAATGGAATTTTTGCGTTCACACGAAGGTTTAAGAATAAAGAGATTTTTTCAATATTCAATACAAATGAATCACCAATTACAATTCCATGGGATGATATGGGTGTAGAAAAACATGGAATAACCTGTTTAATTGGGGACAATGATTTACTACCCAGACATGGGTATGGAATTTATGAAGTTAACTAACCAACTCATATTAATACTTTTCATTTTTTCATGTGGTGAAAATAATCTCAACCAGAAACTAGTAATAGTAAATGGGATAGATATTAAATTGCATGATTATCAACTGCGATATGAGAATTATATCGATGAATTGGGATTAACGGATAACTATCTAATTCGAAAAGAATTTCTTGAGGGATTCATTTTTAATAAGCTGTTATTAAATGAGTTTGACAAATTGAAAATGGGTGATAATCCACAAATTAATCAGACAGTTGAATCAATTAAGAATCAAAAAATTCTCAATGAATATTACAAAAATGAAGTATATGATAAAATAATTATTGATGAATCTGAAATTCGTCATGCATTTAAAATGAGTAATACACAAATCCATGTTCGTCATTTGTATTCAAAAAACCTTGAACTTTCAAACTCATATTATCAACGATTAAAAAATGGAGAATCTTTTGAAAACTTAGCAAAAGAGGTATTTCAAGATTCCAAATTAAAAAATAATGGTGGAGATTTAGGCTATTTCACCTTTAATGAGATGGATATAGAATTTGAAAAAGTTGCATTCTCATTAGAAAACGGTGAAATTTCCATGCCAGTTAAGACATTGCAAGGATATAGCATTATTCAAGTTTTAGATCGTTGGATAGAACCTTTTTTAACTGAAACGGATTTTCAAATGAAAAAGGAAGATTTGTATCATATTCTTAAACGGAGGAAGAGAAAAGTTGCACTTCTTGACTATACAGAAACACTCAAATCAAAAATCAACATTGATGTTAATAATAAAGAATTGCAAAATATATTTAATAACTGGGAATCAATAAAAGATGGGGAAATAAAGTTCAGCGAAATTATTCCGAATAAATTTGAAAATTTTAATATTTCAGAAATTTCTGAAAAACAAATTAATAGAGTGAAAAATATTGAAGATATTAAAGAGTTAATATTGGGAATAGCGCTTCGTGAAAAAATATTATCAAAAGCTAAAAATACTGAATGGATAAATAGCGAAAATTTTAAGCAAATAGTTCGTATAGAATTAGAAGGCTATAAATTAAAACAAGTAATAAAGTTTCATTTAGGAAATAGAGAAATAACAAAATTGGCATTAGACTCTTTAGAAGAAAAATTGAAAAGTGAGTCTAAAATTATTATTAATAAGGAATTACTTAAGGACTTTATTCTAGGTTGAAGTACAGCTTTTTCAGCATTGTCATTTTAAGTTTTTTATTTTCTGGTACAACAGGAAAAATATCTGGACGAATTACAGATAGTATTTCCAACGAACCACTTATTGGATGCAATATTATTATTCAAGAAGCAGAAGTTGGAACTGCAACCGACACCAATGGTGATTATATGATATTAAATATTTCACCTCAAGAGTATACCGTAATTATTTCAATGATTGGTTATAAAACGGTAACTTATGAAAAGGTAAAAGTATCAATCGATAAAACTACGCGCCTTGATGTCTCCATGTCAATTGAAGCTCTTGAAGGTGAAGCTATTATTGTAAAAAATCATCGAATGATTGAAAAAGATTTAACCAATACTGAATCTCGGATTTCTTCTGATGAGTTAGAAGTGATGCCAGTTACTGATGTTCAAGATGTAATTAAACTTCAAGGAGGCGTCACCCAAGATGCATATGGTGGTATTCACATTCGTGGTGGCAGAAGTAGCGAAGTGGTGTATATGGTTGATGGTGTATCTATGACGGATGGATATGATGGTGGTATTTCGGTATCTATTGAGAATAACAATATTCAAGAGTTGCAAGTAATTAGCGGTACATTCAATGCTGAGTATGGTCGGGCTATGTCAGGTATTATAAATATGGTGACTAAAGATGGTAGTAACAAATTTCAAAGTGAATTTAAAATGTATAATGGCGATTACTACACTCGTGATAAGTTGTATAAAAGTTTAGATCAATTTAATTTATTAAACCAAAAGAATTTAGAATACCAGATTAGTGGTCCTGTAATTCCCAATTACATTCATTTTTTCTCTTCAATTCGATATTATAATTCGGATGGCTGGCTCTCAGGGTTAAATACCTTTGACATGTATGGAGATACATTATCAATCATAGAGAATAATCCTATGAATTGGACAGACAAGTGGTCATTGCAACAGAAAATAAGCGTAAAACCATTTGCCTCTACCAAGATTAAATTAAATTATATTTTAAGTAATGAAGCCTCTCAGGGATATGACCATTATCGACAAATGAACCAAGATGGACGGACTACTCAATATACTAAAGGGCAATTTATTGGATTAAATATTTCACATGCCTTTTCTCCACGGTCATTCGTAGATTTGAATTTATCCCAACATAATAAAAAATATGAATCCAGATTATTTGATGAAACTTCTGATGAAAGATATATCACTCCTGATAGCTTGTATTGGGCACATTCTGAAGGTACAATTCCAGAAGGTTTTGATGATGATACAAACTATTTCCCTAATTATTCATTTTCGAGATGGGGTGTTGATACCAACCAATTTTTTAGACAGACAATAACTAATCAGATAAAGCTAGATTACACCAATCAAATTAATAAGTACAACCAAGTAAAATTGGGTGTAGATTTTCAGAATCATGCCCTTGAGTTAGATGCATTCAGTATTATGGATTCTTCTGCTAACGATCAAATATTTACCCCTATTATTCCCCAATTGGGTGATTCTGAAGATTTATCTGGAAATGAAATTCCACAATTAGAATATCAATCACTAATAGATAGCGATGAGATCCCATCGTGGGTAACACATTTTCACGTGAACAGAAGTTATTATCTACATAAGCCAATTGAATTATCAGCATATATTCAAGATAAAATTGAATATGGAGATATGATTATAAATATTGGCTTGAGATATGATTATTTCGACGCAAATTCATGGGCACCTACTAATCCCCATGAACCCTATATCCAAAACCCTAGAGACCCTCATTTAGATTCACTTTCTTTAGATGAAAGGTTAAATATAAATTGGGGGGATATTTCACATTTTGATATAGACTCAGAAACTCAAGATACTGCATGGTACACATTTTCAGAATATGGGAATTATAATGATAATGAATCCTCAAAATTATCACATAAAACGGGGTGGTTTACCAAAACAACTTCAAAATCACAATGGAGTCCTCGATTTGGAATTGCGTATCCTATTTCCGATAAAGGAGTAATCCATTTTAGCTATGGATTCTTTTACCAAATTCCACAATTTGAGTTATTGTATCAAAATCCAGGACACAAAATTAGTGATATTTCTGGTAAGTATGGTGTGTTTGGAAATCCTAATTTAGAGCCTCAAAAAACAATAAGTTATGAACTTGGATTGCAACAACAACTCTCACAAGAGTTGAAATTTGAAATTACAGGCTATTATCGTGATGTTCGTGATTGGGTGAGTACGGGGATTCCCATAGATTTAGGTGGAGGGTCATCTTATTTTACCTATGTAAATAAAGATTATTCAAATGTACGTGGTATTCTATTTTCATTGGATAAACAGTTTAGTCAAAATTTTGCATGGCATTTAGATTATACTTACCAAATTGTAGAGGGCTCAAACTCTAATCCAGATGAAGAATTTGGTGCACAACTAAATAATGCTGAACCTACACGTTCAATTATTCCATTAGATTGGGATCAGCGTCATAATTTAAATGGCTCAATATATTACGGAATAAAAAATGGTGGTGTAAATTTATTAATGCAAATTGGAAGCGGTTATCCATATACTCCATCATTTAATGGTGCAGAAATTACGGGACAGAATATTGCAAATAGTTCCGTCACCAACAGCGGTCGTAAACAACCCACTGTAAATTTTGATGTAAAGGTCTTCAGAAATTTTATGTTTTGGGATTTAAAAGGCAGAATATTGCTAAATATTTTTAATTTGTTTGATCGGCGGAATGAAATCCATGTATGGTCAGATTCTGGACGGTCTGGTACTTCTGCATCCAAAGATGATGCAATCAGTAATGCATCACAATTTGATGAACCATTACGACCCAACACAGTTGAGGAGTTTTTCACCCATCCAGAGTGGTACAGTGAACCTCGGCAAATTCAAATTGGGGTAGAAATTACATGGTAAGATTTAGACTATTTATGTGGTTTATATTACTCTCTACATTGGCATTTCCTCAGTATGAAGCAAACTCACATGAGCCTACTGATGAAAGAGGTGACCCTAACTATAGACGACAAACGGACATAGATGTAAACAAAGTACGTGCCACAACATTCAATTATGGATTAGTAGGAAGAACAGGGAATGTACCAGGTGAAATTCCATTTGAGTGGCCCGTAAACTCAGGGCATTACTATATTGCCATGGCTGCATTGGCTGTAGGTGCAGAATATACTGCAGAAGATGGTTCTACTGTCAAAATGGTTACGGTAAATGGCCGCCAAGATAATAGTGGAAATTCAAAAGGATGGGAGCCAGTTCCAGGTTATTTAAACTCAACCTCTACGAAAATTGCTATCAGTGACGATGAAGATACCTGGCCCACATCTTGGCCTGATAAAATGAGTGATGATGATGATCCAGGTTGGTCCAATTCATGGAATGGACATTTTGGTAAAAATCAATTCAATGCCGAGCAAGAAGTATATTATAAAGTTTCAGATGATAGAAATTTTACTGATGGATATAATTATTATCCTGACTCTACAGATGTTGATAGAGGTGGTTTGGGATTACTTTCAAGTGTGAGAGTCCTAGAATGGAAACAAATTTTAATAGAAGATGTAGTTTTTCTACTGCATGATATAAAAAATGATGGGACGACTGATTTAGATAAAGTTTCATTTTCATTATGGTATGCTGATTTTGTAGGTGGTGATGGTGATGATGATGTTCTAGATTTCCAAATTTCAACTGATGTTGCCTGGAATTATGATTTGGATGGTATTGGGTCGTGGGGAGATTCTCCTGAACCAGGCTATATTGCCATATCATATATTGAAACCCCTGGAAATGCAATTGATAGAATTGATAATGATGGCGATGGCGAGGATAATGGACCAATAATTACTGAGGCAATGACTGAGAATGAAATTTTGGGTGATGCCATTGATAATAATGGCAATGGGCTTATTGATGAGAACCTTTCACACATAGCTTTTGGCTCTCAAGACGGAGTATCATTTGCTGATCGAATTGATAATGACGAAGATGGTGAAAGCGGGAGTCCTACTATTTCTGAAGATATGGTAAATAATGCAGATGGAGATTGGAAAATTTGGCCACCCCTAGATGACTTCCAATCAGATTTAATACACCTTATTGATGTAACTGAAGGTGACATTGGAAATCGTTTTGCTGATGGAATAGATAATAATGTCGATATTAATTTTCCTTATGCAGAAGAATACCCTTCAGGATTAGGTTGTGATGTAGATGGTCCATTGATTACTCAAACGATTATTGATGAAGCCTCCACAGATGAATGGAAACGGTATAAAGTACCTAATTCCAATATAGTATTGTATGATGTAGGCCAAGAAGATTTGGGTAAACCATACGCTGATGGCCTTGATAATGATAATGATGGTGCAATCGATGAAGGTATTGATGAGGGCATCGATGAAATGATTGATGAATCTAGAGATGATTTCATTGATAATGATGGTGACTGGGAATCTGACGATGATGTGGGATTATATGGAGATGAATCAGGAGATTTAACGGTAGGTACCCATGATCAATTCCCAACATCAGGTTCAGGTACAAATTTTCAAGGTGAGCCTAATATTGATAAAACAGATGTTTCAGAATCAGACCAAATGGGACTTACGTCCGTTAACTATGAACAAGGAGGGATGATTCCCATTAATCAAGATGCAAATTTCTGGAACTCCTTTATGCGACCAGGAATTTTTAATACACCTTCTACACCTGGAAATAATGATTTATTTGTATCTTCTGGTTATTTTCCATTGAGAGCAGGGCAAACAGAGCGAATTGCCATGGCCATTTCAATAGGCAATGATAAAATTGATGCATTAAATAATCGTGAAAATGCTCAAACTGCATACAATTTTGATTATCGATTCGCCAAGGCACCCATACCTCCCAACGTAAATGTTGTGGCTGGAGATGGACAAATTACATTGTATTGGGATGATATTTCTGAATCAACTTATGATGAATTCATGGAAGAAATTGGTGATGAGCCCAATGATTTTGAGGGGTATAAAATTTATAAAGCTACAGATGTAGAATTTAACGATGCATTTAAAATTACGGATGCACAAGGAAATCCTACATTTTATAAACCTTACATTCTAGACGGTGCAGTATGTCAGTGGGACCTAGATAATGAAATTAACGGATGGCATCCGGTAGATTTAAATGGAACACATTTTTATTTAGGTGATGATTCGGGATTGCAACATTCGTTTATAGATACTGATGTGGTGAATGGACAGACCTATTATTATGCAGTTGTTGCATATGATTCAGGTGGTGATGAATCAAATGAAATTATGCCAAGTGATTCTCCCATGAGATTACGCTTGAACTCATTAACGGGTGAAATCGATAAGGGACCTAATGTTGTGAGTGCCATCCCTATACAGGCATCTGCTGGATATATTGAACCAGAAAGCTTAGTGGAAATCCCACTTAGTTTTGGTCAATCTAATGGAATTGTTAGTTATAATGTAGTGGACCCTATGGCTATGATGCCTAATAATATATATGAAATTTCTTTTTCAGATTCAGCAAACTACACACAAAACTATTATTTAACAGAGATAAGCAATATTAATTATCCTGATACACTACTAAATGCACAACGTTTGGATAGTAATTACCAGCCCGTAGTAGATGGCTTTCAATTATCTTTTTCAAATATTGAAATTGACAGTATTCAAGTTATAGATTCGATTTCTGGTTGGAATACAAATTCTTTGTGGGATTTTGAAGTTGATAACAGAGACGCATTTACTGTCGGAGATGCGATCCCTGCAAATTACCGAGTGGTATTTACAGAAGATGAATACGAGACTGAATGCTATTGTGCAGATTGGTTGAATACAACCTTAGATCCATGTGCAGAAAATGCCCCCAGTGTATGGTGTTCATCTATTTTGTATCCTGCCACAACCTTGAATGTTAAAGTTGAAAAAGAAGTATATAGCTCTGAGAATCATGAGTTTCAATGGGAAAGTGTTCCCATTGCTTTTGGAGATTACTCTCCTTTTGATTCAGAGTCCCAGTCTTCTAATTCAGATGGAAAGTTCAATGCAGATGAGAGAGAAACTGATTACTTGATTTTTTTAGATTATAATGAAGAAAATCAATATTCTCAAACATGGTCTTTTACATTGGACTCACCGTCAGCTTCTAGTGATTTGATTGATTGTTGTAATGAACCTCAGGTTGGGGATACGGCAAATATAGTATTAAGAAAACCCTTCTTATCGCCAGATATTTACGAGTTTAATGTTGAAACACCATCCGTAGATAATGAATTGGCGAAAAAAGATATGGATGATATTTATGTTGTGCCAAATCCATATTTTGCGACAGTACCATGGGAAGGGCATAATACATTTTCTTCAGGAAGAGGCCCACGTGAAATTCAATTTAGGAATCTCCCCGCAGAATGTACCATTAGAATTTATACAATCTCGGGAGATAGAGTAAAAACAATCAATCATTCCACATCTATCGATAATGGTATGGCATCTTGGGATTTATTAAGCATGGATAATTTATCCATTTCTTATGGTGTGTATATATATCATGTAGATGCACCCAATATTGGCGAATTTGTTGGAAAGTTTGCAGTGGTGAAATGAGATATTTTTACGCCATATTAATATCCTTGTCATGCTTATGTGCAGTAAATAAAACAGGGACAACTTCCGCTAAATTTTTATCTATACCCAATGGGGCAAAGTCAATTGGTATTGGTGGAGCATTTACCTCTATTGCAAACGATGCATCTGCAATGTATTGGAATCCATCGGGAATAGCTAGAATACATTCACAAAATTATGTGTTTAATCACACCGAATGGTGGGCAGATATAGACTATGATTTTGTAGGGATTTCTATACCTTTGGAAAATAATCACACTTTAGGGTTTAGTGTTATATACTTATCTATGGGAGAAATGATAGTCCGTGAATATGGGAATGAAAATTCAGGTAATAAGTTCAAAGCTGGAAGCTATGCATTGACGACCACATGGGCTATGAATTTAACTGAACGTTTTTCAATTGGCTTCTCTGGGAAATATATCCGCGAGAGGATTAGTTCGAACATTGCTTCAGGAATTGCTGTTGATGTGGGTACATTATTTAATACTGTGTGGGGGCCAGTATTGGGGATGAGTATTATAAATTTTGGACCTAAGATGAGTATGCATGGTCCCGATTTATTGGTAAATGCTGATGTGAGTAATATTGAAGGAAACAATCCCAATATTAATGCAGAACTATCTACCGATGATTTTGATTTGCCCTTAACATTACGAGTTGGACTTTCTGAAAAGGTTACATTTTTTGGTGTAACATCTATGTGGTCTATTGACGCTGTAAATCCTGTTGATAATTCTGAGTATTTAAATATAGGTGTTGATATAAATATGTGGGATGTAATCTCTTTTAGGTTTGGAGTTAACGCTTTGTTTATGAAAAATCGGGAGTCCTTATTTTCTACAGGCATGGGTACAAAATTTGCATTAAACAGTAATCAATTTATATTATTTGATTATGCATATGATGTTAATCAATATCTTCCATCTACGCATCATTTTACAATTGGATTTAGCAGATGAGTAATTTATTTCAAAAAGAGAGTGGAATATTACTTCATCCAACGGCATTACCAAGTCCATGGGGTATGGGTGAATTAGGGCCACAAGCATTCAAGTTCGTTGATGATTTAGTCGAAATGGGGCAATCATATTGGCAAATTTTACCTTTAGGGCCATTAGATGATTCATTTTCGCCATATTCATTGTTATCGACTTTTGCAGGGAATCCCCTTCTAATTAGTATTGATTTCCTTATTAACGATGGTCTTATTACAGAAGCTGAATTAAAGGATTTTCCTGATTTTGGACATGAAAGGATTCAGTATAATGAAGTAGCCATTGCACGTCAAAAAGTATTATCTATTGTATGTGAACATTTTTTACAACGCGCAAAACCTTTAATTATAAATCAGTTTAAAGAGTTTTGTATAAGCCAAGCAGATTGGCTTGAAGAGTATGCTACATTTTGTGCATTAAAAAAAATAAATAGCGGACGCTGTTGGACAGAGTGGGAAATTCATTCCGTTCCAGACAATAAGTTGACATTCAACGAAAAAATACTTCAATTTTTATTTTTTACACAATGGAAAGCACTAAAGGATTATTGTAATAATCGAGGGGTCAAAATCATTGGTGATATGCCAATATATGTGAGCCATGATAGTTCCGACGTGTGGGCTAATCCATCATTATTTCAATTAAATGAAAATGGCAAGAAAACTGCAATAGCGGGATGCCCACCATGTAAATTCCATCAAGAAGGTCAAGTGTGGGGGAATCCATTATACCGTTGGGATGAACACGTAAATACTCAGTTTTCATGGTGGATTAATCGATTTAAAAAATTATTTGAAATTGTAGATATTGTTAGAGTAGATCATTTTATTGGTTTTTCTAAATTTTGGAGCTTATCATCAGAATCAACGTCAGCAATGAATGGTAAATGGAAATCTGTTCCAGGAGAATTATTTTTTAATGAATTATTAAATCAGTTGCCATCTTCAAAAATTATTGCTGAGGACTTAGGTGATATTGATAATGATGTAATAAACTTAAGGGATAAATTTAAATTTCCAGGCATGCATGTTTTGCAATTTGAAAATGAATTGTTAAATGGTAAAAAAATGCTGTTTAAATCAAATTCAATTACATATACTGGTACGCATGATAATGAAACAATTGTTGCTTGGTTTAAAAGCCTAGATGAAAATAATAAGCAGAATTTATTTATAAATTTAGGTCAAACTGAGTTTGAAAATCCTCATTGGAAACTTATTGAGCTTGCCATGTCAACTCAAAGTAAAGCTACAATTATCCCTGTACAAGATTTATTAGGCTTAGACAACGAAAATAGATTTAATACACCGGGGACTCTTTCATCAAAAAATTGGAGTTGGAGGATGAAGGAAAATCAAATTACATCTTCTACAAAAAACATGATGAGAACTATTACTAACAAATATAATAGAAATTCACATTACAAAATTTTAGAATTAGAAATAAAGGCTTAACATGAGTATTGAAAAAACTACCATAGCATATTTTTCAGCAGAAATTGGAATTTCTTCAAGTTTACCCACATATAGTGGAGGATTAGGTGTACTTGCAGGAGACCATATTCGTGCGGCGGCTGATTTACATATCCCCATGTGTGCAATTACATTATTGTACAGAGAGGGATACTATAAGCAACATTTGGATGATGCTGGGCATCAATCTGAAACCTATCCACAATTTGACCCATTTCCATTGTTAGATAAAGTTGATATTTCGTTTTCAATTCCATTAAGAAATAGAGATATAAAAATTAATGTATATCAATTTGATTGTTCCGGAATCGATGGCCATAAAGTACCTATTTATTTTCTAGATACATATTTAGAAGAGAATCATGAAGATGATAGAGGAATTACTACACGGCTTTATTCTGGTGATAATGAACATAGAATATTACAAGAGGCAATTTTAGGATTTGGTGGAATAAAATTGTTAGAGTCATTAGGATTAGAAAATATTGAAATCTATCACATGAATGAGGGACACTGTTCATTTTTAACTTTAGCATTAAATGAAAAATTTCAAAATAATGAAGAGGAAGTAAGGAGGCATTGTCATTTTACTACTCATACACCTGTTCCTGCAGGACATGATCAATTTTCTGCAAATCAATGCAGAAATATCCTCCTTGATTTGTTGCCTGAGAATTTAGATTTACCTTCAATGAAAGAAAATGATATTCTACACATGACGGAGTTGGGTTTACATTTTAGTAAAAGTGCAAATGGCGTATCTCAACTTCACGGTGATGTGGCACAAGATCAATTCCCAAACCACGAAATAAAATATATTACCAATGGAGTTCACCATTCATATTGGATATCTAATCCATTTTTTCAGCTATTTGACAAGTATCTTCCAGGTTGGCAAAAGAATCCTCAACGATTATTAGAAGTTGATAATATTCCAGATGAAGAAATATGGAAATATCATCAACATCAGAAAAACAATTTAATGGCATATGTGAATTCACAAACACAAAAAGCATTAGATAATCATACTCTTACGATTGGATTTGCTAGACGTGTAGCAACTTATAAACGTGCAAATTTAGTATTTCAAGATTTAGAAAAATTGGTTGAAATTGGTGCTCAAAAAATTCAATTTATTTTTGCAGGGAAAGCACATCCAAATGATTCAGAAGGAAAGGCATTAATCCAAGATGTGGTCGGTAATGCGAATAAATTGTTTGGCAAAGTAAAAGTGGTCTATTTAGAAAATTACAATATGTGGTTAGGGAAATTAATAACATCTGGAGTTGATGTGTGGCTTAACACACCCTTACGTCCCAACGAAGCCTCAGGAACCAGCGGGATGAAAGCCACATTAAATGGTGTCCCGAATTTATCTGTTTTAGATGGTTGGTGGGCAGAAGGATGTAAAAATGGTATCAATGGTTGGGCCGTCGGGAATCCAGATAATCCAGATAATGTACAGGATGCCAATCATTTATATAAGTTACTGTCATCGTCTGTTATCCCGATGTTTTATGAAAATCGTCAACTCTGGATTAAAATGATGAGAGAAGCTATAAAAACAGGCGTTGATTACACTGCAATTCGAATGGTTCAAGACTATCAGCAAAAATACTATATTCAAAATGAAATGGTAATTCCAGGGGTATAGTTTGTTCATTCGCCTTATAAAATTCATTTCCATCTTCTTATTTGTTGGATGTTCTGTTCAAGATGAACATAAAACTACCTTAAATATTTGGCATCAAATGTTATATGAAAATCGGAAAATTTTAAGAGAGGTTTGTGACAAATATGAAGCTGAAAATCCTCACATTAATATAGAGTTGACTTATCGTGAAACCGAAGAATTACGTACAAATTTTCAATCATCAGCAATGGGTGGTAGTGGCCCAGAATTAATTTATGGGCCCTCTGACCAAGTGGGTCCATTTTCAACAATGGAAATTATTCACCCACTGGACGAAATGTTTGATGAATATTTTTTTGATGAATTTGTTGAAAACGCAATAGTAAAGCATAATGGCGAAACCTGGATGATAGGAGATGTTGTTGGTAATCATTTAATGCTGATTTATAATAAAGCTTTAATTCATACCCCTCCTCAAAATACAAATGAATTAATATCTTTGGGAAAGTCCCTCACAAAAGATTTAAATGGCGATGGTAAAATTGATCAGTATGGATTGGCATGGAATTATACTGAACCTTATTTTTATGTACCATGGTTAGGTGGATATGGAGATTGGTTAATTACTCAAGATTCAAAGCCCAATTTGCAAACAGCCGCAAATGTAAAAGGATTTGAATTTATTAAATCTCTGCGAGATGTACATCAAATTATTCCAAAAGAATGTGATTATGAAATTGCTAACGCATTATTCAAGACTGGGAATGCAGCCATGATTATCAATGGTGACTGGAGCTGGGGGGATTATAAAGATGTTGTTGATTTTGGAATTGCCCCATTACCTATGGTCAGCGAAACGGGAAAATGGCCATCACCAATGATAAGCACTAAAGGATATTCTATTAACTCAAATGTAAAGGGTAAAAAACTAGATGAAACCAAAAAATTATTATCCTATTTAGTGAGTCCACAAGTTCAACTTTTATATACTGAAAAAGTTAGTCAACAACCATCATCAAAAACTGCATTAAACCATGACATTGTTCTGCGAGACAGACTTCTTACTGCGTCTGTAGATATAATTGATAAAGGGCGTCAAATGCCAGTTGTCCCTGAAATGAGAGCAATTTGGGATGCTTTAAGAACTCAATACCAAGCTGTTTTAGGTGGAAATATTAACACAGAAACTGCCGCTGAATTATCTCAAATTAATGCTTTAAAACAAATTCAACTGATGAATGAAATTAAGTCCCCAGGAATTTTAGGGAAATACTTAAAATGGATTACATTGGCAATAATTTTACTGACCCCCTTTATATTTAGAAAAGATCTCATTGAATTAGTTAATTCAATAAAAAACAATTCTACAGCTTATTGGTTTATTTTACCCGCATTTATTGCCGTCTTTGCAGTGGTAATTTTCCCCTTTTTATATAATTTAGTAATTTCGATTTCAAATTTTTCTTTAAAAACGTTCAGAGATTGGGAAGTCATAGGGTTTTCACATTATGTTGATGTTTTTACAGATTTTCAATTCTATAAAATATTATTGAAAACAATAATTTGGACATCGACTAATTTATTTTTTCATGTGAGTATTGGGATTTTTTTGGCTATCCTAATTAATAGGACACTTCCTGCAAAACGAGTATTAAGGACTCTTTTAATTATCCCCTGGGCAATTCCCCAATATATATCTGCCTTATCATGGAGAGGAATGTTTAATCAAGAGTATGGTTCAATAAACATGGCCTTAACTCGTTTTTTTAATATGGATGCAATACAATGGTTGAGTCAGCCAATGGAAGCATTTATGGCATGTATATTAACCAATATATGGTTAGGGTTCCCATTTATGATGGTAATCGCATTGGGAGGTTTGCAATCTATTCCGAAGGAATTATATGAAGCAGCACGTGTAGATGGTGCCTCAAGATTTCAGCAGTTCTGGAATATTACTTTGCCCATGTTAAAGCCAGTTATGATGCCAGCTATCATTTTAGGGATGATTTGGACATTTAATAATATTAATGTAGTATGGTTGGTAAGTAATGGTGGTGAACCGTCGGACCAAACTCACATATTGGTAAGCTTTGTCTATAAAGCAGCTTTCAATCTTTATCGTTACGGATATGCTGCTGCACTTTCAATGGTCATTTTTATGATTTTGCTATCTATTGGAATTGCTACTATGAACAAAACTAAATCTACTGAAAGCATGTACTCATGAGAAAAAATACAGAGGCATGGTTTATATTTATTTTCTTGTCGATGTTTACATTGATGACTATTTATCCTGTTATAAATATCATAGGCGTTTCACTTCGAACTGACAATGCGTTTCAATCAAAGTCATTATCAATATATGAATCACCCGAACCTTTTATTGATTTAAACAACAATGGTAAATGGGATAGTAATGAAGCATTTGATGATAAAAATAACAATGGAAAAAGAGATAATGGCTCAAATTTAAATTCGTATATAAAGTTGTTTTTTGAAACAGATTTCCTTAAATGGACATTCAATTCCATATTTATATCACTAGTTGTTACCCTAACAGGAGTGGTATTAGCATCTACGAGTGCCTATGCTTTATCGCGATATGAGTTTAAGGGAAGGCAGTTTGGAATGATTGCACTATTGACGACACAGATGTTCCCTGCAACCATGTTATTACTTCCATTTTTTATTATTTTATCAAAACTATCACTAATAAATTCCTATATAGGACTTATTATTATTTATGCTTCAACGGCATTACCTTTTTGTATTTGGCAAATGAAAGGGTTTTATGATACAATTCCACCTTCATTAGAAGAGTCTGCATGTATGGATGGATGTAATCAGTTTCAGGCATTTTACAAAATCATACTTCCCTTGTCATCCCCTGCACTAGTTATAACGGCTTTATTTAGTTTTATGTCAAGCTGGAGTGAATATGTTGTAGCAGCAATCGTTTTACAAGACACACAATTATATACATTACCACTGGGATTAAAGTCATTCCAATCTAGTTTATCCACGCAATGGGGTCTATATGCGGCGGCTGCAATTTTAGTCAGCATTCCTGTTGTGATTTTATTTATTTCATTAGCACGATATTTAGTTTCAGGCTTAACATTAGGCAGTGTTAAAGGGTAGTATTTTTTCAACTATTGCCCTATTTTTTTTGGCACCTAATTAGTAACTCAAAAATGAGTTACTAATTGAGTAACAGGATGTAAAATTTATTTTTTAATGAGAAAGAAATAGCTAACATCACGTTTGCTGTTTATGGAGAAAAATATGAAGTTTAGTAGGTTTTTATCATTAAGTGTTATCATTGTGAATTTGGTATTTGGAGTATATTGGGTGCCTGAAATTCCAACCCCTGGTGGAAATATCCAAATTTTCTATAATACAATTGAGGGAACTTTACCCAACAATACTAATCCAGTATATATTCATATTGGTCATTCAGGGTGGCAAGGTGTAGATGATTATGCTATGACATATGAACCATCACTTGGAAATGGCTGGTGGTCATTTATTTATGAAATACCTGAAAATGCTGAAACCATCGATTTTGTATTTACAGATTTATTAGATAATTGGGATAATAATGGTGGTTTCGGAATAGATTGGCATATCAGTTTAAACTACTATTGGACACCATTTTCTCCAGGGCCAAATAGTAATGTTGAAATATTACTTAATGGTACGGAACAACATGGTTCAATCGTATGGACTGTAAATGACGGTTCGGGGTTTAATACTCCCATTGAATCATACCAACCAGAAAATACGGTTGAAATTGAGGAGTTGCCATGGTCACTAAGTTCTGTTGGGAGCTGGGTTCAAACTCCCCTTGATTATGATGACGACGCTCAGTTAATAGAGTTGGGACCATTTGATGATGGTGAGCAAATTATTCAATCATTAAAATTTGCAATACTTTGGGATAATGGTGAATGGGATGCTGGGAGCAATGGACAAATACTATTTTATGATATAAATTTAGATTTTACCATTCAAGATACAGACCCCAATGTAATCTTCATTTCACCAACGCCTGAAAGTGGAACTGAAGTGACTCCCCCAGTAAACATTAATGCAGTTGGAAATGCACAGTCGGTAGAATTTTGGCTAAATAATGAACTTATAGGTGAAGACGATTCTATACCATTCTCAATGACGTGGGCTCCAATTGATGGAGCTTTTGGCGATTATACCATTGCAGTAAGAGCACTGGGTGAAAATGGGAATGTGTCATATTCATTTTTAGATTATACCATTCCATATGAAGTTGAAGAAATGAATGCACCAGCGGGAATTACTGATGGTCTTCAAATTAATGGGAATAATGTAACAATTTCCTTATATGCTCCAGGTAAAGAATATGTGTCTTTAAAAGGAAGTTGGAATTCCCAATTCCCCAATGGGGAGTTAATGTATCTTTCAGGAGATACGCTTTGGTGGTATGAAACAACGCTTCCAAATGGGAGTTATGAATATCAATTCAACATTGAAGGAATTAAAAATATTGCCGATCCTTGGTCTAAAGATGTTCAGTGGAAAGACCCAAATGCAGGCTGGGAGTCTAGCTATTATGGTCATGCCAAAACATCATTTTTAGTTGGTGAACCAGAGTTTGAATGGACTGATAGCAATTATATGCGACCATCACAAGAAGATGTAATTGTCTATGAATTACATGTAGGAGACTTTGCAAGTGATGGAGAAAATCATGGTACGTTTCAAGATGTTATAGAAAAAATTGAATCTGGATATTTCAATGATTTAGGTATAAATGCCATTGAACTCATGCCCGTAAATGAATTCGAAGGCGGATATTCTTGGGGCTACGATTCTGCTTTCCCCATGGCACCAGAATCTTCATATGGTACACCCAATGAACTTAAACAATTGGTAAATATTGCCCATGAACACGATATTGCCATTTTAATGGATGTAGTATTTAACCATCTTTGGGGGTCATCTCCTTTATTTCAGTTATATCAACCTGCAGATAATTATGAATTTGAAGACCACGATTATTCAAATTGCCCTTATTTTGCCAATGAGTTATCAGAATGGGGATATAAGCTAAATCACTGGTCAACACGTACACGTATGTATATTGATGAAGTATTATTCACTTGGATATATGACTACCATATTGATGGGTTTAGATTTGACTATACCCCAGGCGTTGGATGGGATAGCTCAAATGAGTTTGGTGCATCACATTATAGCAGTATGCTTCACTGGATTGATCCCACATACATCCTTATTGCAGAGGAAGACAATGCCCATCAGATAAATATTACAGATTTTGATGCAGGATGGGATTATAGCTTTCACCACATGTTATTTGCAAATAGTGTGGGAATCAATCACGAAGGCCATTGGTGGGGAGATATGAATGATGTATCTAATCATATTGACGCATACTCACAGGGATATAATTCGCATTTAGGACAAGTAGTTTATTCAGAGAGCCATGATGAAAATAGAATTGTATATGAATGCAATGAATATCAGGGAGATAATTTAGAAACTGCATATAAAAAATCATTGTTAGGGGCCGCTATAATGCTAACATCTGAAGGGACTCCTATGCTATATCAAGGTCAAGAATTTGGACAAAATGGATATAGTCGTGAAAATGGGCATATCATACCTCAACCGCTTCAATGGGAAAATTTACAGACAACTCTTGGTGAAGAACTTAATGTTAAATACTCAAATCTAATTCGTATGAGGGGTGAGCTTAATGCCTTAAAAAGTAATCACACAGAGTTTAAATTGCTAAATTCTCAAGACAAAGTTTTGGTATATTGGCGTATTTCAGGTGAAGATAAAGCAGTAGTAGTCGCAAATTTTGATGAGCAAACACATTATGTAGATGTTGAGTTTCCACATTCGGGAGAATGGGTTGACGGTATATCTGAAGAGGTTATAAATATTAACAGTAACTGGTTTGGTGGATTTGAGTTAGAAAATAGTTCTGTATTTGTATTCACACCTCCTTATGAAGAAGATTGTACTATAGGTGATGCAAGTGGTGATGGTTTGGTTAATATTCTAGATGTGGTTCAAACTGTAAACTTTGTATTGGGGAATTTATCATTTTCAGATGAACAATTTTGTAGTGCAGATATGAATGAAGATGGCATTGTTAATGTTTTAGATATTGTTACCATGGTTAATTACATACTAAATAATTAATGAGTTCAATTAAGCTAGAGAGTATTCACAAATCCTTTGGTGAAAATCACATCATTAAAGGAATAGATTTAGACATTATTGAGGGTGAATTCTTAGTGCTAGTGGGTCCCTCAGGATGTGGTAAATCAACATTATTAAGAATGATATCGGGGTTAGAAACTCCCGATAAAGGTACAATCCAAATAGATAGTATTAATGTAACCAATCAGCCGCCTGCCAAGCGGGATTTAGCTATGGTTTTCCAAAATTATGCATTATATCCCCATTTGACGGTGTACGAGAATATGGCTTTTGGATTAAGAATGCAGAAGAAAACTGATGCTGAAATTAAAGAACGCATTGAGGAAGCCACAAAAATTCTCCAAATTGAAGATTTATTAGAACGCAAACCGAAAGCGCTTTCAGGTGGTCAACGTCAACGAGTTGCTGTTGGTAGAGCTATTGTAAGAAACCCCAAAGCATATTTGTTTGATGAGCCACTTTCAAATTTAGATGCAAAACTGAGAAGTGAAATGAGAGTGGAGTTAAAAAAAATACATCAATTATTAGGTACAACGATGGTGTATGTTACTCATGATCAAATTGAGGCTATGACAATGGGAGATAGAATTGCCATATTGCGTGATGGTATTATTGAGCAATTGGATACGCCTAAAAATATTTATAATTTCCCCACCAATGAATTTGTTGCATCTTTTGTAGGTTCACCTCAAATGAATTTCTTTTCAGGGAAGATACATAAAGAAAAAAACTACGTGGTTTTCAAAACGGGTGATGTTCAGTTCCAAGTGCCATCAAATCATTATCAATCAAATGAAATGAATAATGGTGAAGTGTGTACGATGGGAATTCGTCCTGAAAACATATATGATAATCATTTTGCAGAAATTAAAGACCCCTCAAATACCATTAAAGTGAATGTAGAATTAGTAGAAAATATTGGTTCAAGTCTATACATTCATTCAAAAATAAATAAAAATCCTTTAATTGTTTCAGTGTCAGGGTCATCCCAAGTTACTGCAAATGATAAAATTGATTTTATATTTGATATGACAAAGAGTCATTTTTTTAAATGAAGATTAAATTTATAATCATCATATTACTTTCATTTCTCTCTGCTGTAAATGTGACATTTCAAGTAGATATGCAAGATGAAGATAAATTTGAATCAGTGTACTTATTAAATTTAACTACTTATCAATTTGAGGACTTAGTTCAAGAGGATAGCTCTTCTATATTTTCAATTATGATTTCATTTGAATCTGAAGAAACATTTACATATAGGTTTGCTACGGATAACACTTATGATCCTGGTACAACTGAGGATTCAGACAGAATATTACAAGTGCCTGAAAATGATGAAATTCTTGATGTGGTTTGCTATAATTCACTAAATCCATGTCCAGAAGATATTTACTTTCCTGTAACCCTTACATTCATTGATGGAAGTGGAGTATGGGATAATATTTGGTTTCAAGGAAGTTTTGACAATTGGGAAGTTTCTCATGAAGGTACTGCTACAGATGATGTTTGGACAGTTGATTTAGATTTATTAGCAGGAGAATACGAATGGGGAATTTTCAATGCACCTGAGATATTTCAGGAACTAGATGAAGCGGGTAGTGATGTTGTTTGGTTTACAAATTCGGATACAAATCTTAGTTTTACTATTTTATCTGATGGAAGTATTAACGGTGATATATCTTTTGAATTAGTTGCATTCCCTGTTGAATTTCAAATTATTGATGGGACTCAATCACTTGATAGTGTATATATTAAGTTAGGCTCTTCTGATTTTTCATATCCAAATTGGGATGTAGAAAATTATTGTGAAAATTCAAATGGAACGTGGATATGTGAAATTTTTCTTCAGCCATCTGAATTGATTTATTGGAAAGCTTATGAAATTTCAGGTGCAGACTTAAACTCTGTAGCTGGAGTAGATGGGAATTTAGAATTCTCGTTGTCTGAATCAGGTGAATATAGTTCTCTATATACCACGTTAGAAATTGAAGATGTGGGAGAATGGGTGACAAATACAGTGAGATTTGAAGTGGATATGACAGAATGGTTAGATGAAGAATATTCAAGTGGAATCCCAATTTTTAGCGTTTCAAGAAATGATGAAGTACAAGTACGTGGAGATTGGAATGGATGGAGTGATGGTGATGAATCTCAATCGGTGATGATTCGACAGCCTGGGTCTAACATTTTTAGTTTGCCAGTAGAGATTAGTTATTTTTCAGGAGCTGAGTATAGTTATAAGTTTTTTATTAAACATAGTGATGAATCTATTGATACTTTAGAAGCACGGTTTGGTGCAATGGATAGTTTGATGAGTTTATCAAACTGGGGATGGGAAAATGCACCTATTTACGGTGGAGGAAATCGAAAATTCCAATTAAGTGAAACAGAAAGTATTACTACGGTTGAAGAAGGGTATTATGATTTGCCCCCAGGTGGGGTTATTCCTGAAGGAAAAAACTTAACTTTAACTTATCAAGTAAACATGAATAATGAAGATTTATTTGATGGGGATAGTGTTAGAATTATATTAAAAGACAAATGGACAAATTATATTCAGGGATTTGAAGAAGTTTCGGTTAATGATGATAATTTAGAAGCACGATTTTATGCAACTTGTGATGGTACAATCTGCTTTGCAGAGATTGATTTACAAGGACCATTCCCCTATTTTACACTCTACAATTGGGAGTATAAAAATAGTGACGGATTGTGGATAACAGAGGGTGGTGCATATGGAACTTATGGGAAATATAGAGCTCGTTATTTAACTCCAAATGAAGAATTTGAATGGGTAGACTTTGAGTTTCCTTTGGATACTTTTCAAGAAAGTTATCCGTATGAACCTGAGGAAATGCCAACTTCTGGATGTACAGATTCTTATGCCTGTAATTATAATTCAGAAGCAGAAATTAATGATAACTCTTGCCTAGAATTTGATTGTCTAAATGAGTGTGGTGGAATAGCAACTTTAGATGAATGTGGTATTTGTGCTGGAGATGGTTCAACATGTGTTGCTGAAATTTTTGGATGTATAGATGAAATTGCTTGTAATTATGATGAGTCAGCAACACAAGATGATAATAGTTGTGAATATGTCGCTGATAATTTTGATTGTGATGGAAACTGTATTGTAGAGTTTGATTGTAATGATGAATGTGGAGGGGATGACCAATCATGTTTATCTATTGATACAACTTTACCAGTTAATTTTGAAATTAGCTCAGTTTATCCAAATCCATTTAACCCTTCATGTCAATTCACGATTTCAAATCCAAAAATAAAAAAAATGGAAATTTCGGTTTTAAATCTTAGGGGACAAATATTAGAAAAATTATTTCATGGGAATTTGGTCGCTGGGACTCATTTTTTTAATTGGAATGGCCAATATTATAATTCTGGGATATATCTTATAGAAATTCGTTATGAAAATGAAATCAAGGTATTGCCAGCCACTCTAATTAAATAATGTGATGCAAGTCACACATTTCAAGAGTATTTTTTTAAATTTAGTCCCAAAAAGCAACGATTTGCATTCATATTGTTGAGTCGTTTGCCTTAAATTCAGTCTTGTATGTTACAAAAATAAAACAACAATCGGAGGAGATTGATTCATGTTAAAAACAATCCAATCATTCATGATTTTTGTAGTTATATCTGCGTTTTCATTTGCAGATATTTTAATTACAGAGCTTACAGATCCGCAAAATTCTTCAGATGCGGGACGATACGTGGAATTATATAATAACGGTGATGCAGATGTAGACTTATCTACTGGGTGGGCATTAGTTCGTTGGACTAATGGTAATACAGATCCACAGTCACCAAAGGAACTTACGGGTACTATTTCTGCTGGTGGGTTTTATGTAATTTGTAATGATGCAGATAAATTTAGTGCAACTTTTGGCTCAACATGTGACCAAGATGTAGGAACAGGTGGCCCCGCTGATAGTAATGGTGATGACAATATTGCATTGCTTGATGATACAGGTGCTGTTCATGATATGTTTGGTTTGCCTGGAGAAGATGGCTCTGGAACAGGTCATGAATTTGAAGATGGCCGTGCAGAAAGAAATAGCGGTGTTTGCTCTGGTAATGCTACATGGGATGAGTCTGAATGGACTGTGGACAATGATTCTGGTGGTGGAGATGGTAATCAGTATGCGCCAGAAGCTTATGATCCTGGTTCGTGGGTTGGTAGTGACTTTGATTGTAGTGGCGGAGCACCTATCTGTGAAGATGAGTTGGCATGTAATACAGGCGCTACTGGTGACTGTGAATATGTAAATGTAGGTTGGGGAAATTTACAATGGCCAGTTAGTACAAGTATGCAAGCTGGGGGAACATCTGAAAATATCTACGGTCAAGTATGGGTTGATGGTGTAACTGGATCAGGTAGTGCAGATAGTGGTGTGATTGCTCAACTTGGGTATGGTGCAGAATTTTCAGAACCCAGCGATTCATGGACGTGGACAGATGCTGTTGTAAATGGAAATAGTGGAAACAACGATGAGTATGCAGGGCAGTTAAGCATTGAAGATGCAGGTGTTTATTCATATTCTTACCGATATCAATATGGAAGTTCATGTTGGTATTATGCTTCAGAAATAGGTTCTGTATCTGTAGAAGCACTCACTACTTACCCTGTTACTTTTAATGTTGATGCTTCTCATATAGATGTAGATGCTGAGAATGGAATTAGAATTTTTGGATTAATAAGTTGGAGTAGTGGTGATGCTATTTCTATGTCTGATGATGATGGTGATGGTGTTTTTTCAGCAACGGTAGATTTAACTGCTGGTGACTATCAATTTAAATATAGAAATGGATGGGATTATGAGAATGTTGAAGGTCAAACTTGTGCTTCTGAAAGTGGTGGCTATTGGAATAGAGATTTATCTGTAGTAGATTCAGGATTTGAACTTTCTGCTTCATGTTTTGGTGCATGTGAGGCATGTAATTCTGGTTGTACAGATCCTGCTGCTACTAACTATGATGAAACTGCAAATGTAGATGATGGTTCATGTGAATACCCTCAAGTTGATCCGGATAATATATTCTTTTCAGAATATGGTGAAGGTTCAGGCTACAATAAATATTTAGAAATTTATAATGCATCTGATGCTGAAGTAGATTTAGCAAATTATCAAAGAGTTAACTGCTCAAATGGTTGTGATGATTGGGAATATTATACACCATTTGCAGATGGTGCAACTGTAGCCGCTGGTGATGTTTATGTTGTATGTGATAGCGGTGTAGGAGAAGATTTCCCTGTTGCTGAATGTGATGAGCAAGGTGCATTGTATTTTAATGGTGATGATATGCAAGGTATTTACCACACAGCATCAGCGACTACCATTGATGTAATTGGTGAATTTGGTGATGACCCAGGTTCTGGTTGGGAAGTTGCCGGAGTAAATAATGGTACTAAAGATCATTCAATTGTTAGAGACATTTCTGTAACAACTGGTAATACAGACTGGGCAAGCTCATCTGCATCAGAATGGTTGGTCTTTGATCAAAACACGTGGACTTTTATTGGTTCACATCCACATGATTTTGCATCAACTTGCGATGACGAAGAAGCATGTAATACAGGTGAAGAAGGTGACTGTGTTTATGCTGATGCTGGATTTGATTGTGATGGTAACCCAATAGTTAGTGTAACATTTAATGTTGATATGAGTCAGCAAACAGTAGATACTGAAGGCTACGGTTTAGATTTATTTTTAGACGGTTGGCATGACATGGTTGACGAAGATGGTGATGGTATCCATTCTGTAACCCTATCATTAACTGGTAATTCAACATATACATATAAGTTTAAAAATGGTGATGAATGGGAAGTAAACTTCAATGATTTGGGTTGCGGTGCTGGTGATGATTATGGTAACAGATTGTTAGAGTTAGGTGATGCAGATGTAGACTTACCAAATGTTTGCTTCAACAGCTGTTCTGAATGTGTTACCCCATGTTCACCAGGCGATGTAAATGATGATGGTTCAGTGGACGTTTTAGATATTGTATCTATAGTTAACTATATTTTAGATCCATCGGATGAATTCCCTGCAGATTGTGGTGACTATAATGGTGATGGCATTGTTAATGTATTAGATATTGTTGCTATTGTTGACAATATTATGAATAGCCGTGGTGAAGATGCTACTCGTGCAGAGTTAATCCAAGACAATGGTGTATTGATTAATGCCAACGGTTTCATTGGTGCTGTTCAATTGGAACTTACACATAATGATAATTTTACATTAGAACTAACTAAAACGGCTTTGGTTGCCGATTATAAAACTTCTGGAAATAGTACTACATTAATTGTGGTATCCCCTGAAGATGCTCAGCTTTTTAGTACAAATGAACAGTTTGAAATTGTTGATGTAATTGTAGCAAATTCTCAATCTGAGATTGATGTTTCAATTTCTACAACATTTGGACTAAGTGCAGCATATCCTAATCCATTCAACCCATCAACTACAATTGAGTTGAATGTATCAGAGTCGGGTACTGCATTTGTGAGTGTTTATGATTTAGCTGGCAGACAATTAGAAATGCTTTCTGAAGGTCATCTAGCTTCAGGTACACATTCATTTAATTGGAATGCGGTTCAGTATCCATCTGGTGTTTACTTAATAAAAGCACAAATGGAAAATCAGGTAAGTATCCAAAAAGTAGTATTAATGAAGTAATAATATTATAGTAGAAATAAGCCCCGCATCGCCAATGGCATTGCGGGGTTTTTTTTCTCTTAAAAAGAGAATTTTGTCCTTAAATTTAGACACCCAAAAATTAACGTAAAAAGGAGTATTCATGTTTCGATTTTTAATTCCTCTCTTATGCATGTCATTTTTAATTTCACAAGACATGTGGATAAATGAAATTCACTACGACAATTATGATGGTGATGAAGGTGAATTTATAGAGGTTGCTGTTTCTTCAGATGTTTCAAATCTTTCTTCAATAACAGTATCATTATACAATGGGAATAATAGTTCAACATATAATTCTGTAACATTGTCTGATTTTACTGTAGGTTCAACTTCTGATGGTTTTACCTTTTATTATTATGACTTCCCTGCAAATGGAATCCAAAATGGTGGATCTGATGGAATAGCTCTGGATAATGGAGGTTCACTAATTCAATTTTTAAGTTATGAAGGTACACTGACTGCATCTGATGGTGCTGCAAGTGGTACAACTAGTACGGATATTGGTGTAAGTGAGCCAGGTGACATTGGACACTCTTTACAGCTTCAAGGTATTGGTACAACTTACGAATCATTTAGTTGGGTTGGACCAATTGAAGCGACAAAAGGTAATGTGAATACGAATCAAATTTTAGGTAATTCTGGCACAATTACTGGATGTACTGATGATAGTGCAGTTAATTATAATCCTGCTGCTACAGAGGATGATGGTAGTTGTATTTATCCTACTGAAATGTCAATTTATGATATTCAATTTACTGCTGAGCAAGGTGAATATTGTTATGAAACACCACATGCTGGAGAATTTGTAACTACAACTGGAATAGTTACAGCAGTGGTTCCAGGAAATCCTACTTTTTATATACAAGATTTTAGCTTTAATTCTTATGCCGGGATATATGTGTATGACAATTCCTACACACCGACAGTAGGCGATGAAGTTTCAGTAACGGGAATGGTAAATGAGTATTATAGCTTTTCGCAAATTATTGATTTGACCCATTTTGAGGTACTTTCATCTGGAAATGAATTAACAGTAACGGATATAACTACAGATGAGTTGGCAAATGGATGTACAGAATCTGGCGAGTCTTTAGAAGGTATGCTTGTAAGAGTTTCAAATGTATCTGTAACTACGGCACCAAATGAATACAATGAATGGTATGTAGATGATGGATCTGGCCCATGCCAAATTGATGATGGTGGTGGTAGCCCAATGTTTGATGGCGAATGGCCATTGCCAGGTGCAGGAGATTCTTTCCCCAGTATTACAGGGGTTGTGGACTACAGTTATAGTACCTTTGGAATTCTACCTCGATATATGTCTGATATTGGTGTAGATAATACATTACCAACTGCAAATGCTGGTGATGATATTTCTGTATCTCCTGGTGGAACCGTAACATTAGACGGTTCGGGCTCTTTTGATGGCAATGGTAGCATTATCTCTTATGAGTGGGTACAATTGAGTGGGACTCCTGTAAGCTTATCAGATGAAGAAGCGGTATCTACAACTTTCATTGCTCCTGATGAGACTGGGGAGTTAGTATTTCGATTAACAGTATGGGATAATGATATCAATGAAGATAGTGATGAAATTTCTGTTACAGTAATTGGTTCAACGTCTATTTATGATATTCAATATACAACTGAACAAGGTGATTATTGTTATGAAACTCTAATGTCACAACAATCAGTATCTACAAGCGGTGTAGTCACCCATGTTAAACCAGGTGAAAATCCAAATTTCTTTTTACAAGATCCAAATGGTTCAACATGGTCAGGAATTTATGTTTATGATAATACTATAGCACCTCAAGTTGGTGATGAATTACAAATTTCTGGTACAGTAAATGAATACTATAGTTTTACTCAAATTATTGATGTTACCGCTTCAACGGTGCTATCTTCAGATAACCATATTTCTCCTCAATCACTTACATGTGCTGACATTGGATATGAATGTTCTGAACAATCTGAACAATATGAAAGCATGCTAGTGAAGCTAACAAATGTAACATTTGATTCTGTAGACGAACACGGTAACTGGATGGTAAGCGATGGCACAGGCACATCTATGATTGATGATTATTACTTCGATGGCACTTTCCCGTCATTGAATGTTGGTGATACTTTTGAATGTGTTACAGGTGTAGTAGGATATAGCTATGGTGAGTTTAAAATTTATCCACGTAATGCCGATGATTTTACTTGTGATGACTCTGGTTGTGTTGCCAATGGTGATGTGAATGGTGACAATGTGACTAATATTTTAGATGTAGTCCAAGTTGTTAATTTCATCATGGGCAATTTAGAATTTACAGATGCACAAATTTGTGCTGCAAATATGAATGGTGATGCAGGACTAAATGTTTTAGACATTGTACAAATTGTAAACATTATATTAGAAGGTAGAATTGTTTCAGATGCATCAACTACAAAAGTTTTGATTGAGGATAATAAATTCATTGTCAATGCTAACGGCTATATTGGAGGTGTTGAATTAGTATTAAGCCATAGTGATGATTTTGAATTATCACTCTCTGAAAGTTCATTGGTTTCTCAATATAATACGAATGGAAACAAAACACATTTGATTGTTGTGCAACCAGAAAATAATGAAATTTTTTCTTATTCTGGAGAGTTTATCATTGATGAGATGATTATTGCCAATTCACAATCAGAAGTTAGTGTTGAATATCCAAAGTCGTATTCAATTTCGGCAGCATTTCCAAACCCATTTAACCCACAGACAAGCGTGAATATAGAGTTAAATAATTCAGCATATGTTTCTATGGATGTGTATAATCTCATGGGGCAAAAAATATCCAATATTGTAAATTCAAAATTGGGTACTGGGCTTCATCAATTCATGTGGGATGCCCAATCATTCTCATCAGGAACCTATTTAATTCAAGTTTCTGTAGATGGGCAAATCTCAACGCAGAAAATCGTTCTCGTAAAATAAAGCTATTTAATTAATAACATTTACAGGCTCCGTTTCGGGGCCTGTAATCGTATTGGATAAACATTTGAAAAAAATAATTTTCTTGATATTGTTCGCTTTATCATTTTCTAATGAAAATGTTATAATCACTATAGAACCATCATCTCAAACTCAAATTGATGTATATATTGAAAATGCTGTTGAAGTTGCTGGGTTTCAGTTTAAACTTTCTAATACTAATATCACAAGTTCAACAGGGGGCATTGCAATAGAATCTGGTTTTAACGTAACAGCCGGAGGTAGTACTGTAATTGGATTTTCAATGACTGGTGGAACAATCCCAGTTTCTACTGAGAAAACTCTTTTAACATCATTAGTTATTGACACACCTACGGAAAATGAAGATATATGTTTTGATTGCGGAGTAGATATTGATTGTACAATTTCTGATGCTTCTGGTGAAGAATTGGAAAGTGATGGTACTTATGGAGATTGTATAAATTTTGAAGGATGTACCGAAGGCAACGACCTGGATAATTTTGATGATTATGCAATTTTTGATGATGGTTCCTGTTCTTGTTACGATGATGATTGTTTAGACTGTGCTGGGAATGTTGGTGGTACAGCAGAAGTAAATGGTTGTGGTACCTGTATTTGTAATGGTGAAACAGCTCAAGGTGGCTATACATGTGAAGAATCAGAAGATTGTGTACAAGGTTGTGATGGGAATTACTATACCGATGGAATGGCTCCAGTAAATGACGAATGTGGTGTTTGTGATGGAGATGACACCAGTTGTTTGCCTGTAGAATTTGGATATAATGGTGTAAGTATTGAGGATAGCACTTTATCGATCCAACTAACAAATTATCAAACTATAAGTAGTATAAATTTTAAACTTTCTAATTTATTTTTTGCAGATGATGACATTGATACTGTTAATGCAATATTTTCTACCTTTCAAAACGAAGGAGATACATTATTTAATTTTACCAATGGAAGTCTTGAAGCTGGGACACATACATTACTAACTTTAAAATTTACTCCTCAAGATGCAACATCATGTATTTCAGAAGTTTCTATTTTTGGAAATGGGATTGAAGAATTGGATGTGAACATAAACGAAGATTGTACAGACATAGCCATCGAAGGATGCACTGAGTCTACGGCATGTAATTTTGATGAGACGGCAACCCTGTCCACTGAAACATGTACATATCCCACTGAGGGTATAAGTGGAGGAACTGTACAAGCATCTCCAGGTGATACAAATTTTGATTGTAGTGGAGAGTGCATATTAACAGTAGATGAATGTGAAGTGTGTGGTGGTAATGGTACGTTTAGTAATTATGATTGTGATGGTGAGTGTACTGCTACTTATGATGAATGTGGAGTGTGCAATGGTGATAATTCATACTGTATTAATGACTCTAATGGATATTTGATGTTGTCGAGCATTGTTACGTTGCCAGATGATGGTGAGATGATTGTAATAAAGAATATGAGTAATGAAGAAATCAGTTTGGAAAACCATTATATTTCTGATGATAAAGAATATTATAAAATTCAATCTGAAAGCAAGACCACGGTAAATATTAATGATTTTATTGCAAAATTCTCTGATGATATATCCATTGCTGCCAATGACTCGTTGCATATATGTTTAAGTGAAAGTTATACTGATTATTATCCATCTACATTCCAATGTGATTTAATTCTTCAAAATGATTTAGAAAATATATTTCCCGATGGAAACTCATTTGGAAGTAGTACTGGCGAACGATTGTCAGAATATCAAGAAATGGTTATATTATTTTATTGGGATGGAGACAGGGACCAACCCGTAAGGGATATTGATTATTTTGTATGGGGCAATCAATCCAGTGCCATGGATAAGTCAAATACGGTGATGTATTTTGACGAAACCAGTACAGCTGATCAAGATGTGCTTGAAACTCAATTAACTGAGTACCAATGGTATAGACGTATCAGTTTTGATGAAAATGAATCTACTGGATTAAATGGTTATACGGGTGAAGATGAAACCAGTGAACTATTTAACACCACATGGGAAATTGAATCCATCCCATATTTTATTTTTGGGTGCACAGATTCTAATGCAGATAACTATGAATCAAATGCTAACGCAGATGATGGAAGTTGTGTTCAGTCATTTATAAGTGTTTTAACCAATTGTACATCAGAAACAGTAGAATGCTCTGGAAAATACGACTTACCTACAAATAATGATTGTCCTTTGTATGGACAATCAGTTTCTCTTCAAGGAACAGTTGTAGATTTCTATGACATTACTCCTAACAGCGGACCATACTCATTCACATTAGAGGATAATAATGGATATAGAATTAGCTTTGTAGTTTGGCCTACAA
Source organism: uncultured bacterium (assembly GCA_964344315.1). GTDB lineage: Bacteria > Fidelibacterota > Marinisomatia > SCGC-AAA003-L08 > D37C17 > JABHHG01. The sequence goes on along the minus strand of CAYFMU010000003.1, from coordinate 37,954 downwards.
GTAGCCAATATCAAGATGGTTTTGATATATTACAATCAGGTTTAGCATCAATTACAGATGCACCATTTAATCGATATGTGGTAAGCATAAAAGGGAAACTAGATGTTTATTGCTCCAATGAAACAACATTAGATATATATAATGATTGGCAAGTGGTAGTAGAATATGAAGATGACATTTCCATCATTCAAAATATGAGTACATCGGGAGAGTTTAAATCAGAAAATGTGAGTGGAATTTCTATAAATCCTGAGCCATATGTTCTTATTTCGGCTTTGGGTGAAACTTTAGACTTTTCATTTTCTGTGTACGATGGTTCTCGTGCAATTGTAAGAATTTTCGATTTATCCGGGAGATTTATCACTTCACTTGTTGACGATTATTATGAATCCAGTGGCGTTATAACACACTCTGATGGATTAGCTCCGTGGGATGGTCGTGATAAATTGGGACAGATTGTTCCACCTGGAACGTATATCATGCATCTAGAAGTGTTTGATCCGACAACGGGAGAAACTCATTCTGATGCAAAACCAGTTGTGGTGGGAGTGAGAAACTAATGAGAAATATACTCTACATATTATTGTTTTCTTTTTCATTTTCTCAAGTGAGCAACATAACAATATACTCAGCACATTCAGCAGCGCTGGCAGGTGCAAATGCCATAAATAAAAATTCAACCTGGGCAATATTTGAAAACCCAGCTTCACTTGTAAATTTAACAGGAACATCAGTTTCAATTGGCCAAAGTCGTCTGTATGGATACTCATGGTTACCCTTTTATTCGGGGGTAGTCAATACAACTTTACCAATTATTGGTCAATTCTCAATAGGAAGCATAAGTTTAGAAACAAAAAATAGTGGAGTTGAGTTATCTTCGGAAAGTACGTTTTCTTTTGGTAAAGGATTTCAATTGCAAAATGATGCTAATTCATCCTTATCTATTGGATTTACATCAAACTATATTGTATTCTCACAAGGGAAATCTGCAGGTTCCAATGGAGATGGTTCTAATGGGATTGAATTGGGTGATGTATCTGCAATTACCATTGATGTTGGAGCTATTGGAACATTACGAAATAAATATTCATTTGGCGTAATGTTGAAAAATTTATCTGCTACGTCCATTGGTAATGGTTTATCATCGCAATCATTACCTCAACGATTCAATGCTGGCGTTACATACTCACCCCAACAAGAACTTTCCACCACCATAATGGTTGAAAAATTATTGGGTGTAGATGCCATCGTAATTAAAGGGAGTGTAGATTATCAACTCAATTCTATGTTGAATTTACATATTGGGGCACAAGCAAATCCCAATAGATTTGGGAGTGGATTCTCTTTCAATGTGGCAGGACAATCATTTACGTATGGATTGATTACCCATCCCGTGCTTCCCATTTCTCATTATGTAAATGTTGGATTACATATCTTTGACTAGAATTTTCTTCATATCATTATTACTGTGTAGTATCGCTTTTTCAAAAGTAAACATCAATACTGCATCAAAGGATGAATTATCTAAAATTGGGTTTTCCTCAGATGAAGCATCTGAGCTCCTCAGCCATCGACAGTCTATTGGTTTTTTCAATACAATCTTTGAATTACAGCAGTTAGAAAATTTCACAGTAAGCCGAGTTCATGAATTTAAACATCTAATTTCATGTGAAATACCTAAACTCACAACATTTGAAGAAGACATTAAAAAAGCATCATATAAACTGGGACAGTGGATCTCTAATGAAGGAAATACTGAGGGACTTTCAGAAATTTGGTTAGATAAGTTTTTTGAACCACAAAATGTTAATCATATGAATTACGATGATTTAATGTCGTTACCTAATTTAAGCTCAATAGATGCGGTGGCTGTACTTAAACAACAACAGCGGGGTAAAATTTTTGGAACATGGGAGTTAAAAAATGCTCCAGGGATAAGTCGTTGGGGGTATAAAAATTTAGTAGATTTTATTCGATTTAATGATAGTGAAGAAGTTGACAAGATTCATGTTCGATTTAATACATTAATTCGAACGGTTCCTATAACCTCAAACCCTGATGAAGATGGGACCATTGAGGCCTTTAAGGATGCTAGCCTTCCAGAACAATTTCATAAGTTTTCCTTAACTAAGGGACAGCATTTTAAAGCGGGATATACTTACCATACCTATATGGGACAACCTGAGGGCATAAATACGCAAAAATCATTTATAGAAATAAATAAATTTGATTTACCTTTTGTAAAACTTGATCGAGCAGTACTGGGTAATTTTACAGCATCTTATGGACAAGGAGTTGTATTTGAATCAAGTGATTATTTTAGCCCACATCGAACAGGATTTGGATTTTCAAAACGCTCTGAGGGCATACATGCTGATTTAACTCGCTCTTGCCAATATGTATTAAATGGAGTGGCAACCCAATTTTCAAATTCCCTATTTCGCGGTTCAATGTTTGCATCTTATCATCCTCGTGATGCTATTGTAAATGCAGATGGTAGTTTTACTTCTCTTATTGTAATGCAACCGCGTTTACCATTTGGTGCAAATGAAGATTCAAGCAAAATTTATCATTCATTAATAGGCTCAGTAAATGAGGTTACCTGGGGAGGAAATATTCGATTTGTTCCTCAAATTGGGACTCATTTTGGATTCACGTTTTTTGAAAGTTTGTACGACCGCCAGTTAAAACCACAAGTAGTTGAAACAATTACGGGTGGTAATGATGACACAGAACCTGAATTTTCTTTAGATGATTATGATGATTATTCTGGAGATGCGTTCTATTTAGATTATATAACAAATTCTACAGATGCAGAAATTGCTTCAATGAATTATTCTATTGCAGACTCACCACTATGGGAAAAGGCCAAAGCGTATGTGCGAGTCGCAGGATGTGATTTTATGACAGTAATATCGAATGTGTCTATTCAGGGTGAGTTTGGACATATGTTTAAATTTGAAGATTTTAAGAAAAATCCCAATGCATTTGTGGTGAGTGCGTATACTCAATTCCCCAATTTTAATTTGTTAGCTTTATATCGAAACTATGATATCGAATATGATAATCCTTATCAACGGTCGTATTCAAATTACCAACGATTTAAAACCAGTATTTTTGAAGACACTTATTGGTTAGAAGATCCAATTTTTGCTTTTTTGTACACGGGGAATCCCCAGCCACAAGCCGAAGAAGGATTTTTTATATCTTCACGATACCAATTCCACCGATCCTTAGTGGGTACACTTAACTGGGATACTTGGAATCGAAAAGCTGATAATGCAAAATATTATCGTACTGTTGCATCTGTAGATTGGCGACCTGCATTTAATTGCAGAATTAAAATTCGACAAAAATGGCAGGCACGAGGTGAATTTGATTTACATCATCCCAGCCCATTTTATTCTCGAGAAACACGAATTCAAGCTCGACTTCGTATGTCCAGATATAATCAATTTGAAATACTCTACTCTAATGGGTATACCACATTTGCTCCACGCCCACGCTTAACGGATAGTGCAATTGGTGGAGAAATGACAGTGGGGAATATTGGTACGCCAGATGAGAGTGTTGGAGTGAGTATAACCCACCATTTTGATGAAAAATTTACCATGAAGAGTGGATTGATTTACTTATCGGGATTCCTTTGGTATTTTGAGGATACAGATTTTAGAGTGTTTAATAGCGAAAATGGTGCGGTACATACGTGGGCATCGGTAGATTTAAAACCATCACCTCTATTTAGAGTGATGCTAAAAATTAGCCATACTCATGAAGCAAATTCTACAAAAGTAGTGGATGGATTGGCTCCTTCAGGGAATTGGGTGAGAAACCCACAAGTAACTAACAAAGATTTAGATTTTAGAATTCAGGTAAACTATGCGTTATAAAATTGTGTTCATTCTATTTATTACAATAGGATTTTCCCAGTCTATATATAATAGATTTTTAGGTGCGTCAAATGTAGCAGGCTCAGCAACCTCTGCCAGTGTGGGTAATACTCATATTTTAAATACACATGGAAGCCAAAGTGTGAGATTTAATCCTGCCAAATTATCTGAAGAAAAGGATGTTACTCTAAATATACAAATGGCTCGCAACTCAGTTACTGAGCGATGGGGTATGCCCGTTCGGGATAGTTTCGGTGAATTTTTAACTCATGCAGATTATGTTTCAAATGAAAATTCAATTACAACGGTTTCAGGTGGTGTCTCTGCAAATATTTTAGGAATTTTGGGAATCGGAGTTCATCATTCGCCCCTTACCCATTTTAATTATTCATATTCTGAAGAAGTAAGAGGAACGTATAGAACAAATGATGGTGAATATGCATCTAAAGATCCATTAGTTGGTTTTCATAACTTAAATATTGAAGGAACAGCTTCAATATCCTCATTTGGCGTATCCACAGGACTATCGTTATTTAATATTCATTTTGATGTTGGTGTGTCAAGTTCTTTGATACAACCATTCACATTATATGAAACCGTTGATGTGGATACATTATATTCAGAAGTCACTAATTTATCGGAAATAAAAGACCAGCAAAGAGAGACAAGAATTTGGGATGAATCTGCTTTATTTTATAATTTGAGCTGGATGTTGTCAATATCTGAACGATTAAAAATCGCCACCAATATTGAAACTGGAACTACGCTTATATCAGAGAATTCTTACGTAAAAATTGATTCAACTAATGGATTATTTGAATATTGGGACGAAAATAATAATTTAAATAGTTACGGATTACAATATGAAAAGCCTCAATCTTTAGGACTTTCTTTACAATATAAGTCATCGCATATTCAGCCCCTTACCATTACTTTTGAAATAAATCGGCTTAAATATGATAGGTTAGAGTGGATGGATGATTACCACCGTTGGAAGTTCGGATTTGAGTATTTAACCCAACTCAATACACCAATTCGGGGTGGAATTGAATATTCTTCATCGCGAAATAATCAACTGAATTCATCAACAATATTCACATTTGGTACTGGAAAAACTATATCTAATTTGAATATAAATGTTGCAGGGACTTATACACTATTAAAAATGAATTATGTGGATTTATTTCCTGTAAACAATGATGCTCGACCCAGTACTTATGATGCAATTACCGAGTCAAATTTTAATTTAATTTGTTCAATTCACTATAAATTTTAATGTTTAAATCATTATTTTACATACTGTTAATGGGAACTGTCCTTGCCTCTCCAATTAAAATTAACTTAATTGCAACCAATGATATTCACGGTGTTATTGCTGAACAAGAAGCCACATTTATGAATCCAATGTATCCTCCAACCATTGTGGGGCATGCTGCATTTTCTAATTATATTGATAAACTCAAAGAGGAAATAAAACTTACACATGAAGGACTGCTCATTGTAGATGGGGGTAATTTTTTTCAGGGGAATTCGTTGGGGATTTATGATTCTGGCCATACTATAATTCAGTGGATGAATCGCATTGGATATGATGCAATGGTTCCCGGTCGATATGATTTTATTTTTGGAACCCAAAATTTATACGAATTGTCTACAATTTCAAACTTTCCATTTTTAGCTTCAAATATAAATTGTGATGATTGTCTCTCTGAAAACGTTACAACATATATTATCAAAAACATTAATAATGTCAGTGTTGGTATGCTTGGGATAGTTAACTCTCAAATTAACGAGTTAGTTTTAAGTAAAAATTTAAATGGTGCTTATGCAGACTTTGAATTACCTTCATTGGAAAAATGGATTCCCATAATGAAAGATGATGGTGCGGAAATAATCATTTTACTTTCAAGCTCTGGTGTTCCATGGGAACGCGAAGAAGAGTATGAAAAATTTACACATAAAATAATAAATAAAGAGATTGACCCACATACCTCATCATTAAGTGCATTAGAATTAGGATATTTTGCTGATGAAATTGATTTCATTGTTGCAGGGGGAAATTCAAAAGGATATTGGATGCCGTGGTATGATCCCCATAGTCATACTTATGTGATGCAGGGTTATGGGAATGGAACTGAGTTTTCTCATATTAAACTATTAATTGATGACAAGAGCCACCATTTTTTAGGATTTGAAACGGTTATTGATGGGCGAGCGAGCCAAACATTACTATCAGATGATTTTATCGTAAATAGTGAAGATAATATCTGGATAAAAGAAAAGCAGAGGTTAGCAAAAGCTCATGAAGGTAGTGGTAAAAGTTTCCAACAAAATAACATAGACGACAGTTTCCCTTTTGATGAGTGGGATTTTCCTAATCTTGGAAATGATAAAAATTTAGATATTATTACATGGAATTGTGAATTTTTCCCCCATGCCAATGATTCTACTATAGAATCACTTGCAGAAGCCATACATGATATGGATGTAGATATTATTGCTTTTCAGGAATTAAGAAGAGTGGGGTGGTTTGGGAAATTAATGGCTCATCTGCCACAGTATGATTATATTGTTTCTACACAAGCATCATTTATGGATTTAGCCATCATTTATAAAAATGACCAATTTATATTTAATAAGCAAATAGAGCTCTTTGCAGATAATGATTATAACTTTGCAGGGCGGCCCCCACTAATGGTAGAGTTGGGTTATAAAAATAATTCTAATAAAGAATTAGCTATTGTAAATCTCCATATGAAATGCTGTGATTCAGGATTACAACGCCGAAAAAATGCAGTAAAAATGCTACATGAGTATATGTCAGATTATTACCATCAAAACCCTGATATTATTGTATTGGGAGATTGGAATGATGATACAAAAGATAAGCCTGGAGAACATTCCTTTGATCCATTTATGATGGATTCTCGGTTTTATTTTGTTACCCATGAAATTACTTATGATATTTCTCAAGCATCTTATCCCAAAGAACCGTGGGTAAGTTTTTTAGATCATATATTAATTTCCACCCATTTAAATGATGATAAAAAGATAGTAAAAACCATCAAAATGGGAGAGTATATGGGAAGTTATGATATGTATGAAGCATATATATCAGACCATCTACCTGTATATTTATCATTACCTTTTAAATAATTACAATTCGTCACACAATTATGGTTTAAATACGTCTTAAATTTAATCTATGAAGAATTTTAGTAATATTATCTCTTTTGGTATAAGTTCATTTTTTGTTGGTATTCTATACTCACAAGGATGTCCACCTTTAGATACTTTAACCGTAAATAGTAATCAAAATTATTGGAATTTCCCCACGGAAAATCAATGGGATGAAGTGGAAATCATGACGTGGAATTTACGGGAATTCCCCACATCCAATTCTACGGTTAACCATGTACAAGAAATTATTTCTGATATTCTCCCCGATATTATTGCCTTCCAAGAGATTAATGATGGGAATGCTTTTAATGAATTGGCCCAAGATTTACCGGCCTACGATTTTGTCAGTTCTGGTAGTGGTTTAGCCTTAGCAGCTCGTAGAGATATTGTAGAAATTAGCCATCAAACTACACTTTTCCCGTCTTCAGGATATGAATTTGCATGGCGATATCCTTTCAAAGTTGATTTAACATGGTCGTGTGGATTGAGCTCTTCAGTACTTTCTGTAATAGTTGTACATTTAAAAGCGGGGGGTAGTTCAGATGATTTTGATAGACGATATGAGTCCTGTGAGTTATTGAATGATTATGTGGCTTCAAACAACGACGAAAATATTATAATTTTAGGTGATTATAACGATGAAATAACCGATAACCAGTCTAATAATTCTCTTTGGCCATTGGTAAATAGTGAGCATATTCAGTTTGCAACAGAATCTATAGCCAACAGTGATTACTGGGCAAGTTATCCCAGTTGGCCGAGTTTTATAGATCATATTGCATTATCTTCACAACTATTTGATGAATATTATAATGGTTCGATAAAAACAATAAGAGTGGATGACTATACTGGCTATTCTAATTTCCAGAATAATATTTCAGACCATCGCCCTGTACTATGGTCGTTTCCATTAGAGGTAATAGATATGCCTACAGGGTTAGTAATTAGTGAAATAATGCAAAATCCAAATGCAGTATCTGACACTTATGGGGAATGGTTTGAAATTACCAATATTGGAGATGAAGTTATCAATTTAAATGGTTTACTTATCCATGATGCTGGAGATGAATCTCATACCATCAATGACAATAGTGGTATATATTTGCAACCCAATGACTTTATCGTATTTGGTATCAATAATGATATTTCGACTAATGGTGGAATTCATATTGATTACCTATATTCTGATATATTTCTCAGTAATAGTTGGGATGAGATTATCATTTCCCATCCATCTGGAATTGTTTTAGATGAAGTTCATTATGATAATGGAATGACGTTTCCAGATGAAGCGGGTTATAGTATGTTTCTTGAAGATTTACAGTCAGACAATAATGTGGGAAGTAGTTGGGCAATATCTACTCAAGAGATGGCTTCGGGAGACTATGGTACTCCAGGTACATTCAACAGTGAAGAATGTACTGGTACTGCTGATGTAAATAGTGATGGTGTTCTCAATATTTTAGACATTGTCAATATAATTCAATTTATTCTGGATGAAAGTGATTTTACCCCAATTCAAATTTGTATTTCAGACGTAAATAATGATGATGTAGTGAATATTTTGGATATTGTAATTATTGTAAATTTAATTTTAGGAACATAATCAAGACCTCGATTTTCAGTTAAGGCAATCACTTAAAGTAATACATTAAATCCTTGCATCCCTTATACAAATCCCTGTAATATAACCTATATCTGAGAAATAAATAATTTCTTGACGAGAAACTGGTGAAGGCCACATTAAAAATTAAAATATTATCTATCTTTATTACTATTAGTTTTGGGGTAGAATTTTCTACAAACAAAATGGAAACCTCATTTGAGAGTCCGTATTTACAATACGAAACAATTGAGGGATTACTGAATTTTGAAGAGAAATCTTATTCTATTAGTAATATCTGGGAAAGAAATCAATTTTATCGTGCAGTATCTAATAAAATATACGAAGAATTAAGCGATATTGATTTTAGATTGGGTGCTATGGAAATTCGTTTACGTCAATTTATTGTTGAATATGAAGATAAACTCAAAAAAGATCATTTTCAATTTTCTGCTGTACCCCCTCAGTTTAAATATAATTATAAACCGCTCCCTTTAGATGAAAAAAGTATAGAAAATGATATTTACCTAAAAGAAGCGCTTACCCTTAAAAGTCAATATATCCAATTATACAATTACTATAAAGATAGCATTGACAAGTATAAGGATTATTTATTCACACTGCGGGAAGAACAATTCTATAATGATCCATATCTAGGTGAAACCGTAGTATTCCAAGATTTTGAATTTGAAGAATTATTTTATGCTAATGTTCAAGAATTATTGAAAGAAAGCATATTATTTGCTGATAAAAATCAACCCCAATTTTTGCGTGTTTTTAGGGATGTAGAGAGTAAAGTTATTTCTATGAATTGGTTTACTAATTCTGATAGTTTGATAAAATCAAAAGATTTTGAATATTTTCAAAATGGATTATTGGCTGCGGTAAGAGAACGTGAAGGTGGTCAGCTTAAATGTGAAACATTATATGGCCAAAATAGATATTCAAAGCCATACTATGATTTTGTTTTTTCCGCAGGCTTTTTACCAAGTAATTATGACCATTATACTGAAGTTTGGTATGATAATCATCAAAATATTCATTCTCAGCAATACTATACTTTAAATGGAAAAAAAATTGGTTCTATTGAATTTTACTATGATGAAAACGGTCATCTTGTAACTGAAAATTGGTATAAGGGAGAAGCCAATATGCTTATTCGACAATTTAGTTGTGACTATCAGTTGGGAGATGGAAGTTATAAAATTATAGAGAAAGATAAGTTTGGTAGAATTGTATTTCAAGATATTGTGAGTAGCCTTTCAGAAGAAAAATATAAAGAAGGAATCCGATGAAAATAGGAATCTTAATATTATTATTGTTTAGTAATATTTTTGCACAAAGTGAACAACCTTATCCTCCTTTAGAACTTGTTTCTATACCTACGGCAGGGACATTACCCAAAGGCTCATATACGTATGAAACTACATTAACAAAAAATGGGGGGGTTACTCCTAAACTTGCAGTTGGTTTAACAGATAATTTTACTATTGGGTTTTCTTATGCAATCCACAATTTAATTGGAGATCAAGAACCAGAATATAATTCTCAACCAGGATTTATTATAAAATACAGAGCGTACAGCGAAGATTTGAAGTGGCCTGCGGTTGTCTTAGGGATGAATACTCAAGGTAAGGGAAAATATTTAATTAAGGACAATCTTGCGGGTGGCCGTTATGAGCAAAAAGCACTTGGGTTTTATGTAACTGCTAGCAAAAATTGGAATGTATTAGGCAATTTGGGTTTACATGTGGGGCTGAGTAAAAATAGCTGGGAAGACATTGATGGTGATGACGATTTAAATTTCTTTTTCGGTTTTGACAAGGAGTTAAATAGAAGTTTTTCACTGTTAGTTGAATGTGATGGTGCCCTCAATGATAATGAGTATGAATTTGATGATTTAACCTTTGGTCGAGGTAAAGGGTATGTAAATGCTGCACTGAGATGGGCTGCAGTTCCCAATGTTTTAGTTGAGATAAATTTTAACGATATTCGAAAAAATTCTTCAGATGCAGAATATGCAAACCGGGAAATTAAAATAATGTATTCAGAATCATTTTAGGGGTACCAATGAAAAAATTATTAGTTTCAACTTTCATTTTATTCACAACTTTATTTCCTCAAAAAACATTGGGTAAAGGTAAATTATTTTATGATCACCGTGCTCAAGGTCGGGATGGGTTGACAGCATCAACAAAAAGTATTGATGAAGCCATAAAGCAGTTTAATATTGTATTAAGTGAAGATTCTCATTCTCTTGAAGCCGCAGTTTATTTATTAAGAAGTTATTATTTTAGGGCTGAATATGCTACTCAAAATATTGAAGAGAAGAAGCAGTATTTTGATAAAGGTAAAGCACTTGGATTAGAATACATAGCAAAGCATCCTGAGAATATTGATTTTAGATATTGGTATCTGGCAAACCTTGGTGGGTGGGCAAAAGTGTATGGTATCTTAACTGCCGCAAGAGAAGGTGTAGCGGATCAAATGAAAGAACATGCTGAAAAGATTATCAGTTTGGATTCTGATTATAGAAATGGTGGAGGATATTATTTATTGGGTGCAGTACACTATAAATCACCCTATATTCCATTTTTATTGTCATGGCCAGATAATGATGAAGCCATAAAGCTATTAACAAAAGCAGTAGAAACGGGAAAACCATTAGCTTCTCAACAAATATATCTTGCACAAGCTTTGCATAAAGATGGCCAAGTAGATAAGGCAAAATCATTACTAGAATCTGTAATCAATTCTGAGCCCGATCCTGAAGAATTGATTGAAGATTTAAATTATATTCAAGAAGCCAAAGACTTACTTAAAGACATGTAGTTACCATGTCGAAAACTGAATTAACTCAGTTAATTAAGGATAATGCTAAAAAATTAGGTTTCCAAAAAATTGGCATTACACCTGCAAAAATCTACCCTGAAGATAAAGAGCATTTAGATAATTGGATTTCTAATAAGCATCATGCTAACATGGAATGGGTAGCAAGACGAAAAGAAGAACGCAATAATATTTTTGAATATTATCCAGAAGCGAAATCCTTGATTGTTGTTGGCATCAATTATTTTACAGGTCTTTCTCCTAAAGATAGTAATATTGCACGGTTTTCTAACTATGCTTGGGGCGATGATTATCATCTTATAATAAAATCTAAATTATATGAGTTGTTAAAATATATAAAAAAAATCGATGAGGAAATTGATGGTATTGCCTGTGTAGATACTTCACCCGTTACCGAGAAAGCGTGGGCACAACGTGCTGGGTTAGGGTGGATTGGCAAACATACAAACTTACTTACACGAGATTACAGCTCTTGGCTATTTTTAGGTGTTCTAATTTTAAATTCTGAGCTTGAATTTGATAATCCCTTTGCAGAAGATATGTGTGGTTCTTGTACAGCCTGTTTGGATGCATGCCCCACAAATGCCCTTGTTGATGCCTATAAACTGGATGCAAATAAATGTATTTCGTATTTAACCATTGAGCATAGAGGTGAAATACCTGAAGCATTTAAAGATAAATTAAACAATTGGATTTATGGGTGCGACATCTGCCAAGAAGTTTGCCCATGGAGTGAAAAATTTTCACAAATTACTGATGAAACTTTTTTTCAACCTAGATCAAATATAAATGAACGAACCATTGATGAATGGACAAAACTTTCAGAAGAAGATTTTAGAAGTCTATTTAAAAAGAGTGCAGTAAAACGGACTAAATATGTGGGACTAAAACGAAATATTGATATAGTAAATCAATATAAAATTTAATTATTCTACAGGTCCCCAACAGATACCACTTTCTCCCTGAGGATACCAATGACAGACTCCTTCATCTGTATTTAAACAGGCTTCTTCACTCTCATATTGATAACAGCCCACAACTCTCAAGAATACTGAATTACCCGTAAAAGCACCAAAAGTACCCATAATTGGGTTCCCATTTTCATCTCTTAAATTGGTTCTAACGGGATCGCGTAAATCTAACATATCAAAGAAGTAATAATTAGTGAAGTTCTGGTCAAATGTATAGACTTCATATTTAGATATATCTGATTCTGGAATATCATCTTCATCTACATCAAAAATCTCCGACACAATCTGTTCATGCATTACACAAGTATTGCCATAAATGCCTTCCACATCTGTAGCTTGGTTTGGATGCTCATGGAGTAGTACGAAATCATTTTCAGTGGAAGAATCTTTATGGAGTAAATATTGAAATAGTTGATAATATGAAGTTTCTAAAAGGGATGAATAATGAATTCTAGCATCAAAATTACCATGTGAAAAAAACAATGTATCAGAAGTTAATGCATGTGATTGAAGGCAATCGTAATCTTCACAATTTTTTATGCTTTCAAAATTATCTTCTGTATATTCATAAAATACAACAGGACGAGGGAGAGAAACAGGTGCAGTTGATGTAATTTTACCCACATCATCAAAGTCTAGGCAGTCTATTTCAATGGTGTATTCACCATTAAAATCATCCCATAAAATATTACCACAATTGTCACTTGGAATATATGCACCATAACTAACAGATTCCATATCATCGAAAGTGGTAAAGCCATGACCTTTTGAATTATAATTTGTGGTAAACTCACTTGCTGATTCGTTATATTCAAATTCACATGAAAAATCGTTGCCATCTTCATTATAATAGGTCATTAAAACATTACAATTAGAAACATGTAAATTGGGTAAGTATTCATCATATTCATCTACATTAGGTTCACCACAATCGGGAATGCCATTTCCTTCAGTACCATCTTCATCTGCTTCGATAAGTTTACCTTTATCGGGGTCATTACTATCTATACCATCACTACCAAGATCATCAGTTTCAGCATTCCAGTCACCGTCTTCATCTACACAATTAAATAATGTATTTTCGTTAATGAGTACGGTTCGATCAATTCTCACAATGGCTTGAATTTCATCAGAAGGTAGTATAAGCGCTTCAATTTTTAGTTCTGATTGGTAATGTGAAAAATCTTCTGAGAAGTCGTTGATGTCCAATTCTTTGGTACAAGAAACCAGTAGAATAAATAATATATACAAAATTTTCTTCATTAAAATTTAAACTCCCATCCCATGGTGAAAATTGCAGGGAACATACTATACGCTTGAACCTCTGAAGGTGAGGCATTGTGGTTCCAATTATATAGCAATACATTAAAGTAGTTTGTTAGATTTATAATCTGAAATTTCCATTTTCCATCTAAACCTAAAAAGTTTGTATCCTTTGTAAGGCTTGCATCTAATCTAAAATATGCAGGATAACGACCACTGTTTTTAGAACCATAGATATTACCAAAACTGGAATATGGATTTTCTAAACCAGTGAATGAATTAAGTCCACTTTGATGAACTTTTCCAATTACAGGGGTGTAGGTTTGGCCACTACCATATACACAACTAAGTCCCATATCTAATTTGTCTGTAATTTCGTAGTTTAAAACAGCATTAAAGGAATGAGGTTTGTCATATTTTGCAGGATAAATTTCTTGCCCTTCCCATATGATTCCATCTGAATTAAAGTCAATTTCTCTTTCAATGTGGGAGTAAGCATAGCTCAACCATCCTGAAAGTTTTTGGATTCGTAAGCGATATAAAAACTCTAAACCATAGGCAGAACCAATACCAGAAATAGCTATAGTTCCTTCAATATCAGTACCACTTGTTAACGGATTTAAATCATAAACATTATCATAATCTTTGTAGTAAGTTTCAACAGAAAAGGTATTGCCTTCAGAAATCCAATATTCTGCACCAATGATATAATGCTCAGAATGTTGAGGTTCACCACCGTCAGGGATAGGTTGCCAAAAATCCACTATTCTTAAGAGTTCTTCTTCTTGATTGATGGTATATAAAAATTGAGAATATGTTCCCCAACTTGCCTTTAATGCCAAGTCAGAATGTGGATTAAATTTTAATCCAAAACGAGGATTTACATATGTTTTACCATTGCCACTGTATTTACTGATTCGGGTTCCAAGATTTACATATAATAATGGATGAGGTTGCAAAGTTGAATTTATATAAGCACTGGTAATATTGGGTTTAGAAGCTAATTTAGCAGTTTGCGTTCCAGCAAAATACTCCGAATAATCCATGTTAAGCTCTTTATACTCCCAGCCGAAATCTACTTTAATTTCATCAGTGTAAATGAATTTTATATCTTGTTTTAGGGTAACATCTTCTACCAGATTATTGATATCCATGGACAAGTCTGAGCTTGTATCAGATGAATCATCTGCTATATTTATAGTATCCACACTGGTAGTGTCGGTAACGAAGTCAACTTTAAAATCTACTTCGAAATCATAGATGGTACGAGATAAACTAGTATTTACATAGTATTGGCTATTGGGAATAAACTTCCATGTAAGATTATTAGTTGCATTACCCCAGTCCCAGTTAAATTTTATTCCAGGAAAATCACCACCACCAAATGAAGCAAATAAGTCATCTGTACCTGAAAATTGACTATAGATTAATTGATTATTGGGATTAATAGAGGTCTTTGCCTTAAAATGTAAATCGTTGAAATAATAATTTACTGGAGGATCTGTACCATCTTTCAACTGATAGTACAAATCTACGAATTTATGAAAATAAGTCCGTCGTCCAGAGAACATCCATGAGCCGTTGTAGAGTGGACCTTCAAACATGATTTTTGAAGAGAGCATACTAATGTCACCAGACCCTTTACTGAAATCCCAATATTTTTTTGAAGGATTAGATTTAGATAAACGGCCATTTTTTGAATCACCTTCACGAGCCGTAATGTTTAACACAGATGAAAGTCGCCCACTATAGTTTGCAGGGAATCCTCCTGCTAAAAATTCTGAATCTGAAATCATATCTGCATTGAATGTTGAAAATACCCCTCCAATATGATATGGATTATAAATCTCTGTACCATCTAAGAGGATTAAATTCTCATCTGGGCTTCCACCCCGAACGATGAGAGCAGCATTAAAATCATTACTGGCATTTACGCTAGGTAACATTTGAATAGTTCTAAATAAATCTGCTTCAACAAAAGCGGGTGCTTTCCTAATTTCTTGGTTTGAAAGATTTACACGACTAATATCTACTTTCTTTTCAAATCGCATACGTTCAGCAGATACTTTTATTTCATTGCCTTGAATAGGTTCAGGCGTGAGTTCAAAATTCAACTTATCTTTTAGTTGAGAAATTTCTATCTTTTCTTCAAGAGTAACATATCCAATCATCATTACTTTTAATGTGATTGTATCGCTTTTGATGTTAGGGATGATGTAGTAGCCATTAATATCAGAAGCTGTTCCACGTTGTGATTCGAGAACCATGATGCTGGTATAGGGTAAAGGTTCTCCCGTAGATTTATCAGAAATAGTTCCAGATATTGTTGCTGAAAACCCTATAGAGAGCGTTAAGAAGAGTATAAAATTTTTAATATTCATGTTCGAATTATATAAAAAAGCCTCAATCAAGATATGAATGAGGCTTTTAGATTTGTTGTTTTACAATAAGTTAACTTTTTGCGATGATGCTTACTTGTTTTTTATCGCGACCTTTTTGTTCAAATTTAACCATACCGTCAATTTTAGCAAAAAGGGTATCATCTTTTCCCAATCCCACGTTTCTACCGGGGTGAATTTTTGTTCCACGTTGACGAACGAGAATAGATCCAGCAGTTACCGTTTGACCATCTGCACTTTTAGCACCTAGATACTTAGGATTACTGTCTCTACCATTCTTCGAACTACCAACACCTTTCTTATGAGCCATTGTTTAGTCCTCTTTCTTCTTCGTTGTAGTTTTTTTAGTGGTGGTAGTTTTTGCTTCTGCTTTTTTAGTAGTTGCTTTTTTAGGAGCGGCTTTTGCCTTTTTCTTTGCCCCTAGTTTACCAACTGATAATACAGAGTATTGTTGACGATGACCATTTTTACGTTGATATCCTTTTCTTCTTTTGAACTTGAATACAACGATTTTACGGTCTCTGCCATGCTCTTCAACTTTAGCATCGATAGACATACCATCGATAAAAGGGGTACCGACTACTTTGTTTTTACCATCATCAAAATAGAGTACCTTGTCAAGGTTTACCTTGCCACCTACTTTTTCAGTAACCAAAGGCACTTTTATCTGAGCACCTTCTTCTACTTTAAATTGTTTTCCTGCGAATTCTACTAATGCGTACATTTTAAAAATACATCCTAATTTAGCCCGATAATTTATTTGTTAATTTATATAGCATACAAGCTAAACTTCACTAGTAACATCTGATTTACGTTTTTTGGAATAAACCCTAAATTCTGCAGGTGAGAGCGTATTGTCTTCCTGTAAATCTAAAAGCATCCAATTATCCCACATAAATCCTTTAACCACCTTAGACTTAGTTTCATTGATGTAATCTAATAACTCTTTGTGTAGATAAATGATGAGTCGCCGATCATTGGCTTTTGTTCTAAATCGTTTCAGCCAATTTTCAATTCTTGTCAATACTGTGTCTGGAGTTGCAATTCTGCCCAAACCATTACATGTGGGGCAATCTATACTTACCGTATGTAAAAGATTTAATCGTATGCGTTGACGAGTCATTTCTAATAATCCAAAAGTAGAAAATTCTGTCAATGAAACCTTTGCTCTGTCATTTCGAAGTGCATTTCTCAATTCATCAAAAACTTTTTTACGATTTTCTTCTTTTTGTAGATCGATAAAGTCAATTACCACCAATCCACCAATATCTCGTAATCGTAATTGGCGTGCAACTTCACGTGCAGATTCTAAATTGATTTTAAGTGAATTTTGTTCTTGATCTTTTTTACCAATGAATCGACCACTATTTACATCAATTACAACCATCGCTTCAGTATGTTCAATGACTAAATGCGCACCACTTTTCATCCACACTTTGCGTTTTAATGATTTTTCATACTGTTCTTCAATGTTGTACTCATCAAATACGCTACCCTTACCTTTTTTTAAGATAAGTTTTTTTGAAAGCGACGGATCAACATCATTTACATAATTTAAGATTCGTTTATACAGTGGCTTGGAATCTAGCGTCAATTTGTTTATATCAGGCGTAAACAAATCTCTAATTACTTGGTCTGAAGTAGTAAAGTCCTTGTATACAAGTGCAGGTGATTTTTTATTGCTGACTTTGCTTTCCAGTTCTTTCCAACGATTCCATACTCGTTTAAAATCAGATTCTAGTGTAGATTGGTCTTTACCTTCTGCAATTGTTCGGATGATAAGACCATAATTTTCAGGTTTGAAAGATTTTGCAATGCGGCGTAACCGACGCTTCTCGTATTTGTCGGTTATTTTGCGAGAAATCCCAATATAGTTTGCGTTTGGCACCAGTACCATTAAACTGCCAGGAATAGATATATCTGTTGTTACACGAGGACCTTTTCCGCTAAATGGTTCTTTAATGACCTGAACTAAAATCTCCTCATTTATTTTTAGAAATTTTGCAGGGTCATTTTCCTTATTGCCGTTATTCTTCTTTTTATTATGTTTTTTACCATTTTCTTCATCATCATCTGAAAATGAAAAATTTGAAGGATTCTCTAAGTTCCCAATCTCTGAAAATGGAAGGAATGCGTTTATCTCATGACCTACATCAATAAATGCAGCTTGCATTCCAGGAATTACATTTTGAATACGACCTTTGTAAATATTCCCAACCAGTCGCTGATGGTCAGGAAGTTCAATGAACAGCTCAGTAAGGATACCACCTTCTGTGAGGGCAATACGCGTACTTCCAGCTGTAACATTAATGAAAAGTTCTTTTACCAACTTCATTATACGCACCTCTTTGGTTAAGTTAACCAGTATCTACGTCAACTACTGACGCTATGTGCTATATGGTTTTGGTTATTGTGGATATGGTTGGTAAGGAGGGATTAAGACAAAGAATAAAAAAACTATAATATCTTACCGAAAACAAAAAATATTGAGTATAAATAAATAACAGAGGTTATTTCAACAATACAAAAGATTGAAATTTAAAAAATCTTTCAAAACGTCCTAAATCCGTTTAGACCCACAATATGACAAAAAACCCTAATAGCCTTGAGCCATAACTTAATACAGTCGTCTCTCCTCTACAAATTGAAATTTTATAAATCCATTGTAATTATCATATTTAATTAACAGAATTTTACAATATTATTTGCCCAATTTTTCAATTAAGGCTTAAATTTTCCAACGCGAACAACAACAATTTATTCAAACAGAAATAAAATTTTTTAGGAGAGTTAAGAATGGCATATATAATCGCTGACCCATGCTTTGGAACATGTGATACCGCCTGTGTAGAGGTTTGCCCTGTAGATTGTATCCACGGACCTGACGATAAAGAAGGTAGTGGTGCTGAGGCTAAAGAGCCAGGATTTGATCCAACAGGAAAAATGCTTTACATCGATCCAGAAGAATGTATCGACTGCGGAGCGTGCGAACCAGAATGCCCAGTAGAAGCTATTTTTGAAGAAGATGCAGTTCCTGATGAATGGAATGATTACATTAAAAAGAACTACGACTACTTCGACAGAGAATATAACGGATAATTCTCCAGAATTAATTCTAAAAAATAAGCGGCTGTTTGGAATTCCAGACAGCCGTTTGTTCGTTTTATAATCAAGGACAATATGAATCAACAAGACATTAAGGAAATCCTTAAAAAAGTAAACTATCCTGGTTTTTCTCGGGATATAGTCTCTTTTGGATTGGTGAAAGATATTCAGGTGAATTCAAATCAAATTCTGGTAAACCTATCAATATCTACACAAAATGAAGAACATCAAAATGCCATAAAATCCGATGTTATAAGTGTGTTATCATCTGAAACTGAAATTAAAGATATCCAAGTTAACTTAGGATCTCAGCCTGTAAAACAAGCACCAGTTCAAAATGCAGTAAGTCAGCAACCAATTCCCAGTGTAAAGCATGTTATTGCAGTTGCCAGTGGTAAGGGTGGAGTAGGGAAATCTACAGTTGCAGTGAATTTAGCTTCTGAATTGAGCAAAAACCATAAAGTTGGAATTTTAGATTTAGACATATATGGCCCAAGTTTACCTATGGTGATTGGTTCCTATGATCAACCCAAAATTACAGCAGAGCAAAAGTTGATTCCCATTGAGAAGTTTGGAATGAAATTAATGTCCTTTGGGTTTATAAACTCAGATAATGCACCTGCCATTTGGAGAGGTCCAATGGTGGCCAAACTTACATCACAGTTTTTTGATGATGTTTTATGGGGAGAGCTTGATTACTTGATTTTGGACTTGCCTCCAGGAACGGGTGATATCCAACTCACCCTGGTTCAACGGTTAGCATTAACAGGAGCGGTAATTGTTACAACCCCCCAAGATTTAGCACTACTCGATGTGAAAAAAGGTGCAGATATGTTCAAAAAAGTCAATACTCCTGTATTGGGAGTAGTTGAGAACATGTCTCATTATTTATGTCCACATTGTAATGAAACTTCTGAAATATTTAAAGGTGGTGGTGGAAAATCGGAAAGTGATCGTTTGGATGTTCCCTTGCTAGCTCAAATTTATTTAACTCCTGAATTGGCAAAATCTGCAGATTCTGGTGAGCCTTATGTATTTCAGTATGAGAATTCACCTATTACGGATATGTTTGCATCTATGGCAAATACATTAACTGATATGGTTGAAAAATAAAGTGGAACTGATTTTTTGTATCTGAGTATGCACTAATTATTTATGCCAAACAATCAAGTAAATAAGAAAAGAATTCCTTCACATATTGCCATCATTATGGATGGGAATGGTCGGTGGGCACGACAAAAAGCGCTTCCACGTTTAGCAGGACATAAACAAGGTGTTCGAACCGTTAGAAAAATTACCGAATTATGCGGTGAACTCGGTGTTGAGCATCTGACGCTTTATACTTTTTCTGAAGAGAATTGGAATCGTCCCTTAGATGAAGTATCTGCATTAATGAAATTACTCGTTTCATCCTTAAAAAAAGAAATAGCAGATTTAGATAAAAACAATGTTCGTTTTACAGTTATTGGTGATATTCAAAAATTAGATCCCAAAGTTCAAGAAGAAATCCATGAAGCTGTGAATCTGACAAAAGAGAACTCAGGATTAAATTTAAACCTTGCATTGAGCTATGGTGGCCGACAAGAATTAGTACATGCATGTAATGAAATATTAAGAAAACATGGTAAAGACACAGAAATTACAGAAGCATTAATTTCTCAAAATCTATATACTTCGGAATTACCAGACCCAGATTTACTTATTCGTACCGGTGGAGAAATGCGGGTAAGCAATTTTCTTTTATGGCAAATAGCCTATACTGAATTGCATATTACTGACACCTTTTGGCCAGCTTTCGGTAAATCTCATTTAGAAAAAGCTATAGAAGATTTTCAGAATCGTGAGCGGAGATTTGGAAAAATTAGTGAGCAAATCAGTGAATAGAGTTTCCCTTTTATTAATTATAATGTGTTCGGCATTATTTTCACAAATGACTGAACTCCGAGTACTTGGTGTAGATGTTGAAGGCAATAAACGTCTATCTCAAGATGATGTTATTAGAAATGCCCGAATTTTTGATGGAATGATTATTAAAAGTGATGAAATTCAAAAGGGTATAAAGCGATTATGGAAATTAAACAGATTTAGTGATATTCAGATTTTTGTCACAGAAGAAACTGAGGATGGAATTTATCTCCTCATCAAAGTAAATGAATATCCAACATTGGGTGAGTATTCATTTTCCGGTAATAAAAAGTCCAAACGAACATTGAATGAAGAGATTGAACTTACATCAGGGCAAATTTTGTCAGACAAGTCAGTGTTTGATGCTATGGAATCATTAAGAAATTTCTACATTTCAAAACATTTTCATAATGTAGAAATTGACACGATTTACAAAAATACCGATGAACCCAATACCGTTGACTTAGAGTTTAAAATTACCGAGGGCAAAAAGCTAAAAATTCGTGAAATTGAGATTAATGGGAACCAAACTTTTTCAGATTTTAAATTAAAATGGCAATTTAAAGAAACAAAACCCTGGAGTTTACTCATGCCATGGCGAGGCAAGTGGGATGAAGAAAAGTTTACATCTGATAAAACTGAATTGGCACGATTTTACCACAATAAGGGTTACAGAGATTTTTATATTGAAAGTGATGAATTGGCCGTTACTGAGAAAGGGTTGAAATTAATAATAAACGTTTACGAGGGGCCGCAGTACTATTTTAGAAATTTCACGTGGAATGGAAATCATATTCATAATGATGAAGAGCTTCAAGATTATTTAGGATTCGATTCTGGAGATTTGTATAGTGATGAAAAATTTCAGATGTCCATTTCTGAAAAAGTAAGTCCACTTTATATGGATAAGGGATATTTTTATTTTCAAATAAATCCTAAAATACATCCTGTTGGTGAAGATTCGTTAGATGTTCACTTTGATATTACTGAAAATGAAATTGTGAAGGTACGGAAAATCATCATTGGAGGAAACCAAAAGACTCATGAGAATGTAATTCGACGTGAATTAATGGTATATCCAGGTGATATTTTTAGCCGAAAAAAATTATTAGATAGTTATCGTGATGTATTTATGCTGAATTTTTTCGATAATGTAATTCCAAATGTTTCACCTGTTGATGAAGATGAAATTGATATTACTATCGATGTATCAGAAAAAAGTACAGGGCAAGCTAACCTTTCTATGGGGTATAATGAGGTGCATGGATTCACTGGTGGCGGTGGATTTGAATTCCCAAACTTTAGAGGGCGTGGTCAAACCTTATCAATTTCATATAATCGTGGATTGAGCGGAAATAATTCTAACAATACAACTTCAAACTATTATTCTCCATCGTATAATTCCAGCAATAATCAATCTAGTTATCAATCATTTTCCATCAGCTTTACTGAACCCTGGTTATTTGATACACCGAACTTGGTGGGGGCATCATTTTTCTACACAGAAAGAGGTCAAGGTTCGGGAAACTACCTTCCTTTTGACGTGAAACAAATGGGAGGATCAGCACGATGGGGACGTCGATTTAAATGGCCAGACCCATTTTTTAGAGGGTCTTGGATTTTTAGATCATCCAACAACACATATTATTCAAATAATGCAGATGACTTAATGGGGTATTTCGGTTCTTCCATTGAAAATCTTATTGAAGAAAACGATGATCAAGCCGAGTTTAAAACATCTGGAGTTTCGTTTACCCAAATAATTTCGAGAGATAGCCGTGATCATCCAGAGTTTCCCTCACGAGGGTCGCAACTAACGTGGACTTCCATTCTGTCAGGCTCTGTATTGGGTGGTGATGAGGATTATCATAAGCATACTTTTGATATAAAGTGGTTTACCCCACTTATGCGTAAATTCGTCATGCATCAAGGCATAAAATTAGGGGCCCTAAAGCAAATACCAGTGGGTTCGGGTGAACGTTCAGTTATTCCACCAAGTGCCAAATTTATGATGGGTGGTAGTGGTATGCCATATGGTGAAATGTTGCGTGGATATGAGGAAAATTCTGTTGGTCCAGATGGCTATTATAATGCTGGAAATATCATGCTCAAATATGCATTAGAGTTTAGATTTTCCTTATCTGAGAATCCCACAATTTATGCGTTGGCATTTGCAGAAGCTGGAAATGTGTGGGAAAATTTTAATACTGTAGATCCATTTGATTTAAAACGGTCTGCAGGAATTGGTGTAAGATTATTTATGCCCATGTTAGGAATGTTAGGTTATGACATGGGATATGGATTTGATAATGTTGGTGTTTATGAAAATGATGGCCCACGAGGATGGGATTATCATTTAATATTTGGAATGCCGTTTTAACGAAAGGATAAAAAGTGAGGAAAATGGGATATAAATTATTCATCAGTGCAATTGTATTTTCATCATTACTCTTTGCAGATGTAAAAATTGGATATATTGACTCCAATGAAATAATGTCAAAATTTGAAGAGGTTCGTCAAGTACAAGTTGATCTTGAAAAAGAACAACGGAAATTACAAAGCGAGATGGAAGGACTCATTCAACAGTTAGATAGTTTAAAACAAGAATACGACAGACAGCGATTACTTATGAGTGATGCTCGACGTCAAGAAAAAGAGCAAGAGCTCATCAAAAAGGAACAAAAAATTCAACAATTTCAAATGGAAAAATTTGGTCCTGAAGGTGAAATCTACAGAAAACAAAATCAATTATTAAAACCTGTTTTATCAAAAATTGATGAGGCAATTCAAGAAGTGGGTAAACGTCAAGGTTATGATTACATCCTCGATGCTGTAGGTGGGGCAATTGTGTATGCGTTGGATTCAAATAACCTCACTGAAGATGTAATGGAAGAACTTCGTAAATCAACAACATCAAGCAAATAATTATAGTATTTTGTACACGGCTTTAGACATAGCCAATGCCATAAATGGCACCATTGTGGGAAATGAAAACATCACTGTAAACGATATATGTGAGTTGAGTGGTGGTAGAGAAAACTGTGTTACATATATGGCACATCCAAAGTATGCATCTTTGATAAATAATACGCTTGCAACAGTGGTGCTTGTAAATGGGAAATTTGAATCTGATTCAAATGGCAAAACTCTCATTCAAGTTGAAAATCCATCTCTTTCTTTTATTGAAGTGAGTAAACTTTTTAGACCAAACAAAAATTGGACACCACACATTCATCCCAGTGCAATTATTGATAAAACGGCACAAGTGGGGGAAAATGTATTCATTGGGGCACATGTAGTCATTGAATCAAATGCTCGAATAGGTGATAATACCTACATTGGACATAATTCTATTGTGGGAGAAAATTCTATAATTGGGAATAATTCAACTATACGAGGGAATGTATCTATATATCATGATGTGAATATAGGTAAACATGTTCATGTTGATTCTGGAACCGTTATTGGTGCAGATGGTTTTGGATTAGTTTCTGAAAATGGTAACCATCATCGTGTACCCCATACTGGAAATGTAATTATTGAAAATGATGTGGCAATTGGTGCAAATTGCTGTGTGGATAGAGGCACTATTGAAAGTACAATTGTGGGAGAATTTTCCAAATTAGACAATTTTATACAAGTTGCTCACAATGTTATTATTGGGAAAGGCTGTGTAATTGCAGGTCAAGTAGGCTTAGCTGGAAGCTGTGAATTAGGTGATTTTGTTACGATTGGTGGCCAAAGTGGAGTGGTTGGCCATTTAAAAGTGGAAGATAAATGTATAATTGCCACCAACACCTTAGTTACAAAATCATTAAAAACAGGTTCATTTGTTTCGGGAATTCCAGCAAGAGATCACATGAAGCGTAGGAAACAAGAGGCAGTAATAAATCAGCTTCCTCAATTACAGAAACGAATTAAAGCGTTAGAAAATATTACAGAAAATAAAGATTAATGTCAGAAAAATTTAATCATTATAAAAATCAATGCACGATTCAAAATACAGTGAGTATTAGTGGAATTGGTTTGCATACAGGTGTAGAGTCCACGGCAACATTTAAACCTGCTGAACCAAACTCGGGGATTCGGTTTAAGCGTTTAGATCTAGAAAATTGTCCAGAAATTATTGCAGATATTGATCATGTTATTGATATTTCTCGAGGGACGACTATTGGTCAAAATGGATTTAGAATTCACACGGTAGAACATATATTGGCAGCAGTGGTTGGTCTTCAAATTGACAATATTCTTATTGAGCTTACTGAAAAAGAACCACCAGTAATGGATGGTAGTGCACAGCCATTTGTTGAAAAACTTATTGCCGCAGAAATTGTGGAGCAAAATGTACAGCGTGATGAGTTGGTTATTGACCAAACCATTACCTATAGTGAACCAGAACGTGGTGTTGATATACATGTACTTCCTTCTGACATGTTCCGAATTACATTTATGACAGATTATAATTTCTCATCTTTAGGGACACAATACACTGCATTGTATTCGTTGGAAGAGGATTTTGTAGAAGAATTTGCCCCATCTAGAACATTTTGCTTTTTCTCTGAAATTAGAGGGATGAAAGAACAAGGTCTCATTAAAGGTGGAAGTGTAAACAATGCCCTTGTGTTTTTAGACCAAGAAGTTCAAGAAGGTGAAATCGACAAATTAAAAGAATTATTCAAGATTGATTCTGATGTTTTTTGTGGTGAGAATGGTATTTTAAATGGTGTTGAATTACGCTTCCCTAACGAACCTGTAAGACATAAGGCATTGGATTTAATCGGTGATTTAGCATTATTAGGGATTCCAATTCGAGGGCATATCATTGCAGCACGAAGTGGTCATGCTGCCAATGTTGAACTTGTAAAGAAGATTAAAAAAACTTTTTCGAAGAAACTAGAACTCAAAAAGAAACAACGAGAGAATGCAATGGCACAGTTTGATATTTACTCCATTTTACAAATTCTACCACATCGATATCCATTTTTATTGGTAGATAGGATTTTAGAATTAAATCCTGGGAAGACAGTAAAAGCATTGAAAAATGTTACATTTAACGAACCTTTTTTTCAGGGGCATTTCCCGGGTCAACCAGTCATGCCAGGTGTGTTGTTATTAGAAGCCATGGCACAAGCAGGTGGATTTTTAGTATTAAACACTATTCCTAACCCTGAAACAAAACTAATGTACTTCACGGGGATAAATCAGTCTAGATTTAAAAAAGTAGTCAAACCAGGTGACCAACTAATTTTTGAAGCAGAGTTAGTGAAATTTAGAATGGGTACGTGTAAAATTAGTGCCAAAGCAATAGTTGATGGTGAAATGGTTTGCTCTGCAGAATTCCTATCTTCTGTGGTTGATAGGAGGGATTAGACATCTCCACTCAAATTCATCCATCTGCAATTGTTGATAAAGATGCTCAAATTGGCGAAAATGTTTCTATAGGACCTTTTGCCATAATTGAAAATGATGTAATTATTGGTGATGGTACTGAGATTAAATCTTCCGCAGTTATCCGTTCAGGTGCACGAATTGGTAAAGACTGTCGCATTTTTCAATCATCAGTAATTGCTGAAATCCCCCAAGATTTAAAATTTGAAGGTGAACACTCTCTATTTGAGATTGGAGACAGAACTACAGTAAGGGAGTTTTGTACTTTGAATAGAGGTACCTCAGAGTTAGGAAAATCATCTGTGGGTAGTGATTGTCTGCTTATGGCATATGTACATATTGCTCATGATTGTCTAATTGGTGATAAAACTATATTAGCCAATGGTGTTCAAGTGGCAGGACATGTAGAAATAGGATATCATGTAACTGTTGGCGGCATGACTCCGGTTCACCAGTTTTGCAAAGTTGGCGACCATGCATTTATTGGTGGTGGATATAGAGTGGTACAGGATGTCCCTCCTTATATTTTAGCATCAGGTGAACCGCTGAAGTTTGCAGGTGTAAATAATGTAGGTTTACGTCGTCGTGAGTTTTCTTCTGAATCCAGAATGAATATTAAACGTGCTTATAAAAAAATATTTTATTCAGACTTAAATACAAGTCAGGCAATCCAATCTATTAAAGATGAACTAGAGCAAACTGACGAAATAAAAAATATTATAACATTTGTAGAGAATAGCGACAGAGGACTCATATAATTGCATGAGAATCATCATGATGTTATTTCTTCTTTCACTTCTTTATCCTTCTGAATTAAAGCTCATATCATCCCAACATTCCTTTCAGGGAATTAAAGACTCTGACATTTATTTTCACATTAATTATAGACCCCATTCTGAAACAAACCATCTAAGTAGTACCATACAATGGTGGCCATCAGATAATTTATATTTATCAGGTACGTTGGCAGCTTTACAAATAGATAATGATAAAGCATTGTATCATAATATGAGTACGGGTTATACTAACCCAAATTGGAAAACAAAGCACCTTCAATCTGTTGCCATAGATATGGGTGTACATAGATTAAGATTTCATAAAAGTTCAATTCATAGATGGTTTCATGTGGGATTTTTATCTCGATATAATCTTAACTGGGCAGTAATTGGCATGGATTACACTCGATATTTTCACAATACGTGGGCAACCAATCGATACGCCATTTCAATTGAAAAATTTATAAAAGGTATCAATTATAAATGGGGTGTTATTCACGATGATGCCCATTCATTTGCACCATTTATAGGGGTTACCGTAGGGATATGAAACGGTTAAGTATTTTAGGTTCAACAGGCTCTATTGGCACACAAACGCTTGATGTGGTACAAAAGCTTAGTGGTGATTTTAAAGTAGTATATCTATCGGCACATTCTAATGCTGAACTGCTTATTAAACAGGCAAAAGCCTATAATCCACAAGCGGTGTGTATTGGTGATGATACAAAAGTGGATATGGTTCGTTCATCTTTGTCTGAAGTTGAAGTTCTCTCTGATCGATCAGGCTTATTAGAACTAGCCCAACGTGGTGATGTAGATATAATGGTGAATGGATTGGTGGGTGCTGATGGAATGCAACCCACTGTAAATGCAATCACTGCAGGTGTAGATGTTGCGTTGTCTAACAAAGAGAGCTTGGTTATGGCAGGGGATTATATCAATTCCATTTTGGAGAAACATGATGTGAATTTATACCCCGTAGATAGTGAACATTCTGCAATATGGCAATGTTTGGTGGGTGAGAAAATGGATCAAGTAAACCGCCTCATCCTTACAGGTTCAGGTGGTCCTTTTAGGACTACAGATATAAATGAGTTTGCATCCATCACCAAAGCACAGGCCCTTAAACATCCTAACTGGAGTATGGGAAATAAAATTACTATCGATTCTGCCACCATGATGAACAAAGGATTAGAAGTGATTGAAGCCCATTGGTTATTCAATATGTCAGCAGATGATATTGATATTGTGGTACATCCTCAATCTATCATTCACTCTATGGTGGAATTTGTAGATGGCTCAGTTAAAGCTCAACTGGGATTACCAGATATGAAAATTCCCATTCAATATGCTATAACCTATCCTCATCATGCTGATGTATGTTGGGAGACTATGGACTTGACCCAAATAGGCACACTGACTTTTGAAGAACCAAATCTCAAAAAATTTAGATGTATTCAATTGGCCTATGATGCATTACGAGCAGGGGGCTCTCATCCCATTGTATTAAATGTTGCCAATGATACCGTTGTGTATGCTTTTTTAGCGGATAAAATAAAATTTGTGGACATCCCCATTTTAATTGAAGATGCCATCACTGCACATCCCCACATTTCACATCCTAATTTGGATGATATTACAGAATTAACCACATGGACCCAAAATTATATTAAAGGACGCATTTAATTATGACCAGTTTGCTATCATTTATTTTTGTAATTGGTGTACTCGTATTTATTCATGAATTGGGGCACTACATGGCAGCTCGGTCAGTGGGTGTACGAGTAGAAAAATTTTACATTGGATTTAACCTATTTGGATATGGGTGGAAAAAAGTAATAAATGGCACAGAATATGGTATTGGGTGGTTTCCCCTTGGTGGATATGTGAAAGTCGCTGGAATTATTGATGAGAGCATGGACACCACCACAACAGGCGCACCAGATGAATTCCGTTCTCAACCCACATGGGCAAAGGTATGGATAATGTCTGCCGGTGTCATCATGAACTTTCTATTAGCCATAGTTTTAAATTTTGCACTCACATTTACCCACGGAATTGGAGAAGTAGAAGAACATCCTATAATTGGCTCAGTTGTTCCTGAATATCCTGCTGAACAAGCGGGATTAATTGCCAATGATATTATCATATCCATCAATGATGAGCCAGTGAATTTATGGTCAGATATGACAAAGTATATTCACCAATATCCAAATACAACCATAAAAGTTACATGGGAACGAGAGGGTGTTACCATATCTGATTCCATTACCACCACCATGGGGGAACAAGCTATTGATGGCATTCCCACATCTGTTGGACTCATTGGTATTGGACCCAAAGTAAACATGCGTGTCGCCAGTTTTTCTGAATCAGTGGTTGCGGGATTTGAACGTACATATATGTGGATAAATATGATGTTATCTACTATTTGGGGACTCATGACAGGTCAGGTGTCTATGAATGAAATGGCTGGCCCCGTGATGATTGCCAAAATTGCCGGTGAAACTGCTGGCGTGGGTTTTTCTGCATTAATTGGACTCATGGCATTCTTATCGGTAAACTTAGGATTAATAAATATTCTCCCAATACCGGGATTGGATGGCGGTCATGTGATTATTGCCCTGGTAGAAGGTATCATGGGCCATGAATTATCTTTAAAGGTTAAAATGGGGATCCAACAAGTAGGCATCCTCTTTCTCCTCTTCTTATTCATCACCATTATGGTGAATGATATTGCTCGTTTGTTTTAGTAAAACCGAATTAATTAGGAATTATGAGGCTTTGTTAATAATTGTTCCGTAGGGGACGGTTTTAAATCGTCCCAACTGTTTGTTTTCATTTATAATTAACAATTAACCATTAATAATTGTTTCCTTCATCCCCATGCAATGGATTGTGAGGACGGAAACCGAATTAATTAGGAATTGAGAATTAGGAATTAGGAATAAATATCCAATACCTAATCCCTAAAACCAAACCCCTAATTTCCCATTATCTCATTCACCACTAATACAATGTCAATCACATCAATGGTACCGCTATTATTCATATCTGCAGCTTCTATTTGGGTGGTAGTGGGTTCAATTTCACCCATTATCACATCTACCATAATGACAATATCTATAACATCTACAGCAGTATCACCATTTACATCACCATAGGCTAATCCACCAGAAACAGATACATAATTCTCTTTGGTAAAAGTAGAGGTTTCTTCTTCATTTGTTACCGTTAGGGTTACGGTATAGTCACCAGAAAACTCATAGGTATGTTCTGGGTATTGGTCTTCACTATCTATAATCCCATCAGAGTCAAAATCCCATTGCCAGGAAGTAGGGTTGCCTTGTGATAAGTCATTAAAGGTGAGGGTTAAGGGTGCATTACCCGTAACAGGATAGGTGGCAAAATTAGAGTGGAGAGAAAAATCTTCTAATTCATACACATACACTGAACCTGACATATTATTTTTAAATGATGCACCAATTATAATATGATTTGAATTAAATGCAAAGTTAGAACCAAAAATATCAAGTGTTTCAGCATCTGAAGAGACTATTTTTCTGACTTCTTCCCATATTCCTACATCGTTCTTTTGAAACACATATACTGCCCCCGTTGATGGCCCAGCATCATCGTTTTTCCATGCATTGGTTATTAAATAGTTATCATGAACTTTAATTTTATTTCCAAAATCATCCCCCAATGCAATATCACTGGATATAATTGTTTGATTATGGGATATTTCTCCATCAACAAAATCATATACTTGAATAGCACCACCATTATTCCTTTTATCAGTAATAAAAATTTGAGATTGATAAAAATCTATTGAAACTCCAAATTCACCATTAATATTTGGATTAGGAGAAAACAATAGAGAATCAACTATCCAATTGTCTCCATCTCGAATGTAAAACTGAACTGCTCCTTCATTTGACTCTTCACCACTAATATCTAAGCCAATCATTCCGACTGCAAAGAAATCTTCATTTATGAATATTTTACCTGTAGATAACTCTTCTAACTGAGTCGAAAATTCTTGAATCCAGGATTCATTTGTCCTTCTATAAACATATATTATTCTTTGGCTTGCTTCCCTATCTCTCGATTGAGTGATAAGTAAATCCCCACTTCTATGAAATAATTCACCAAAATTTCTATAATTATATGGATTAGGATTCGTAATACATTGTCCTGAATTCACCCATTCATCATCATTATTTTCAAATATACAAATTCGACCATCATTATATGAATCACTAATAAATAGTAAATCGTCATCTAATAGATGTCTACCAGTATTATCATAAACTAATTCTTGGGATAGTACCCAATCACCTTCAACTTGGTGATAAAATTTGGTAACATCAGTAGAGTTGTCTAAATCTATGGTGGGTATAACAAATTCATTCTCATTTATAGATAAGTAAGCTCCATAGGTTAAACCAAATTCGGGTTCATCTGGAGTTATTATAAATTCATAATAATCATCTTGTGAAAATAAGAATGACGAAATTACGAATAATTTTATTATTATCTTCATGACACTCTCCTATTTCATTAGTATTATTTTTTGAGTCTCTAGGTAGTTTTCAGATTGCATTCTCAATAAATAAACTCCGGAGGATACATTTTCAGCATTCCATTTTATTGAATGTTTACCTGCTTGTTTTACGTTATTTTCCAATTTATCAACTAATTGACCCTTTAAATTTACAATAGAAATATCAATTAGTGATTCATTGCCCACTTCATACCTTATCGTAGTTAGAGGATTAAACGGGTTCGGGTACGCAGGTAGAAGATTGAATGATTGTAGTTGTGTATTTTCTATCCCACGTGCTATTCTACCTAATTCCTCATCAGATACAATTTCATAATCTAAATAATCGGTACCATTAGTGGTCAACCCAACCATTGAAAGTTCACTTTCATCTCCTTCATATCGATTCAGTGAACTTGAATTATCTAACAAATCTACTGTAAAAAGGGATTGTAAACCATTTTGTATCACTTGACCCTCAACACCATAGTACAAAATGGTTGCTTCGGTTGAATCATTATTGATTGAAACTGCAGAATTCATATGTTGAAGTTGAGAAGATTTAGAAATAGTTGTTATTTTCTTTCCACTGGGAGATTTAGTTGTAATTTGGACGCCCTGGATTATATTTTCGCTATAAATATCTACATTTAATTGATAAGTTGCATTGCCTGTTTGTGTTTGAGATTTGGAAATATATACAGGTCCGGTGTTCTCGGCGGATGCAACGTATTCTACAAGGTATGTATTAATGAAACTTACAATATCTAAAATATTTACGTTTCCGCTTTCATTAAAATCAGCTGCACACCATGAATTTTGGTTTAGATTTTCGTATTCACCTAAAATAATTTGTACCATTGCAAGGACATCCAAATAATCAAATGAATCTTCTGACTCTACAACATCACCCAATGTATATTCAGCACCTAAACAATTATAGAAACAAGTACCGTCATCAACTTCTGCACTTTCATCAGAATTTAATGCTAAAACATCTGTACAGCCAATAATATCACAGTTATCACTAATACACCAATTACTTAATGTATAGGCAATCCATGCATGCATTCTCCCTGTTTGTTGGGGAGTAAAATGAAAATTACAATGTGGATTTGAGTCACTTAAACCTGAACCCATAAAATTATCATTTAATGGATCAGGAGTGTCATATATTAATTCCCATGAATTAGGGAACTCAATACATTCGTTAGCACCTTGCATATAAAAACATTCTCCAAAAACTAAATCTATTACACGGGTATCGGAACATCTGTCACCAACTTTATCGTTTATACTATAGCATAAGTTGTTTTCTGTTAAATAGCAGTCATTATTTGGGCAGGAACTTTCATCATACTGATTGCACTCGTCAGTAGTTAATAAATTAGGCATTTCTAAACACGGTTGTTCACATCTGATACAATCTGTAAGATGAGTATGTTCATTAAATCCACTACATACTTCAGTGTAACCATGTTGTACATGCCACAATCCAAATGTGTGGCCTAATTCATGTATAAGATGAAGACCCGAATTAAAACTTTCGTCATAAAAATGCCCTCTGTGTAAGAAAATACCTAATTTCCACCATTCTCCATTATCTATTGTTGGTCCCCATGGAAAATATGTCCATGAGAATAAACCTATATTTTCAAATAGATAAACATTAATTGAATTTTCAGGGTTTATTGAGTACAACTCCATGAGTTCGAAATTATACTCTTCGTTGCTAATTGTAGTATTTGGAATAGTTTCAGAGTGTTGAACAAACGAGTATTCAAAATTTAATTTATAATCGTTAAAATAGCTATTTATTAATGTAACTTGACGGTCCACATCTTCAATTGATAATATGGATTCGTTTGAATTAGCGTCTAGGAAATCATGGAAGATTAATCTAAATGTTTTAGTTTCAGTGAACTCATTTGGTATAAATAGATCTCTAAACGCTGGGTGGTTTGGTGTAAATGATTCGGAATAATCTTCACAAGTATCATGTTCTCTCGTTGAAGAGTACAATCCTGTACCACATTCAATCTCTTGTGCTATCAAATTACCCATTAATATGAATATAGTTATGATATTGATTTTCAACTTCATGTATTCTCTTTTTATCATGAATACTGAACCTGCATGATTGAGACAATTTGTTTTAAATTACACCCATCGTAGCTGATTCAGTTATGTTATTGTAAAGTGGGGATGGGACTGCCAGGTCATTACATCCCCACTTTTTTTATTTCTATCCTTTCAAAATATTCTCACCACTAATTAATTAGGAATTGAGAATTAGGAATTAGGAATAAATATCCAATACCTAATCCCTAAAACCAAACCCCTAATTTCCCATTATCTCATTCACCACTAATACAATGTCAATCACATCAATGGTACCGCTATTATTCATATCTGCAGCTTCTATTTGGGTGGTAGTGGGTTCAATTTCACCCATTATCACATCTACCATAATGACAATATCTATAACATCTACAGCAGTATCACCATTTACATCACCATAGGCTAATCCACCAGAAACAGATACATAATTCTCTTTGGTAAAAGTAGAGGTTTCTTCTTCATTTGTTACCGTTAGGGTTACGGTATAGTCACCAGAAAACTCATAGGTATGTTCTGGGTATTGGTCTTCACTATCTATAATCCCATCAGAGTCAAAATCCCATTGCCAGGAAGTAGGGTTGCCTTGTGATAAGTCATTAAAGGTGAGGGTTAAGGGTGCATTACCCGTAACAGGATAGGTGGCAAAATTAGAGTGGAGAGAAAAATCTTCTAATTCATACACATACACTGAACCTGACATATTATTTTTAAATGATGCACCAATTATAATATGATTTGAATTAAATGCAAAGTTAGAACCAAAAATATCAAGTGTTTCAGCATCTGAAGAGACTATTTTTCTGACTTCTTCCCATATTCCTACATCGTTCTTTTGAAACACATATACTGCCCCCGTTGATGGCCCAGCATCATCGTTTTTCCATGCATTGGTTATTAAATAGTTATCATGAACTTTAATTTTATTTCCAAAATCATCCCCCAATGCAATATCACTGGATATAATTGTTTGATTATGGGATATTTCTCCATCAACAAAATCATATACTTGAATAGCACCACCATTATTCCTTTTATCAGTAATAAAAATTTGAGATTGATAAAAATCTATTGAAACTCCAAATTCACCATTAATATTTGGATTAGGAGAAAACAATAGAGAATCAACTATCCAATTGTCTCCATCTCGAATGTAAAACTGAACTGCTCCTTCATTTGACTCTTCACCACTAATATCTAAGCCAATCATTCCGACTGCAAAGAAATCTTCATTTATGAATATTTTACCTGTAGATAACTCTTCTAACTGAGTCGAAAATTCTTGAATCCAGGATTCATTTGTCCTTCTATAAACATATATTATTCTTTGGCTTGCTTCCCTATCTCTCGATTGAGTGATAAGTAAATCCCCACTTCTATGAAATAATTCACCAAAATTTCTATAATTATATGGATTAGGATTCGTAATACATTGTCCTGAATTCACCCATTCATCATCATTATTTTCAAATATACAAATTCGACCATCATTATATGAATCACTAATAAATAGTAAATCGTCATCTAATAGATGTCTACCAGTATTATCATAAACTAATTCTTGGGATAGTACCCAATCACCTTCAACTTGGTGATAAAATTTGGTAACATCAGTAGAGTTGTCTAAATCTATGGTGGGTATAACAAATTCATTCTCATTTATAGATAAGTAAGCTCCATAGGTTAAACCAAATTCGGGTTCATCTGGAGTTATTATAAATTCATAATAATCATCTTGTGAAAATAAGAATGACGAAATTACGAATAATTTTATTATTATCTTCATGACACTCTCCTATTTCATTAGTATTATTTTTTGAGTCTCTAGGTAGTTTTCAGATTGCATTCTCAATAAATAAACTCCGGAGGATACATTTTCAGCATTCCATTTTATTGAATGTTTACCTGCTTGTTTTACGTTATTTTCCAATTTATCAACTAATTGACCCTTTAAATTTACAATAGAAATATCAATTAGTGATTCATTGCCCACTTCATACCTTATCGTAGTTAGAGGATTAAACGGGTTCGGGTACGCAGGTAGAAGATTGAATGATTGTAGTTGTGTATTTTCTATCCCACGTGCTATTCTACCTAATTCCTCATCAGATACAATTTCATAATCTAAATAATCGGTACCATTAGTGGTCAACCCAACCATTGAAAGTTCACTTTCATCTCCTTCATATCGATTCAGTGAACTTGAATTATCTAACAAATCTACTGTAAAAAGGGATTGTAAACCATTTTGTATCACTTGACCCTCAACACCATAGTACAAAATGGTTGCTTCGGTTGAATCATTATTGATTGAAACTGCAGAATTCATATGTTGAAGTTGAGAAGATTTAGAAATAGTTGTTATTTTCTTTCCACTGGGAGATTTAGTTGTAATTTGGACGCCCTGGATTATATTTTCGCTATAAATATCTACATTTAATTGATAAGTTGCATTGCCTGTTTGTGTTTGAGATTTGGAAATATATACAGGTCCGGTGTTCTCGGCGGATGCAACGTATTCTACAAGGTATGTATTAATGAAACTTACAATATCTAAAATATTTACGTTTCCGCTTTCATTAAAATCAGCTGCACACCATGAATTTTGGTTTAGATTTTCGTATTCACCTAAAATAATTTGTACCATTGCAAGGACATCCAAATAATCAAATGAATCTTCTGACTCTACAACATCACCCAATGTATATTCAGCACCTAAACAATTATAGAAACAAGTACCGTCATCAACTTCTGCACTTTCATCAGAATTTAATGCTAAAACATCTGTACAGCCAATAATATCACAGTTATCACTAATACACCAATTACTTAATGTATAGGCAATCCATGCATGCATTCTCCCTGTTTGTTGGGGAGTAAAATGAAAATTACAATGTGGATTTGAGTCACTTAAACCTGAACCCATAAAATTATCATTTAATGGATCAGGAGTGTCATATATTAATTCCCATGAATTAGGGAACTCAATACATTCGTTAGCACCTTGCATATAAAAACATTCTCCAAAAACTAAATCTATTACACGGGTATCGGAACATCTGTCACCAACTTTATCGTTTATACTATAGCATAAGTTGTTTTCTGTTAAATAGCAGTCATTATTTGGGCAGGAACTTTCATCATACTGATTGCACTCGTCAGTAGTTAATAAATTAGGCATTTCTAAACACGGTTGTTCACATCTGATACAATCTGTAAGATGAGTATGTTCATTAAATCCACTACATACTTCAGTGTAACCATGTTGTACATGCCACAATCCAAATGTGTGGCCTAATTCATGTATAAGATGAAGACCCGAATTAAAACTTTCGTCATAAAAATGCCCTCTGTGTAAGAAAATACCTAATTTCCACCATTCTCCATTATCTATTGTTGGTCCCCATGGAAAATATGTCCATGAGAATAAACCTATATTTTCAAATAGATAAACATTAATTGAATTTTCAGGGTTTATTGAGTACAACTCCATGAGTTCGAAATTATACTCTTCGTTGCTAATTGTAGTATTTGGAATAGTTTCAGAGTGTTGAACAAACGAGTATTCAAAATTTAATTTATAATCGTTAAAATAGCTATTTATTAATGTAACTTGACGGTCCACATCTTCAATTGATAATATGGATTCGTTTGAATTAGCGTCTAGGAAATCATGGAAGATTAATCTAAATGTTTTAGTTTCAGTGAACTCATTTGGTATAAATAGATCTCTAAACGCTGGGTGGTTTGGTGTAAATGATTCGGAATAATCTTCACAAGTATCATGTTCTCTCGTTGAAGAGTACAATCCTGTACCACATTCAATCTCTTGTGCTATCAAATTACCCATTAATATGAATATAGTTATGATATTGATTTTCAACTTCATGTATTCTCTTTTTATCATGAATACTGAACCTGCATGATTGAGACAATTTGTTTTAAATTACACCCATCGTA
>CAYFMU010000002.1:0-128430 GCA_964344315.1 uncultured bacterium | reverse complement strand
ACAATTTGGGGTATGGGGCGTAGCCCCATCAAATCTAAAAAGTGGATTAATCCACAATGTTGATATTGCTTTAACATAGTTAAATCCGTCTATAAAAAGAGATATGAATAGTCCATGGTTTTATCCGTAAGTTTTTAAATAAAGGTTTGTTTATAAATAAACGTCAGTAAAATTAATTTAATGGATTGAAACAAACATGAATATATTTTTCGTCCAGAACCCAATATATAAATTCATCCCGTTCCAAATACTTGCAATTACAATTGCATCAAATTTTCATATCCCTATATACATTGTTTTATGGATGTTAGCGGTATCAACTCTCCTTAGTTTTACTCAATATTATAATATATTTATTCCGCTTACAATTATTGCACTTACCATATCGGTGTGGGAGTTTCGTTATCCACCTACAAATATATCACAATATGATGAAATGTTTGTTGAGCTAAAGGCTGAAATTATAAAGGTTCAAAAAACACAGCGGCAAATCAACTATGTTTTAAATGACATGGGAGTAGGGCTGCTTTATTCTGTGAACGATAGCTTGAATGCAATAGTAGAAGATAGTTTGCATTTGCGTGGTGAATTATATGTCCCTACACAAGCGCGAAACCCTGGCCAGTTTAATCTTCAAAAATATTATGCATCTAAAGGTATTGATGTAATTTTTGATAATGACACAGAATTAATTCAAGTTATGAATACATCCAATTCAACTAATAAATTCATTTTTAACATTCGTCAATGGGTCATAGGCGTAATTTATTCATACATCACTTCACCATATTCAGGCCTAGCCATGGGCTTACTTATAGGCGATAAATCCGATATTACTACGGAGGTGAAAGAGAAATTTAAGTCGTCAGGGATTATTCACATATTGGCCGTTTCAGGGCTACATGTGGGATATATATTATTGGTATTAACAATTGTAGGACGATTATTTCAATTTCCACCCATACTAAAGTTTTTACTTATTGTTTTTGGATTACATTTTTATATGGCATTAACGGGCTGGCCCATTAGCGTTATCCGTGCAGGATATATGGGAATACTCTATGCATACGCACAACTAAAAGAGTATAAAACACATCATTGGAATATTTTGGGTGTTGTTGCATTTATTAGTCTTCTTATTGACCCAATTCAATTGTTCAGTTTAAGTTTTCAGTTATCATTTGGTGCAGTGGCGG
This sequence comes from uncultured bacterium, assembly GCA_964344315.1. Classification (GTDB taxonomy): domain Bacteria; phylum Fidelibacterota; class Marinisomatia; order SCGC-AAA003-L08; family D37C17; genus JABHHG01. The sequence goes on along the minus strand of CAYFMU010000002.1, from coordinate 127,234 downwards.
GGATACTATATTCTAATGGACAATTTCAACAGTGGTGGAACGCAAGGTCGTTTAGTGAAAATTATAAACTAAAATGGATATGTAATTTTACTGTGGTTTCATTGGGGGCACAAATGGGTACTTTTCTACCTATTGTTTATTACTTTGGGAAAATCCCAATTTGGTCTGTTTTATTTAATTTTATTGCCATTCCTTTGTCGGCCATTGCGGTTATATTAGGAATAATTTTATTGATTATTTCTCCTCTAATACCTTTTATTACATTGGTATATGCTAAAACATTAACATTATCGCTTTTTATTTTAGATTATTCAATTTCAATTATTCAATTAATGCCCATGTCCTACATGAATATCCATTCTCAGCACTATATAAGTATAATTTTATTATTTTTTCTTTTTCTAAGTCTAATGAGTTTTTCATCTACTCGATATTTTCAACATATCATTATCCTCAGTTTAATTTTTTTAAACTTTACCATCTATGATAAAGTTTTAGAAGACGATGAGGTAAAATTTGTTTTTTTTGATGTGGGTCAAGGAGATGCATGTTTGATTTATGACAAACATCATTCAATCCTCATTGATGCAGGATATGCAGGGTTTGGGAAAGACTATGGTAAAACGGTTATTTTCCCATACTTGCAATCAAAGGGGATCAAACAAATTGATGTGGCAATTTTAAGCCATCCCCACGCAGATCATATTGGAGGATTACACCATCTATTAAAAAATATCAAAATTCATGAAATTTGGGATACATATCACCAATATGATTCAAGATTAATTCATTCCATTTTGGATGTTGCTGATTCGACGAATACTACCATAAACTACCCTCAACCAGGAGAATCTTATATTTTAGGTGATTTGTCTGTGGTTGTATTATATCCAAATAAATCTATTTCATCAAAAGTGAATAATGTAAATGATGCCTCCATAGTGGTAAGAATCGATCATGGTGAAAACTCATTTTTATTTACAGGCGATGCAGAAAAGTTTGCTGAACATATCTATGGAAAACTAGGTGAATATTTAGATGTGGATGTGGTAAAAGTAGGGCACCATGGCTCAAAAACCAGTTCTTCGCAAAAAATAATAGACTCAACCAGTGCAGATGCAATTGTAGTTTCATTAGGGAAGCATAATAAGTATGGTCACCCATCCACAACAATACTTGAAAATTGGGAGAAAAGTGGGGTAGAGATTTTCCGAACAGATTTACATGGTGCAATTATTATGGACTCAAATGGAGAAGATATAAAAATTTCTAAAATGATTGATTAAGTAATGTGCTTATTATACATATTGCATTAATTTAAGTCCATGTCAAAATTAATATTTCATTTAAACTGCCCTGATCAACAGGGAATAATTGCACAATTTACTCATATACTTCATAAGAATAACGTAAACATATTGTCCTTAGAGCAACACGTTGAGAAAAAAGAGAATCTCTTTTTTATGCGTGCGTATGCAGATATGGATGGGGTGGAAATATCTAAAGATGAGTTATTGAAGGAATTAAATTTATTAGTACAAAAGTTATCGGGTAAACTCACTACACATGATTTTTCACGACCACTGAATGTTGCCATCATGTGTACAAAAGAACAAGTTCATGTAATAGATTTGTTGATGAAACAGAAATCTGGAGAACTATTTTGTAATATTCCCATCATAGTGAGTAATCATAAACATCTCTATGAATTGGTTGAACCCTATGGTATAGAATATCACCATTTGCCAATAAATCCACAAAATAAATTAACCCAAGAAGAGAAATTAAGAGAGTTGTTTAATAAGCACAAAATTGATGTGGTTGTTCTTGCACGATATATGCAGATTTTGTCTCCATCGTTAGTACAAGAATATGAGGGTAGAATTATCAATATACATCATGCTTTTTTACCCGCATTTAAAGGTGATAGACCCTATCATAAGGCATGGGAAAGGGGTGTTAAGATGATTGGTGCAACGGCCCATTATGTAACGGAAGACCTAGATGAAGGTCCAATCATAGCGCAAGATGTAGAATCAGTTACTCATCAATATAGTGTGAAAGAAATGATTCAGGCTGGACGAGATATTGAACGACGGGTACTTACATCTGCAGTAAAGGCACATTTACATCATCGCATATTACTCCACGGAAAGCGAACTATAATTTTTCATTCGTAGGTCTTGACTATAATGGAAATAGGTATTAAGATATAGCCGTTATATAAGAGATAAATAAGGAGCATAAATGGATACATTACACACAGTTAAACATTATATGACAAAAGATGTTGTCACCGTTGATAAAGATTTAAACATTTATAAAGCCATCGATAAATTGTTGCATCATCGTATTTCAGGTACGCCAGTTGTTGATAATGGAGAGATGGTGGGAATCCTCACAGAAAAAGATTGTCTTCGTATTATGGCAAATGGCTCATTTCATGAAATGCCTGGAGGCCCTGTTTCTCGTTATATGACAAGTGATGTAAAAGTGGTGCATCCCGACACTGATATTTTTGTAGTAGCAGATTTATTTTTAAAAAATCATTTTAGACGAATCCCCGTTACTGAAGGTAAAAAATTAGTGGGGCAAATAAGCCGTTGTGATGTATTAAAAGCGGTGCAAGATATAGTAAATGTGAAAGAGAATACATCGCCTCAAAAAGAATATCTCAGTGAAGAAATGAAAAGTTCTTTGCAATAATGAGAGGGGTACTCCTTCTGCTGACAACTATTTTGTTACCAGAAGATACTCAATCGACCTCCATATATAACCAACTCAAAGAGATTAAACAATCTGGAAAGTCCTGTGAAATCATTTTGGTTGATGGTAGAATAATTTCTGCGTACCAAATAATTGAAATAACAACTACTGATATAACGGTAAATATTTTGTACGATAAAAGGCTAGGATATAATCGTGATACAATTTCTATGGTTGATTATCATAATAATGATCAATCTCCCAAATTATTAAGAAAAATTGAAATTACTGACATTGAATCAGTATATAAATCTCCAGCATTTCACGAGAATCCAACCAATGTTATTACCCTTTTAATATCAATCCCATTAATTTTAATGTTTATAAAATATTTTAGCTAAAATAAGGAAGAGTATTATTAAACGCTTAATCTTAGCATTTTGTTTTTTATTAACAGGATGTTCACCCATCATCAAGGTTCTAATTCCCTTTAATGATTTACCTAATCCCAATGGTAAGTTTAATGTGGGTACTCAAGTATTTATCTGGACCGATGAAAGTAGAGAAGAATGGTTTACTGAAGAAGATGTTGAAGATAAACGAAAACTTGTTGTGCAAGTGTGGTATCCTACATATGATGTAGGTGAGTCATATCCTTACATCGACTATCCTGATCAACGAATATTTCCCATATCCAAACAGTTAGAATTACCCCCATTTTTAATAAAACATATTACCCAAGTTAAAACTAATTCTGTAAAAAATGCCTCAATAGTAAAAAATCAAAAGTTTCCACTAATTGTTTTCTCTCATGGTTTGGGTGGGATGAAGGTTCAAAATTCTATACAATGTGAGTTGTTGGCGAGTCATGGATTTATGGTGGTGGCTGTTGATCATCCATATGATGCGAATATTACTATATTTGATTCTAATCATATCGCTGATTATCGATCGGGGATTACCTATCTTCAAGCCAAAAAAGGAAAAACGGTAAAATTAACTGAAGCTGATTTTTGGGCTTTTCGGACACCTCAGCTTCAAACTCGAAAAGAAGATGTGTTATTTGTAATTGATGAAATAATTAATTATCAAGGAAGTCCTGAGTTGATTTGGCAATCTGTGAATGTAGAAAAAATTGGCGTATTTGGACATTCATTTGGAGGCGCTACCACCGTAATGGCAACAGTTGAAGATAAACGAATTAATGCATGTGTTTCATTAGACGCATGGTTTGTCCCTATACCTCAAAATGTCATTGATGGTGGCATTCACACTCCCTATTTATATTTAGGCCGACCTATGTGGGATGAGCCAATAAATAATAATAAATTAGAGGAGTTTTTACGCAATAGTTTCTCACAAACAGAGAAGGTATATATCCCCCAAACATCACATTTTGATTACTCAGATACCCCTTTTATTTCTGGGAGAAGTAAACTTTTTGGAATTTCAGGCAAGATTGATAACGACAGTTTAAAAGTACATGTAAACGATAAAATATTAACATTCTTTAGAGAACATCTTAATTAACTTCTGGTTTTAAAAAAAAGATATATACCTACACAGAAAAAAACGATATTCGCCCACCATACTGAAATAAAGGGGGAAAGTATTCCCTTATATCCTAAGGTTTGACCAAATTTTAAAGCGGCATAATAAAGGAATATAACACCAATACTTAGTCCAATTCCCATTGCCAAACTACTACGAGGTTTCCGAATGGCTAAGGGTATTCCAAAGAGTACCATAAGAAACGAGGTCCCCGCCAATGCAGTTTTAAAATGGAGGTTCACTTCCCAGCGTGGTTCATTTATGCTATTTTGTTTAATTTTATCTACAAATGATTTTAGCTCGCCATAATTCATTTCTTCAGGTTTACCCGTCTCTCGTGTTAAATCCAGAGGGGTAATGCCCAAGGTTAATGAAGAGTCGTTTTCGGTTATTTCAAAAATAATTTGATTATTAGCCCAATGGCGTTGACTAAATTTATCGATTTTCCATACTTGTTTCGTTTCATCCCAAACCATTTTGCTAGCATCTAAACGTTTTATGACATCCTGATTTTCAAATGTTTGAATAGATACACCATAAGCGGTCTGATTACTTGATTGGAACCTTTTTATTGATAGGATAGAGTTTGAATCTAATTGTCGATAAATATCACGTTTTTTTACACTTTTAGAGGATGATGATCGAAGTCTATATTTTTCTTCTAATAATATTCGTTTTTGATAATTTGATGTTACCACTTCATTATCAAAATGGAATGATATGAAGCTAAAAATGATTCCCATTAGCAATAGAGGAATTGCAACTCGATTGACTCCGATACCAGATGCTTTCAGTGCAGTAAGTTCACTATGTTTCTGAAGAAGACTCAATGTAAAAACCGTAGAGAGTAAAACAGCCATGGGGAAGCCAATACTTATAAACCATGGAATAGTATAAATATAATATTTAAGAATTGCCACAGCAGGCATTGAGGAATCAATAAATTTATCTAAATGATCGATGATATCTACCACAATAAAAATGACAATAAATGCCAGTGTAGTAGAGAAGAGCTTTTGGAAAAATCCCTTGAGAATATATTTATCCATGAGGAGCATCCCATAAATTACAAATTTTTATAGAGTTTCCGCTGGTGATAAATACATTTAATAGCGTAAATTTTGTGCATCGATAACCCTTTAAATCTGCACGGGATGTAGGCAAGGGTCCATAGCGAAACTTTATTCGCTCCACCTTATCCCCTCGTGCAATAACTTAGGAAACTATGAAGACAGTTAAAGCAACGCTTCTCAATGAAGATGCCATAAAACGCACCATTACACGGTTGGCACATGAGATTATTGAAAATAATTCAAATATAAATGAAATTGCAATTGTAGGTATTCGTACACGTGGAGAATTTTTAGCAAAACGGATTGCGTCTTGCATTGTAGAAATTACTGGTGAATCCGTTGATGTGGGTACCATAGATGTTACCTTCTATCGTGATGACTTCCGAACAAATTTAGGTTCTCCCAAAATAGGGACTTCAGATATTTTATTTGAAGTAGAAGGAAAAACTATAATTCTCATGGATGATGTTTTATACACGGGGAGAACGATTCGTGCAGCGATGGATGATTTGTTTTCATTTGGGCGGCCCCAATCAATACAGTTGGGTGTACTGGTAGATCGAGGTCATCGTGAATTACCTATTCGAGCAGATTTTGTGGGAAAAAATTATCCCACATCTTTAAATGAACATATACATGTCCATATCAATGAAGTGGATGATGAGGATGCAGTATTATTAATGGAATACGGAGAGTAATATGGGTGCGTTAAGTACAAAACATTTTATCAAATTAGAGGGTGCTCCCAAAGAAGATATACAACATTTGATTGATACGGGATTTATGTTTAGAGAGGTTTTAGACAGACCTATTAAAAAAGTACCGTCTCTAACAGGGATGAATGTTGTAAATCTATTTTTTGAAAATTCAACACGTACCCGCATGTCATTTGAATTAGCAGAAAAAAGACTATCTGCTGATGTAACAAATTTTTCGGCATCATCATCAAGTTTAAATAAGGGTGAGAGTTTTAAAGATACAATTCAAAACATCCATGCCATGAAAATGGATTGTGTGGTGATGCGTCATCCAATACCGGGATCGTGTTATCAGCTTACAAAATTTGTAGATGCAGTTGTTGTCAATGCTGGAGATGGAAAACATGAGCATCCCACACAGGCTATGTTAGATATGATGAGTCTTCATGAAAAATTTGGATATTTAGAGGGGCTAAAAGTGGCAATTGTGGGTGATATTTCTCATAGTCGTGTTGCCCTGTCAAATATACACGGATTAGTTACCATGGGTGCAGAAGTTACTCTGTGTGGCCCTCCACATTTAATTCCTATCGGTATTGAAGAATTAGGAGTGAATGTGAATCATGATATTGATGAAGTGGTAGAATGGGCAGATGCACTTAATATTCTTAGGATTCAGCGGGAAAGAATGGGGGTAGGCCTTATTCCTTCGGTTCGTGAATATAGAGATTTCTTTGGGATTACTGAAGAACGATTAGCGAAACATAAAAAAGAAATTGTAATTATGCATCCTGGCCCTATGAATCGCGGTGTTGAGATTGATAGTGCAGTAGCTGATGGTGACCAAGCCATTATTTTAGATCAAGTTTTAAATGGTGTAGCGGTGAGAATGAGTATTTTGTATTCTTTGCTAGGACCTGAAGAAGAGGATAAAGATGAAAACAAATAAAGTTTTATCGGGTAAATGGGCATTTGTAAACGGGAAAATATATGACCCATTTAAGAAAGTATATATCAATGGTAGCATAGTTATTGAAGATGGAATAATAATTTCTGTTGGTGATGTGGATGTGGCAGATGCTGAAACCATAGATTGTAATGGCAAAATAATTACTCAGGGATTTATTGATATTCATGCTCATTTTCGTGAGCCGGGACGAGAAGATAAAGAAACGTTAGAAACAGGTGCACGTTCTGCCATGGCTGGTGGATTTACCCGTGTATGTGTAATGCCCAACACTGATCCGCCATTAGACACACCAGAATCTATTCGATTTATTAAAGACAAATCTGCAAATTTACCAATTCAAATATATCCCATTGGGGCAATTACCATTGGACAAAAAGGTAATGAAATTGCTGAATACGGTGAAATGGTAAGCGAAGGTGCAGTGGCATTATCAGACGACGGATTACCTGTAGAAAATGGACATGTACTACGATTAGCATTAGAATATAGTAGTATGTATGATGTACCCGTTATTAATCATGCAGAAGATGTACCGTTAAGGAACGATGGGCTTATGAATGAAAGTCCACTTTCTACCCGTTTAGGGTTGGATGGAAACCCCGATATATCTGAGTCAGTTATGGTACATAGAGATTTATCTATTGCTGAATATGTGAATGGTAGAATTCATATTCCCCATGTGTCTACGAAAAAATCTGTAGAATTAATACGTCAATATAAAAAAATGGGCGTTAATGTTACCGCAGAAGTTACACCCCATCATATTGGACTTACTGAAGAGCGTCTTATTGACTTTGATACAAATGCAAAGGTTGCACCTCCACTCCGTACGGATGTGGATCGTGTTGCATTAATAGATGGATTAATGGATGGTACAATTACATGTATAGCCACGGATCATGCCCCTCATACTTTAGAAGATAAAGAAAAAGATATGAAACATGCTCCCTGTGGAATGATTGGTCTTGAATCTGCATTTGGAATTTCACATACAATGCTTTCAAAAGAGGGAGCATCTACGGAAGATGTGATTGGATGGATGACGGCTGGACCTGCATCTGTATTAAAATGGGAAATAGAGGCATTTGAAGTTGGGGCTCCAGCAGAATTGGTGGTTATTGACAGTAATACATCTTGGGAAATGAAAACAAAAGATATTTATTCTCGCTCTAAAAACTCCCCTATGGTGGGGATGAAATTCACTGGAAAAGTTGAATTAACTGTATGTGGTGAGAATGCATTTGGAGAATTCAATTAAATAATCCCGATAAATACTTGACTTAGCAAGTCAACCCCCTCTAAATTTACAGGCTGTATATTCAGCGATTTATTCATATTTAACGACTATATAAAGGTTTTTAATGGAAACTACTTCTATTAAACAAAATGAAATTGTTAGAGATTGGTACTTGGTAGATGCCGACGGCCAAACATTAGGTCGATTAGCAAGTAAAGTTGCTCAATTGATTCGAGGTAAATCTAAGCCTCACTTTACTCCTCATATGGATATGGGAGACTTTGTTATTGTTATTAATGCTGAGAAAGTTAGCGTTACAGGTAATAAAGAAGAAGATAAAAAATACTGGCATCATACTGGATTCCCTGGCGGGCAGAAAGAATCTAGTTTAAAACGTATGAGAAATGAGCATCCTGAAAGAATTATTGCCAATGCAGTAAAAGGAATGCTTCCTCATAATCGGTTAGGTCGCAAGTTAAACAAGCATCTAAAAGTTTATGCAGGTACTGAACATCCTCATACCGCTCAATCTCCACAAACCGTAGAATTATAAGAAGGATAATAAATGCCAAAGAAAGCAACTGAAGCATGGACAGCTACAGGAAGAAGAAAATCTTCCGTTGCCCGTGTAAGATTTACAAAAGGTAAAGGTAATATTGTTGTAAATAAGCGACCAATCGATGATTATTTTGGTCGTGAAACATCAAAAATGGTATTGAGACAACCACTAGAATTAGTGGGTATTGGAAATCAATATGACATCTCCGTAAATGTTAATGGAGGTGGATTGACAGGTCAAGCTGGTGCCATTCGTCATGGTATCGCCAGAGCATTAGAAAAAATTGACCCCGATTTACGTGCTGCATTAAAAAAAGCGGGTATGCTTACTCGTGATCCACGTGAAGTTGAACGTAAGAAATACGGTCAGCCTGGTGCTCGTAAGAACTTCCAATTCTCTAAACGTTAATATTTACAGAGGTTTTATGAATCATATTGAAATTGATGAATTAATAAAGGCAGGAACTCATTTTGGGCATCCTACAAGTCGTTGGAATCCTAACTTCAGACCTTACTTAGCTACTAAGAAAAATGGTATTCATATCATTGACTTAAAGCAAACGAGTAAAGCATTAACACGTGCAGGGAAAGAAGTTACTCGAATTATAAAAGATGGTGGACACATCCTTTTTGTGGGGACTAAAAAGCAAGCAAAAGATGTGGTTCAGCAGGCTGCAGACCGCTGTGGAATGTACTATATTGTTGAAAGATGGTTGGGTGGAACACTCACTAACTATGCTACAATCAAAAGAAGTATCAAGCGTCTTGCCCTTTTAGAAAAAGAATCATCACCAATTTATGAAAATCTCACTAAAAAAGAGCTCAATATGCTTAGCCGTGAGAGAATAAAATTGGCTGATTTACATCGTGGAATTAAAGATATGAAGCATCTTCCATCGGCAATATTTTTTGTAGATGGTATTTGTGAAAAAATCGCTATTGCTGAGGCTAAAACCTTGGGTATTCCAGTTATTGGTATTGTAGATAGTAATACTGATCCTACTGAAATTGATTTTCCAATTCCAGGAAATGATGATTCTATGAAGTCGATTCGATTAATTGTAGATTATATTTCAAACTGTGTGATTGAAGCACAGGGTGGAGTTTCTCAAACTGAAACTCAAGAAGAAACTGTTGAAGTAGCTGCTGAGCCCGTAGTTGAGGAAGCGGTAGCTGTAGAAGAAGAAACTGCTGAAGAAGTAGTTGAAGAAGCAAATCAGGAGCAAGAATAAATATGGGTGCAAGCGCATCTGCAGTTAAAGAACTGCGTGAAATTTCGGGTGCTGGAATGATGGATTGCAAGCGTGCTTTAGAAGAAGCTGGCAATGACATCAAAAAAGCAATGGAAGTCCTTCGTAAATCTGGTATCGCAAAAGCACAAAAGAAGGCAGGACGTTCTGCATCTGATGGTGTGGTGATGCCATACATTCATCCAGGTTCTAAATTAGGTGTATTACTCGAAGTAAATTGTGAAACTGACTTCGTAGCTAAAACTGATGATTTCCAAAATATGGTAAAAGATATTGCCATGCATATTGCAGCATCTGGACCCATTGCAGTAAATCGAGAAGATGTACCTGCTGATGTTCTTGAAACTGAAAAAGAAATCTATGCTGACCAAGCACGAAAAAGCGGTAAGCCTGAAAATATTATTGAAAAAATGATTGAAGGTCGAATCTCTAAATTTTACCAAGAAACAGTATTGATGGAGCAAACATTCGTAAAAGATCCTAGTTTGACAATCAATGATGTTGTAACCAATATGGTTGCAAAACTTGGTGAAAATATTGTAATTGCTCGCTTTGTTCGATTCCAATTAGGCGAAACCGCCAAAAGAACTCAAGAAACAGAAGAAGCATAAACCATGTCAAAACCAGCGTTTAATAGAATTCTCCTTAAACTCAGTGGAGAAATCTTAGCTGGCGATAGAGGCTATGGGATTGACCCTGCCATTACCAATGAGATTTGTAACAAAATTAAAACGGTAGTGGATATGGGTATTCAAGTTGGTATTGTAATTGGTGGAGGAAATATCTTTAGGGGTATTTCTGCTGCTGCCAATGGTATGGATCGTGTACCTGGTGATTATTTAGGTATGATGGCCACCATTATGAATTCAGTGGCTCTCCAATCTGAATTAGAAAAGCTTGAATGTGATACAAGAGTGATGAGTGCATTAAGTATTACTCAACTTGCAGAACCTTATATTCGACGACGTGCCACTCGACATTTAGAAAAAGGCAGAGTTGTAATTTTTGCTGGCGGAACAGGAAATCCCTATTTTACCACTGATACTGCTGCTGTATTACGTGCTATAGAAATTGAAGCCGATGTAATTATTAAAGGCACCAAAGTTGATGGTGTATATTCAGCGGATCCAGTTGTTCATAAAGATGCTACTCGTTTTGACTCATTAACATTTAAAGAAGTTATTGAAAAAGAATTACGGGTAATGGATCTAACGGCAGTAACACTGTGTAAAGAGAATAACCTCCCTATAATTGTATTTGATATTAGCAGTAAAACAGGATTGGTTGATTTGGTTAATTCAGTTCCTGTTGGTACCACAGTTTCATAAGGACAATGTTATGGTAAATGAAATTTTTGTAGATACTAAAGATAGAATGAGTAAAGCGGTGGATCATTACCGTGGTGAGGTTGCAACGGTACGAACCGGAAGAGCATCATCTAATATGCTTGATTCTATCAAAGTTGATTATTATGGTACCATGACACCATTGTCGAACATGGCACATGTTACCGTTCCTGAAGGTCAATTGATAGTGGTTCAGCCCTTTGATCCTACCAGTATAGAATCTATTGAAAAAGCAATTTTATCTTCAGATGTTGGACTATCACCCAACAATGATGGCAATGTCATTCGGTTAAATGTACCTGCCCTTACAGAAGAACGTCGTCAAGAATTTGTAAAAGTTGTACATAAAATTATTGAAGAAGGTCGTGTTGCAATTCGCAATATTCGTAGAGATGCCAATGACCATTTAAAGAAGTTAGAAAAAGATCATGAGCTATCTGAAGATAATTTAAAACGTGCTTTGGATAATATTCAGGAAACGACTGATAGTTTTATAAATGATTTAAATACCATTCAGGATGCTAAGGAAAAAGAACTCCTGAATTAATATATGAGTTTATTTATAAAAAAATAGCTCGGTAATCCGAGCTATTTTTTTATAAGAATCTTTTAATATCCATCTTAGCAGATATGAGCTCATGGTTTTCTAAATTTAAAATATTGGCAATTTGTTTTATGGTGTGATTCTCTAAATAGTGGAGTTCACCATCTGAAAATGCAACTTCAAAAATACAGCCAATAAAATCGATTTTATCTTCTTTAGAGAAGTTTTCATTTAATACTTTCCCAAATGAGAAGATATCGGTGGAAGATTCCAATAATTCATTGGCATCTTTAAAAAGCATATTGGTTTGATTTTCATCAATGGAGAAAAACTCTGAGAGAATTTCACGGATAATTTTTTCTTCATGTGGGTCTAAATACTCATCTGCAAATGCAACTTTTGAAAGTAGGCATGCAGCGGCCAGTTTAACATCATATGAATCGGTAGTGTGGTCCATTTAAATCCTGTTCATTTAGTACAACTATAGTGTTAAAATATATTGCGTAAATTTAGCACCAATTTTATTTCAAAATATGAAGATTATACACGTAGAAGAAAACGGATTAGGACATCTCATCGGATTAAAATCTGGTGATCGATTGCTAAAAATCAATGGTAAGCGCGTCATTGATGAAATCGATTATAGGTTTCGTATTACTGATGAAAATATTACTCTTGATTTAGAAATCGATGGTAAAATGGATAAAGTCTCCATTGAAAAAGAGTATGATGATGATTTAGGCGTTGAATTTGAAGAATTTAAAATCCGTAAATGTGGAAATGACTGTGTATTCTGCTTTGTAGATCAAAATCCAGAGGGAATGCGTTCTGGAATGTACTTCCGCGATGGTGATTATCGCCTTTCATATCTTCATGGTCATTATATTACCATGACCAATATGGGTCAAAATGAGTTAGATAGAATTGTAGAACAACGAATGTCTCCACTTTATATCTCTGTCCATACCACTGATATTGAGTTAAGAAAAAAACTACTTCTTTATGGAAAAGAAGATCACCTTCTAAAAAAGATTGAATATTTAGTGAAAAATGGCATTGAGCTCCATTCTCAAGTGGTGCTGATTCCAGGGCTAAATGATGGGAAATATTTAATTAAAACACTAAAAGATTTATACCAGTTTTATCCCATGATGAATTCCATATCAATTGTTCCTGTGGGACTGACAAAATACCGAATAGGATTACCAGAACTAAATACTGTAAACCCAGAATATGCATTAAAAATGGTAGATTATGTTGAGGATTTAAAACTGCAATTTCCAGGGGCATCACATCAACCATTTATATTCCTATCTGACGAATGGTATATTTTAGCAGAACGACCATTTCCTCCCGTAGATGAATTGGGTGAGCTTATGTTAACGGAAAACGGTGTGGGGCAAGTGCAATCATTTTTAAATCAATTTGAAGTTGAGAAGAAGGAATTGCCTACAAGTCTTGAATATGAAACCACATTTACCATCGCTACGGGGAAATTAGCATACACAATTTTTGAAAAAGAAATAATCCCTTATTTGAATGATATTGAAAATCTCACGGTAAACTTAATAGAAATAAAAAACGATTTTTATGGTCATATGGTATCTGTGGCAGGGTTACTCACAGGACAAGATATTATTGCTCAGTTAAAAGATAAAGAATTGGGTGAGGCGGTGTGGTGTTCTCATCGAATTTTAAATGATGAAGGTACAGTTACTTTAGATGATATGACATTAACGGATATTTCTGATGCACTTCATGTACCCGTGAATGTTTCCAATGATAGTATTTTAGAAATTTTTGAACGAAATATACATGGCTGATTATACCATTGCAATCTTAGGACGACCCAATGTGGGGAAGTCCACTTTATTTAATCGATTAGTGGGGAAGACCCATTCCATTGTATCTCCTGTTGAGGGAGTTACTCGAGATAGAATTTACGGTACTTATGAATGGTTAGACCGAAAATTTGATGTCATTGATACGGGTGGTTATATCCCTGACACCGAAGATAAAATCAACAAACATGTACGATTACAAGCGGATATTGCTGCAGAAGAGGCAGATTTTCTCATCTTGCTTGTTGATGGTCGGTCTGAGCTTACTGCAAGTGAACGCACCTTGGCAACACTCATTGTAGAATCTGAAAAACCCTATATTTTGGTTGCCAATAAAATTGATGATATCTCCCATGAAAAAGATATTTTTAGTCTTTATGAATTGGGAATGGGTGAGCCCATGCCTGTTTCGGCACAGAGTGGTAGAAGTCTGGGGGATTTGCTGGATGAAGTGAATAACCGACTTCCAAAGAAAAATATGAAAGACAAAATATCTGAAGATGTGATAAATCTTGCCATTATTGGTATGCCCAATGTGGGAAAATCTTCGTTAATGAATCGGGTTTTACAAGAGGAAAAATCCATTGTAACGGATATTGCAGGGACAACACGAGATTCGGTGGACTCGTTTATTAAATTCTTTGGGAGAGATATACGGCTTATTGATACGGCAGGACTTCGTCGAAAGGGTAAAATTAGTGATAGCATTGAGTATTATAGTTCTGTTCGGACCAACAGGGTATTAGAAGAATGTGATGTGGCCCTTGTGCTCATTGATGCCACTAAAGGATTTGGTAATCAAGATCGTGATATTGTTCGTGCAGTATTAGATGCAGGAAAAGGATTGGTACTGGTCATCAATAAATGGGATGCAGTAGAAAAAGACACCCACACGATGAACGATTTTATGGAAGAAATAGAATATCGTTTTACGGCAATGCAACATTACCCCATGTTGTTTATATCGGTGAAAAATAATAAACGGGTTCAATCTGTATTAGAAGAAGCAGTGAAGGTTTATGATTTACGAAAAAATACAATCCAAACCTCACAGTTAAATGAATTTATAGAAATTGCAACGCGCAAATATCCACCCCCAGGTGTAAAGGGTAAGCATCTAAAAATTAAATATGCAACTCAAGTACATCATTCGCCACCTATATTGGCCTTTTATACCAATCATCCTGATTTATTTCCCATAGCATATAAGCGATACTTAGAGAACCAACTCAGGGAAAATTTTGACTTGAGGGGGGTGCCCATCCGTATATCATTTCGGCAAAAGTAACGATGCACATATTCATATTTATTATTTTATCTTCATTTGCAATGGGGCAGAACGTACATAAATGTAGCCTGGAGGATGCACACCGTACAGGGCGACCTGAAAAAGAATCTTCTGCATTATCACCTACGGGACATTTTAAAGTTCATTTTGATATTTCTGGAGATGCTGCACCTGCACTTGATGATGAGGATGGAAATGGTATTCCTGATTATGTAGATGCGGTGGGAATTATTGCAGATTCAACGCGATATGTATTGGTAGATATTATGGGCTTTAAACCAGAGGTGGATGATGATGATGGGGTATATGACATCTATATTGAATCTTTTGGTGCAAATTATTATGGTGTGAATATCCACGAAGGTGGAGGTAAATCATATATTAAAATTGATAATGATTATGCCTCTGGATTCTATACTACGGGCATCCAAGTGATGCGACTAACGGTAGCCCATGAGTTTTTCCATGCCATTCAACGGGCCTATAAAAATACACAATCTGGGTATGATCAATTTTTCTACGAACTTACCTCTACGTGGATTGAAGATATTATTGTCCCCGACGGTGATGATTACCTCTATTGGATAAATGATTTCTTTAATAATCCGCAACAAGAGTGGGGGGATACTGACGGCTACAGTTTGGCATTATTTGGGCACTATTTATCTACGCAGATTGAAGATATAGAGAATGAAAAAGAAAGTACACTCATCCGTCAAATTTGGGAAGCCATAGAGGAAGGAGAAACTCCGTATAATGCCCTCAACACTATTTTAATTGATGATTATAATACTTCATTTCAGGCGGTTTGGTTAGATTTTGTATCTCGAAACATGTTTAATGAAATCTATACCAATATGGATAATGACATTTTTTATTATATTGATCAAACCCATGAGCTTTGTACTACGCCATCGTACAGTTCAAATTTTATTGGGTATGATGATCGTGTCGAAAATGATGTTGTGGTTGGCGATTTATCTGTTTCAATTGAATCTATTCGTTCTCGTGAAGATGTACCCATCATGGTGAATATAAATCAAGATAATGCACAGGTACTTTCAAAAAGTGTTCATCTTTTAGATTCACAGAATACATTTTCATTAATGGATTCACCATCATCTTCCACCTCCATTTCATCATTTAGTAAAGATGACCGATTATTATATTTATATATTTCTCCATCGTCAACTCATACAATTGAATTTACAGCATCTGCCCATGTATTGCCAATTGATGATAATTTCATGACACTCTATCCCAATCCATCAACCTTTGGTGATAATGTAAGTGTGATATTGGATATATCAGAAACTCAACATGTTGAGTTTGTATTATATAATATTGGTGGAAAGAAATTAGATCAAGTTACGGTTGGGCCATATGAACAAGGTCGCCATGAAATATCAATGGAACCAATTTTCAATAAAAGCCTACGTAGTGGTGTATATATTGTAGATATCATGACTGAATCTAAAATATTTACGCGAAAATTTACATATATAAAATGAAGTATAACATCCTTGCGCACCCATCAAGTGGTGAATTTAAGGAAAAGGGCTCAATATTTACGGCGTATGCCCATCCCATAACATCAATAGACCAATATAAAGCTTTACTTATATCATACAAATCTCACAATCCCAAGGCATGCCACGTATGTTCAGCTTATAGATTTGTAAAAGACAACCAACCCTATGAATTTTATTCAGATGATGGTGAACCGGGAGGGAGTGGTGGACTTCCCATATTAAACAAAATTAAATCATCTGAATTAATAAATGTTGGTGTATATGTGGTACGTGTATTTGGGGGTACAAAATTGGGAATCCCCGGACTTATCCAGGCCTATGGTTCAGCAGCAGAACATGCCATTACTAATGGTGAACTTATTGAATGGTTTGAGACATGTTTGTTTCACATTGTTTGTGAATATGGGCAATTTAGTTTAGTTGAGAAAATTATAGAAAAGCATGATGGTGATGTGATAGAAAAATCATTTACTACAAATGTAGAGATACAGGTGAAAATTAAGGTTGAAAAGGGAGATTTATTTCATAAGGAAATGGAGGAGAAAATTAATGGAAAAATTTCTGTAAAATCATGAAAATATATTTTTGTCAATTGTAATATCAGCTGTAATTTTTACGGCTGTCAGTGACAGTAATTGACGCGGGATGGAGCAGCCTGGTAGCTCGTCGGGCTCATAACCCGAAGGTCGCAAGTTCAAATCTTGCTCCCGCTACAAGAGAAACCCTTTTTATCGACGAGATATTAAGGGTTTTTTGTTTTTAGGCCTTATCTGTGAAGTTTTAATTAACATCATAAATTAGGCATAAAAAGGCACAAATAGGGCACAAGAATTAGGTATAAGTTTGGTATAAGTTCACTAATAATACATGTACGAATGGATATATACTCAGTTTAAGTACAATCGCCTTGTTTCAAATGAAAAATAACGTAAAGTGATAAGTAAAAACCCCAAGGAAGCTGGGTAGTTTGAGTATAAAAACCAAGTATTAAATGGTAATATTATACAAACCTCATTTCGTTACAAATAGAAACATTTCACGATGAGAGATTGCTTGATTTTTAAGGTATAATTCTTGTAAATTACTGCGTACTTTACATCCCTAAAATATATTCTATATATATCTAAGTTAACATTGATAGTGACCAGGCTGAATTAATCACGCTTTTGATTAAGTCGTTAGCAAAATGGTTATTTTGCGTTAAGACGACTTATGAATATATTTAAAATCTTTTAAGGTATAATCAATATTATATGATATAACCAATTCTCGTTAATATCCTGTATAAGCCTCCATGGGTGGATACTGTCTAAATCTCATTAATAAGTTAGTTATGTATGAATACCAATAATTTGTAAATTTATATATACCTTTTTATTTTACAACTGGAGAAATTATGGAATTTCTGTAACAAAAAATCACATTCTACAGCCTATAAAAGGATGTAAATTCAATCATGAAAAAAATAAATTTATTAATTATCATATGCTTTTCCTATGTGTATTCCGCAATTAACTATAATCTAGAGTTAATTCAAATTGTACATGTGGAGGAAGAGAATAGCTCCAGTAATTTTGGTGTATCAGATGTGTGGGGGTACACCGATGAAACAGGGATTGAATATGCCATTGTAGGATATCGATATGGTACATATATATATGATGTGAGTTCTAATCCTGAACATCCACAGCTCATTAGTGATATTTTGGGGCCATCTGGGGGAGATTATTATTATCATCGTGATTATAAGACTTATGGCGACTACTTATATATCGTCAATGAGATGACGGGTAATGATGAGGGAATGCAGGTAGTAGATTTATCTCCATTGCCCAACGGGAGCCCAGTTCAACTTGATTCCTATACTGAGATTGATCAATCCCATAATCTATGGATTGATACTGAAACGGGTTATGCATATATTGAAGATGGTTATCCCCAAAATATAAATATTGCAGATTTATCAAATCCAGCAGAGCCAATAGAGGCTGGTGTATTCTATGGTAATGATGGGATTGATTGCCATGATATTTTCACACGTGGAGATTTCGCCTATGTCTCTGAAGGATGGAGTTACCAATATGGGATTTATGATATTTCGGATTTATCAGACCCACATCGATTGGCCACTATTCCTGTTATTGGCTATGCCCATAATGCATGGCTCAATGATGTGGGAACCCATCTTATTACTACAGAAGAAACAGAATATATGACTGTAAAAATGTGGGATATCCAAAATCTGGATAATATCAATTTAGTGGGGACCTATTTGGGAGAGAATCATCTGGCACATAACGTACATGTTCAAAATGATCAGCTTATTATTTCACATTATACCACAGGTATAAAAATTGTAGACATTTTTGATCCTGAAAATCCTGTAGAGGTTGCAGCCTATGATACTTATCCCGATCATGATGCAGGGGGATATTATGGTTGTTGGGGTGCATATCCGTATACCGAAAATGGATATATTTATGCCAGCGATATGCAAAATGGGCTATTTATATTAGATTATGAGCCCAAATATGCAGGTTGGCGTATGGGGCAACTTTTTGATATGAATGGTAATGCATTAGCAAATGTAGAATTGATCTCAACGCTAAATAATAAATCATTTAATACCGATGAATTAGGGCGATTCAATATTGGATTTCCTCACGGAGAGCATATTTTTAATGTATATATCAATGGGAATTATGACGATGATGTGAGTATCATTTTTTCACCTCGTGAAACCGTACATGAAGATATTTATATGGGTATAGAAAATATCATTCTAGGTGATGTAAATGGTGACTCCATTATAAATATCCTAGATATTGTAAATATTGTGAATTTCATCCTGGGGAACAATGAAGCCACATATGCACAATCTATTGCTGCAGATGTAAATGGAGATGAAGTTATCAATGTTTTAGATATAATTGGTATTGTGAACATGATTATTGACAATTAAGTGATGTACATCAAATTAATATATAGAAATATAAATTTTTATTTGTTTCGTTAATAATCCCGTTATAAGTTTGCACAAGATGAAAATGAAGAAAACATATATACTGGCAGAAAAAAGCAATTGTTGTACATGTTGTTGTATGATACATTTGCCTACGCCGGTGTAAGTTTTCTATATATAAAATTTTGAAAACCCTTCTCATTGGCGAGAAGGGTTTTTTGTTTTAAGGGAAAAAATGAAAAAATTAAATGTATATTGTTGTTGCTGTTGTAAGTCAGAAGGACCTCCTCTGGTTTAAGGGAATAGTGCACAATATCAACCCCCTTATCCAGATGGAAAGGGGGTTTTTCTTTTTAGGGAGAATATATGGACGAATGGAAAAATAAATTGTCGGATAAAATTTCACCGCAATTGGAACAACAAATTAGTGAATTTGAATCTCAAATGGAGCTAATGCGACGGGGTGAAATTGACCCTCGAATTTTTGCTGAAACACGGCTAAGACGTGGAATATATGGTCAACGTTATGATAATGGACAGCGTGACGATGGGAATAGAGTACGAGAATTAAACTTTCCATCTGGGGAATTGATGAAAGGTCCAGATACAGTATGGGATGCTCCTGGAATGCTTCGAATAAAAAATCCATTTGGTGCAGTAACAGTAGAACAAATGGTGATGATGTGTGATTTAGCAGAAGAATATGCAGATGGCGTTTTGCATGTTACTACGCGACAGGATATTCAATATCACTATGTTCATATTGATGATATGCCCAGTGTGATGCGTCGCTTGGCATCAGTAGGCATTACCACTCAAGAAGCCTGTGGAAATGTTGTACGCAATGTAACCGCATGCCCATTGTCTGGCGTGTGCCACGATGAGGCTTTCGATGTTACTCCTTACTCTGCGGCATTAACTAATTTTTTGTTAGGGCATCCCGATTGTCAAGATTTTGGCCGAAAATTCAAAATTGCTTTTTCTGGATGCTATGATCATGCATGTGGATTGGTAAACATGCACGACTTAGGTGCACTTGCAGTAATCAAAACAGTTGATGGTAAATTAAAACGAGGGTTTAAATTATTTGTTGGGGGCGGATTGGGAGTCGTTCCACATCCTGCAAAAATATTTGATGAATTTGTACCTGAAGAAGAACTCTTACCACTATCACAAGCTATGGGCAGAGTATTTGCTCGATTGGGTGAAAAGAAAAATCGTGCCCGTGCCAGAATAAAATTTTTGATTGCAAAACTGGGAATTGATGAGTTTAGAAAATTAGTATTAGAAGAACGAAAAATTTTACCCCATGATGATAGATGGACAAGTTATTTGCAGGAGGATCCAGTATATGGTGAAAAAGCCATAAAAGACCCCAGTGACATAAATTCAAGTAGTGATGAACCAGATTTTGATCATTGGATAAGTACTAATGTGTATCCCCAACGCCAACAAGGATATTCAGTGGTAACCCTTGCGTTACCTTTGGGGGATTTCTCTTCTCATCAAGGACGAAAATTGGCGGCTATTGCTGAGCAATATGTAGGTGATGCTATGCGGCTCACTGTTGAACAAAATATTGTATTACGATGGGTAAGTAATTCTGATTTACCTCAACTTCACAAAGCGTTAAAAGAAATCGATTTAGCTATTCCCGATGCAGGAACTATTGTCGATGTTACCTCATGTCCAGGGACAGATACCTGTAAACTTGGCATTGCATCATCACGAGGATTAGCTGGTGAGCTTCGGACTCAATTGGCGGTAAAGAGTTTAGAAATGGACGAGGCTATAAAAGGGCTTCGTATAAAAGTGAGTGGATGCTTCAATTCTTGCGGTCAACATCATGTGGCTGATATTGGATTTTATGGTAATTCACGAAATATTAAAGGATTCAAAGTTCCTCACTTCCAAGTGGTATTAGGTGGAGAGTGGAAAAATAATGGTGGTTCTTACGGTATGGCTATAGGTGCTGTCCCATCTAAAAAAATACCTAATGTTGTATCTATAATAACAGGGTCATTCGTAAAAGAGCGAAAGTCAAAAGATGAATCGTTTCAAGATTATGTTGGCCGTGTGGGGAAAAAGTATATGCGTTCATTGATAGAAGTTGAGATGACGGTACCTTCCTATGAAGAAGATAAATCATATTATTCTGATTGGGGTGATCCTCGTGAATTTTCATTGGGAGATATTGGTGTGGGTGAATGTGCTGGTGAAATTGTTACTCGTGAAGAATTTGAATTGCAAACGGCTGAACGAGAAGTGTTTGAAGCTCAACTGGCATTGGACGAAAACTCATTTGAGGAAGCCAATGAGAAATCTCTCCAAGCTATGCTCAATGCTGCACGGGCATTAATTAGAATAGAACATTATGATGTGGAGAATTCTCCACAAATTATTGTTGATGAATTCAAAACTAGATTTTTTGATACGAAACGATTTTATGATAAATATGCTAAGGGGAAATTTGGTCGATATCTAATAAGGCGGTATGATGAAAAAGATATTCAATTTAATGAAGACCAAATCCGTCAGCATGTAGAAGAATCACAGTTATTTATTGAAGCGGCACATTCGTGCTATGCACGTATTTCAAGAGGAGAAATATAATGTATAAATTTGGACTAAAACGGCATTTTACATCACTACATATTGGAGTTGAGTCATTTATTCCTGTTTTTCACCGATGGATTCAGGAGGATAGATTTCCTCAACATCTTATGATTGATGTGGCAGATTATAATCATATCCCAGATGGGCCACAGATTATGCTTATTGCTCATGAGGGGCACATTGTAATTGACTTTGAAGATAAAAAACCAGGTATACAGTATATTCGAAAAGCACCATTGGGTGGAAGCATTGTGGATGCAATAAAAGGGATAAAAGAGTATCTTGATTTTGCTGTAGAACTTATAAAAATCGATGACGTCTTGGGAGATAAGATTGAATTTAGTGATGAATATGAGTTAATTTCAAATAATAGATATACTTTCCCTAATAATGAAGAATCTGGTATGGAGTTACTTCAATATACTAGTGGCATTTTTAACAACCAAGTTTTATCAGTCCAAGAACCCTTTGATAATTCACGATTAAAAATTAACATTCAATAAGAAAGTAGAAATGAATACAGTACATCAAAATGCAGTAAAACAGTATGAACTCAGTGGGATAAGCGTAGATCCTGTTGAATTATTAAAATGGACAATAGATCACTTTGGAGTCAATAATGTAGTTATGGGAACAGGTTTTGGAGCTCCTGGAGTAGTATTATTAGATATATTGAAAAAAGTAAATCCTAATGTGGATATATTCTATATTGATACTGGGGTTCTGTTTAAAGAAACTTATGAGTTAAAAGAAAAGTTGGAATCATTCTACAACATGAAATTCAAGCGATTTTCTACCCAAATAGGCCTTAATCAACAAGGTGAGTTATACGGTAAAGAATTATGGAACAGAGATCCAAATCTATGTTGTAATATTCGAAAAGTAATGCCTTTAAAGAAAGCATTGTCATCTTATGATGTATGGATTACAGGAATACGAAAATCCCAAACGGAAATGAGACAACTATCTCATACAATTGAATATGATGACCGGTACAATGTTTCGAAGATCAATCCTTTAATTAATTGGACACATGATGAAGTGTGGGCATACATTAAGGAACATAATTTACCGTATAATGAATTGCA
This sequence comes from uncultured bacterium, assembly GCA_964344315.1. GTDB lineage: Bacteria > Fidelibacterota > Marinisomatia > SCGC-AAA003-L08 > D37C17 > JABHHG01. Next base: position 103,974 of record CAYFMU010000002.1, on the reverse strand, counting down.
TGAAAAAGGATATCCCAGTTTAGGCTGTACCCATTGCACCACATCTGTAAAGCCTGGTGAAGATGACCGTGCAGGAAGATGGAGAGGGAGCAATAAAACCGAATGTGGACTCCATTTCAATCAAGAAAATGGTAAAATCAGAATTGTAAAACCAAATGAGAAGAACTAATGAATGAAAATATTTTATTCCCCATCTTTTATAAATTAAAGGATGAGAACGTTGTAGTTGTTGGTGGTGGAAAAGTTGCCTTTCAGAAAATTATACAGTTGATTGATGCACAGGCAAACATAACAGTCATTGCCCCAGATGTTATTGAAGAAATTATAAAACTACAAATTAAGAATAAATTAAAAATCATTAATAAACCTTACGAAAAACATGATTTATTTAACCGTAAAGTTGTCATTGGGGCAACGTCTGATTCTTCTGTAAATAAAGAAATTTACAATGATGCTAAAGGACTTAATATTCCAGTGAATGTTGTGGATCAACCCCATTTATGTACATTTTATTTGGGTTCGGTTTATACGCAAGGAGATTTAAAAGTTGCAGTATCCTCCAATGGAAAGAGTCCAAGCGTTGCGAAATTAGTAAGAGATGCAATTAAAAAAGTAATTCCACATTCTACCAATGAAATAATTCAATCGTTAAATAAAATAAGAGCAGAACTTCAAAATAAGGTAGATTCATTCCAAGATAGAAAATCTATTTTAAAAACATTATCAAAACAACAGTTTCAACAAAAAATGGGCTTTGTGAGTATTGTGGGTGCAGGACCTGGAGACCCAGAGCTTATATCAATTAAAGGTGCAAAAACCATCTCAACATGTGATGTACTTATTTACGATTCACTTATTCATCCAGATTTACTCAAATTAGCCACAAATGATGTTGAGCTAATATTTGTAGGCAAACGGTGTGGAAAGCAATCATATATTCAAAAAGATATTGAAGATCTTATGATTACTCATGCACAAAAAGGGAAACATGTAGTTAGATTAAAAGGTGGTGATCCATTTATGTTTGGTCGAGGTGGAGAAGAAGTACAAACTTTAACTAAACATCATATTAGATTTGAAATCATTCCGGGAATTTCTGCTGGATTAGGAGCTGCAGCATATTCAGGAATTTCATTGACACATCGTGAATTGTCATCAGGAACTATTTTTATAACTGGTCATAATGCTCAATCAAATGATGTGGACTGGAAACAGATTGTTCAAGCTAATTTAACCGTTGTTGTATATATGGGAATTAAAAATGCCAAATCTATTTCGAAAAAACTTATTCAAAATGGATTAGATGAAAAAACTCCTGTAGCCATTATACAACATGCTACATTACCATTTCAAAAAGAAGAATTTTGTAATATAATCGACCTCCATGAAACAATTATTTCTAAAAAAATTGAAGCCCCTGCAATTATTGTAATTGGGGATGTAGTATCCCAATACGATTCAGTACAAGAATATATAGTTCCACCATTTGTTTATAATTCAGAGAGGGACCAGCAGTTCGGTCAAACCCAACCTCTAAATCTAATGTAAAATTTAATATATTGTTACTTGGCAATTGAAATTGCATGTATGCAAATTTTCCTAGTTAACTAATTGTTGAAAATAACCTCATAGAGGATTATATGAAAATTACATTGCAATTTTTTATTTCAGTATTGTGTGGGATGGCTTGCCTATATTCGGATATTATCAATCCTCCAATTGATACACAAATTAATGCAACCATAATTAATTTTTGGTGGGATGCTGTTGAGGATGTATCTCTGTACAGTTTACAAATTTCTACAGATGATAATTTTATTCATAACGTATCAAGTTACCAAACAGATCGGACCTATTATACTGTATCAGATTTAACATGGAATGAAAGTTATTTTTGGAAGATATCGGATGAATATGGAATGAATATATTAAATGAAATTGGTCGTTTTACTACAGGAAAATCATTTTCTTCTTTTCTAGACAATCCAGTTCCTGGGCCTGTAGAAACTACTATTCATAATAATGTGAATATTAGTGATGGATATACAATTGTTGGCTCATACCTCTACAATTTTTCAGCTGCTTTTGACGATTCTGGAAATGAAGTGTGGAATAGTGGCAGTGCAGATTCATTTGTTTATTTTAATCGTTCTGATGATGGAGAATTATTAGGCGGAGTATATAGTGAAGATTATGAATATTTGCTTTCTGGAGGAAGTGTAGATATATATTCAAATATTATTTTTCATGAAAATGACGATGCAATTTTCGAAGAAGATGGGTTTTTGCAACATGAAATATTAAAATTGCCAAATGGAAATTATTTAACTTTAGCTCCAGATATTAGACTAGGGCCTATTCCTACATCTGGATCAGATGTTTCTTTTCCATGGGAAGAAGATTTTGAAGATATTGGATTTAATGTAGATGGTGAATCATTTGAATTTGATTGGTTAGGTGAAAAACTAGTTGAATGGGACCCTGTAACAAATGACACACTCTGGACATTTTCATCATTTGAAATGTATAATTATTTAGATTTTGATATCTTGGGAGGTATTTGGAATAATACTGCAAATGATATGGCAAATCCATTTGATTGGACTCATTTTAATGCTATTGCCTTTAGTGAAAGTCAGAATGCTATTTACTTATCTTCACGTCATTTATCAAAGATTACTAAAATAGATTATGAAACTAAAGAAATCTTGTGGAATTTAGGGTATGATCAGCAAAGTATGTATCCATTAATTCAATCTGTATATGGATTTAATGCTGATACTTCATTTATAGATATACCACTTTTAGATGAAGAAGGAAACTACAATTCTTTTTCATTTCAGCATGGTTTGCAATTACTCGAAAATGGGAATATAGTTACACTAGACAATGGAAACTTAAGCTCATATATTTTTGAAGATTATACATCACCTCGAACTCGAGCTATTGAAATAGAAATCAATGAAACGGATAAGTCTGCCAAAATTGTTTGGGAGTATATTTTACCTGAAGAATTGTATAGTGCTCAATCTGGGAATGTACAAAAATTGAAAAATGGAAACTATTTCATCACCGTTACTGCCGATGGTGGTACTTCATGGGAAGTCACTGAAGATAAAGAATTAGTGTGGGAGTGTAAGTACAATTTAAGAGATGGTGATGGCCCTTTATATCGTGCACATAAGTACGAAGATTTTTTTACTATGCTTGCGTGTGAAGATGGCCAAGAAGCTGATATTTGTGGTATATGTGGAGGTGATAATTCATCATGTGATATTACACTTTCTAATTCCCAAATGCAAAAGCCTCATTCTGTAAATATACATTCAGTTTTTCCTAATCCCTTTAATCCTATTTTAAATGCAAAAATTGAAGTTGATTACCCTCAAAATATAGTTGTTAATGTTTACGATTTACATGGACAATTGATAGAAAATATTTTTGATGATATTTTACAATTAGGGGTTCATGACTTTTCATGGAATGCATCACTAAATAGTAGTGGCATATATATATTAAGTATAAGTACACATTCATCAGTTTTAACTCAAAAAGTAATTTTATTGAAATGAAAAAGATAATTATTCTAATTTTATTCCTGAATATGGTTTTACCTCAGTGTAACGAAGGTTATACATTTTTTGAAAACATCCCAGAAACCGCCACACTTCTCAATACTTCTGATAATTGCTTCCTAAATTCAAATGTTGAAGTCCTAGAAAACATCATTGTTGAAAATAATTTGGATGAGAATAGTGTATTAAGTATTGGGAATCAAACATGGAATTCAGGTGAGTTAAAAATTTTGGTTGCCACATATAGTGGGACAGATGAAGGTATTGGTTTAAATAATAAGTTATCGTCTTTACCGAGCAATTTCGGGAATTTATCTTCCCTTGTTCATTTATACTTAGAATGGCATGAATTAACTTCACTACCCAATTCATTCACGGAGTTACCTAGTTTAAAGAATGTATATCTTAACAATAATAAGCTTACAACATTGCCAGAGTCCATAGGTGATTTAACATCACTTGAAATTCTAGATGTGGGATATAATGAAATTACCTTAATCCCAGAGAGCATTGGAGAAATATTACCCCTTGAATATTTATGGATATTTAATAATCAGCTCACTTCACTTCCTGAATCTATTTGCAATTTAAATTTAGATTGGAATAATACAGATGGCTCATCTGATAATTATCCATATTTTGCATCAGGAGGAAACTATTTATGTGTAGATATCCCATCATGTATTGAAGATGCAACATTCTTTAATACATCATTAGATCAATTTTATTATTCATTTCAAATTACCACTCCTCAAGATTGTGAATGTAATTGCCCAGACTGTAATGGTATTTGTCCAGGACATCCTGGATATGGTTCATCAGAAGATATGTGTGGGGTATGTGATGATAATCCTAATAATGATTGTGATGTTGATTGTCTTGGAATTTGGGGTGGGTTTGCAACACTAGATGAATGTGGTGTTTGTGATGGTGATGGAAGCACTTGTGCAGAATATGGTACACTCTCACCTATTGAGCAAGAAGATGGAAGTTGGAATATAGACTATTATTCACCATGGGATATGGGTGCTTTTACATTCATGATTTCAAACGCTTCAGGCTATAATGAAGGCATAGGTGATGCATTAAGTAACGGCTATATTATTACCATTAATAATGGTGAAATAAATGGATTCTCATTATCAGGGGGGAGTATTCCTGCGGGGAGCGGTACATTATTAAATATTAATGTTGATAATGATCCACTTACAATTGAAAATATTTCAATTAATAATGCAGAAGGGTCAAGTGCGTTAAATTTTTATTTCATTAATGATACCCCCTGCTCTGAAACCGATTGTAATGGGGATTGTAATGGTATAGCTATTATTGATGAATGTGGGATATGTACTTTAGAAATAACAAAGGCCAGTTATTATGAAGATTCAGATTGTGATGGATTGGGAAATCCCAATGTAGAATTGAGTAGCTGTTTTGCTCCTACAGGTTATGTAATTAATAACTCTGATATAAATGATGAGCAATATTGTGAAGAAAATGTGTTTGATGAATGTGAAGCTTGTAATGGGGACAATTCTTCATGTACAGGTTGCATGGACTCTATTGCATGTAATTTTGATGAAAATGCAACGATAAATGGAGTGTGCGAATACGCTGAAAATAATTTTAATTGTGATGGAAATTGTATAATAGAAATTGATTGTTTAGGTGAATGCGGTGGAACTGCAGTTATAGATGATTGTGATATTTGTGGAAATGGTTGTTTTGAGCAGGATTGTGTTACATATCCATTGGATGAATATGATTGTGAAGGGCAGCCATTATCTATTTCTGGTGAGATTCCAATTAACTATTCCTTAGCACAAAATTATCCAAATCCTTTTAATCCGAATACAACAATATCATATTCAATTCCACGTATGAGTAATATTGAGCTATCCATTTACAATCTGAAAGGTGAAAAAATTGAACAATTAGTGAATAGCAATCAACAAGCAGGAAATTATTCAGTCAAGTGGAATTCCCAAAATAGTAGGGGAGTTCAATTACCATCTGGGATTTATATTTATAAATTAATCGCTGGAGATAAAATCTTTATCAACAAAATGGTACTATTAAAATAACTAAATCTTTAAAAGTGCAGATGCAACGGAGAGTCCTGCACCAGTCCCAATAAGATATATCAAATCTCCATCAGTAAACTTACCTTCTTCATAAGCTATGGCCAATGCTAAAGGAAGCGATGCGGCTACACAATTTCCTGTATATGAAATAATGTCCATGACCTGCTCTGAAGAAAATTCACCATATTTAGTATAGGCTTTCACAGCCAATCCTGATGCTTGATGTGGAATTACTAACTTTATATCTGATTTTTTAACTCCCATTATATTTAAATCATCATGAATCATAGAATATACATATTTACGTGCCATTTTATAAATCATTGGGCCATTCATGGTAAATAAATTATCTGCATCTGTAGTATGTGGGTCTTGTGGATGCTTAAATGTTCCACCGCCTCTCACTTCTGTGTGTGACGCACCCTTGGGCCATGTATTCATATTCCAATGTAGTAACCCACTATCATTACTTGATGGTTCTATCAATATAGCTGCAGCTGCATCACCTAATAATGCTGCACTTTCAGGTTCATTAAAATTACGTCCGCGTGTTCCTCTATCAGAGGACACTATGAGAATATGCTTATAATCACCATTTTGTATAAAATTTGAGGCAGTTTTTAATGCCACTAAAAATGATAAACAAGTAGCATGAATGCTAAATGAAGGAATGCCTTCGAATCCTAGTTTAGATTGTATAAATGTAGAGGTATCAGGGATAGTTTGTTTAGGTACACCAGAGGCATTCAGTATCAAGTCTGGAGTTTTACCATTAAGCGCTTTCGTTGCAGCTATTGCCCCCATTTCATCCACATCTAATAAGGATTTACGTCGTTCTTTGATTCCAGTACGAGATATAATCCAAGATTCAGTTTTTCCTATTTTGGGTGCAATTTCAGCAGACGTTTCAATAGTTTCAGGAAGATAAAAACCATAGCCCGTAATTTTAAAATTATTCATTAAAAACTGTACTTGAATTCAATTCTCATATGTGAAAAATTTTCCATGCTATTAAACATGTATGAATTATTATACGTTCTATTTCCTGTAATTTTATTGATAGCAATAGCCATATTAAATTGGTCAGAAATGGCGTATCTACTTTCTATTTCAAATAGTTGTCCCTTATTGAGTAAATCTTTAAAGGTTCTAACATTTACCTCTAACGTATGGTCTAATAGGAACTTTTTAAAATTAAGATATAATACAGATGAATCATGAAGATATAATACGGTTTCGCCATTTGGACCTTTTTCATAATCATGCATTGTAAACATAAAAATTGATGAACCCAGCCCTGGAATGAAATTATCAACTGGTGTTAGATTAATATATTCCTCAATACTTATTTCAGGGTCGAATCCATCTGATATTTGTAAAAGTTTATATTTTAAAAATTGACTGTTAAATTGGATATCCCATAGGAGTGGAATTTCTGCCTCAATTAAAAATTGATAGTACTCTGCTTCTGTGCCAACAGGGAGATTCTCTAATAGATATTCTTCACAACCTCCAGCAGCAATATCTATAGGATTACACACATCATCAATTATTCCCGTAAAATTTCGATGAATATTTTCTCTATAATCTATTTTGTCATCTGTTTTAAAAAATGAAAATTCAGATTTTAATGTTAAATCACCTAAAAAAGTAGAGGTACCTACACCAAATACTTCAGTACTTCTAAAACTTAGAACGGTATCAATATATGCCGAACCTGGATCTTGCGTCCTATTATTTCCCCATAAATTGGCACCATAAAAAGTCATTAATTTGTCATAGCCATTGAAGTATGATAAAGTTATATCAATATCATAAATATTTTTATCTACTGAAATTCCATACTGTAATGGGTTTTCAACATTCGTAAAAATCATTTCTTTAGGGAGATTGTCTATTGATATTGGCATTTCAGGATCTTCGATAGGTAATTCATGTATATGGTGATGAGGAAGAATTACCGCTCCCAATTTGAATCCCCATATATCAACATCCATAGCCAATGATAGTGTGCCGATATTTTTTTCAATACCACGAGAAAAGAAATAATAGTAGTTAATTGGCGAAAGGATGTCCATGGGACTATTAGTTGAGCCAACACCCCAACTATTTATTTGTTTACCAAATCTAAACTCACCAAAATCTGGGTACCAGCTAAAATATAATTCTCTATTATCAATCTTCATGGATTCATCACTCAATGAAACTTCAAGTGCTAAATTGCTATGTAGTGATAAAGATTTAAACTCTGCAATTGATTTTAAATTAATAAATCTAAAGGGTACCTTTATTAAACTGGCATCAGAGGTGCGGTTTATGGTTCCGAACAATATATTTCCATTATAGTCAAATCCAACTTGAGAAAAAACTGGAGCGCTAAAAAATATAACAATACCCCCAATAAAATATGAAATTATTGAAGTGCGTCGGCTAACCATGTTAATACCTCATTGCCTTGTTCAATCCATGCCTTATTTAATGCCCAATTGGGGAAATCCCCTCGTAGTTCTCCATTCCATATGTAGGTTAGTTCAGTAGTTGAATCGCTATGAGGTGAGATAATCCATGCACCAGCCGCATGTACCAAGCGAACATAATCATCATCTACTTTAACATCCACTTCATTTGTAGCGTTAAAGGTATAAATTTCATTAGAGTCCATTTTTGTATACACATATTTAACAATATAATCACGACCAGAAAATGGGAATGGCATATCTAATTTTATATGGACAATATCTTCAGTAATGGGATGTGAATATTCAATTCGATCAAAAATTTTATAGTAATTTTTTTTATCCTCTAAGAGGAGCTTTATGTCCTGTGGAGGGTGTTTAAATACTTTGGTCGCTTTGCAAAAAGGAAAACCATCATGATATGTCCATGAAATTTTAATATCATTCTCTTGGAGGAAAGTCCACTCTTTATCCTCCACATTTAAGGGTATATTTACAGAGAAAATAAATGAAAATAGAATGAGTATAAAAAAATTAGTCCGTAAAAAATGTATCATATATCAACTTTGCATCTTTTTTAATTTGTACTTCTGTTATTCCAAATTTGTCTAAATCATATTGATGTTTACTTTTGAATGTCCGTTGCTTATCAGCAGTGGCTTTAATTTCTTCTAAAAATTCATTAGAAGGTTTATAATCAACAAATTTGAGTGTATCAGCCATGAGCGTGTCAAAATCATTCATTAAATTATCAAATTTTACAATCATTACCCGATTTTTATCAATATTTCCATTATTCCAATCCATAGTAAAACGAATTTGTAATTCAATAAGTGCATGGTATAAGCGATTAATGAAATGTTGTTGCCGTTCTTTTGGAAGACTCCAAAAACCAAAACGTTTATCTAAAACTCCCGTAACTAAACTCAACCCCGAAGGAATAACACTGAGAGGATCTCTTAACATATAAAGTATTTTAGCATCGGGAAACTCATTTAAAAATTGAGGTACATTGGCACTTACAGAAAATAACTTTCCAATATATCTGTCTGCATTACTTGAAACTACGGAACGCGTCCAAATTGATTTTAACCATGCATAGTCTCGTTTAGAAGTGTTTCGTTTTTTAGGGTCAAACCAGGGGAAAAGGTCTTCTTCTGCCCATGACATGATAAATCCATAGAGGAAAAAACCATCAAGAAATCTAAAAAATATGGATGCATCGTCTGTTTCTATTGACTGTAAACTGGTTTTATGTGCTACGGTAGAATGGTGCCGTGTAGGACTAATTTTCTCTAAAATGGGTAAAAATGGAGTTACTAGTTTTTGTAAAACTAATGATGGATAGAGTAGTTTCCATAATTGTCCACCAGTTCCAATTCCGTTATTGATTAGATATCTGTGTAAAAATGTAGTCCCTGAACGGGGATTACCCACAATAATTATAGGTTTTTTAAGGGTAGAATTCCTGATTTTTGGATAAAATAGATGATCTAAAGCTAATCCAATAAATACGAAAATTTTAAGAAAGGCCAAAATTATTCCCGTAAAAATGGGAGAAATCCATGTCTTAAAATTTGTACCAATTATTTTATATGCCGTAAATAGTCGTTTACGTGTTGATATTTTCATTATTTTCTAATTTTCATTATTATTAACTGATTCTTGACAGTTAATTTGGCATAAAGTTAACATTTTAAATTTAGGTTTGTCATCAAGACTGTAAAAAGTATCATTATTTTACAATCTATTACAAAATCACGTAATTAAAACCTTGTAAAATTTAACATTGATTAGAGGGAGAATAAATGTTTAAGACATTGATTTTTGTATTATTTTTTAGTGTATCATTTTCAGAGGTATGGGGAGGATATACTATATTTACTCCGCAACAGGCCGGGTTTGGTACAACATCCTATTTATTAGATACTGATGGGAATACGGTAAATACATGGTCACACAGTAATGGCCCTGCAAGTATGCCCTATTTATATCCTGATAGTACAATTCTCTATCCCTATCAAGTACCAAATCCTACCATGGTATCTGGAGGTGTGGGCGGCGGAATCCAAATTATCGATTGGGATGGTAATATTTTATGGGATTTTGAAGTGTCTGATCAAAATTATCAACACCATCATGATGTGCATCCATTACCCAATGGTAATATTCTTGTTGTTGCATGGGAAAAGAAAACCTCTACTGAGGCCTATGCTATGGGTCGACAAACTATCAATAACTCTCTTAATCAAATGTGGTCAGAAGTAATTTTTGAATTGGAACCTGTAGGCTCAAATGATGCAAATATTGTATGGGAATGGCATTTGTGGGATCATTTAATTCAAGATGTAAGTACGAGCTATCCCAATTATGGAGATCCATCAGAGAACCCTCAACTCTTTGATATCAACGAGGGAAATGCAGGAAGTAGTGGTGGACCTGGAGGAGCCAATGGAGATTGGTTCCACATTAATGCTATCGATTATAATTCTGATTTAGATCAAATTGCCTTCTCATCTCGCCACCATGATGAAATTTTTATCATAGATCACAGCACTACTACTGAAGAAGCTGCAAGTCATAATGGAGGAAATTGTGGGAAAGGTGGGGATTTCCTATATCGTTGGGGAAATCCACAAAATTATGGACAAGGAGATACCTCTGATCGTCAGTTAAATGACCAGCATTCTGTAAATTGGATACCATCAGATTATCCTGGTGGTGGAAATTTGATTTTGTTTAATAACAGCTATGCAAATAATAATTCAGCTATCTTTGAATGGGAAACCACTATTAATGAAGATGGCTGCTATGATTTAAATGGTGATACCTTTGGCCCCGATGAACCTTTATGGGTATATACAAATAATTTTCATTCGAATGTGCAATCTGGTGCATTTAGATTGGGTAATGGTAATACTCTCATAACTGATGCAAATAGCACACGAATTTTTGAAGTAAATGCTGATGGAGATATAGAGTGGAATTACTATCATCCTGGCAATTCTGAAATGATTCCTCGTGCACAAAAATATCCCATTGATTTCTTTTCAGCCTCATATACACCAGGAGATGTGAATGACGATGGATTAATTAACATTTTAGACGTAGTAAGTACGGTCAATATTGTATTAGGTATGGCTGACTTTACTCCAGCAGCAGATTTTAATGGTGATGGAATTGTAAATGTATTAGACATTGTAAGTATTGTAAACGTGATATTAGGTAGCTAATCAATGTATAGAAAATTTCTCATATTGATAATATTTATATTCATCGTTAAAGGTGAAGTATGGGAAGGTTACACTATTTTTACACCATATGCAGCAGGTACAGGTACATCCACACATCTTCTTGATACCAATGGAAACACTATTCATCAATGGGAGCATGAGAGAGGTCCAGCAAGTATGCCATATCTCTTGCCAGATAGTACCATAATTTATCCGTATGTTGTACAAAACCCCTCTATGGTGGCAGGCGGTGTAGGTGGAGGCATCCAAATCATAGATTGGAATGGAAACATATTGTGGGATTATCATATTGCTAATTCTCAATACCAACATCATCATGATGTTGAACCGCTTCCCAATGGTAATATCCTAGTGCTTACATGGGAAAAAAAGACAGCTGATGAAGCATATGAACTTGGTCGAATTGAGGTTGATAACCCCTTAAATCAAGTATGGCCTCCTGCAATTTTAGAGATTGAACCCCTACCTAATAATGATGCCAATGTGGTATGGGAATGGCATGTATGGGATCATTTAATACAAGATGAATACCCAGAATTGCCAAACTATGGGGTAGTTTCAGAACACCCAGAACGGTTTGATATAAACAGAGGTGCAGTAGGTAGTGAAGTTGGAGGTGGAAATGGAGATTGGTTTCATCTAAATGCCATAGATTATAACGAAGAGTTAGACCAAATTATTATTTCTTCACGACATCATGATGAAATATTTATCATTGATCATAGTACTACAACAGAAGAAGCTGCAAGTAACTCCGGTGGTAATTGTGGGAAAGGTGGAGATTTTTTATATCGATGGGGAAATCCACAAAATTATGGACACGGAGATGAAAATGATAAACAATTAGATGACCAACATTCTGTGAATTGGATTCCTTCAAGCTACCCTGGTGGAGGTAACATCATCTTATTCAATAATTTTTTTACTCCCTTTACATCTGCAGTAATGGAGTGGGAAACTTCACTGAATAATGGTGGTTGTTATGATTTGAATTCAAATGGAGAATTTGGACCCAACGAAGCGAGTTGGATATTATATGATAATTTTCAATCAGATAGACAATCGGGTGCGTTTAGATTGGGTAATGGTAATACACTGATTACTGATGCAAATAGTACAAGGATTTTTGAAGTAGACTCTGTTGGTAATATACAGTGGGATTATACGCATATTGGAGATTCAGGTATGATACCTCGTGCACAAAAATATCCAATGGATTATTTACAAGCTAATGAATTATTAGGTGATGTGAATAGTGATGGAATCGTCAATATTTTGGATGTAGTATCCACTGTAAACATTGTATTAGGCAATTTAGATTGGGTTGATGCTGCAGACTATAATAACGATGGCATTATAAATGTATTAGATATTGTAAGTATAGTAAATGTGATTTTGGATAATTAATGAATCCCAAGCTAATAATTATTACCATTTTTATAAATATACTTTTTCCACAAATAAGTGAAGGGAATGTACTATTTTCACCTTATACCTCTGGTGGAGAAGCAAAAACATATTTAATGGATGAAGATGGAAACTTTATCCATATATGGAATCATGAAAGAGGTCCTGCAAGTATGCCATATTTACTGCAAGATAGTACCCTTGTTTATCCTTTTAGAGTTGAATTCCCTACAATGGATGCTGGCGGAGTTGGAGGTGGAATTCAAGGTGTTGGTTGGGATGGTGAAATACTATGGGAAATCATAGTTTCAAACGAGCAATATCAACATCATCACGATGTAGAACCTTTACCAAACGGAAATATTTTGGTTATTGCATGGGAAAATAAAACTGCTGAGGAAGCATTTGCACTAGGGCGAGAGTCTATTAGTAGTACTTTGAATCAAATGTGGTCTACAGCAATTTTAGAATACGAACCCTATAGTGGTGCAATTGTATGGGAATGGCATTTGTGGGATCACCTAGTCCAGGATGTCGATTCTCAGTTACCCAATTATGGAATAATTTCAGAACACCCTGAACTATTTGATATTAACTGCGGAAGTGTAGGAAATAATGCTGGAGGTCCACAAGGGGCTAATGCCGATTGGATGCATATTAATGCCATAGATTATAACGAATTTTTAGATCAAATTGTGATTTCTTCACGTATACAAAATGAAATTTATATTATTGACCATAGTACTACAATTGAAGAAGCTGCATCCCATTCTGGAGGTAACTCTGGAAAAGGAGGGGATTTATTGTATCGATGGGGAAATCCTGCAAATTATCAAAGTGGTGATGTATCACATCAAATTTTAAACGCACAGCATGGAATTAATTGGGTTCCAGAAGGGTTTCCCGGTGAGGGAAATTTAATAATATTTAATAATTTTCATACTGGAAATGAATCAGCAGTTTTAGAGATAATCCCACCGCTTAATGAACAAGGTAATTATAATATTGAATTAAATAATGTTTATGGACCATTTGATTTAGAGATGGAATACTCCAATGATTTTACCACACCCATGCAAGGAGGAGCATTTCGGTTAGAAAATGGAAATACATTGATAACTCAAACCCATACTTCCAGATTGATTGAAGTGAATCCAATTGGTGAAATCGTATGGGACTATACGTATGATTCTTCTATTTCAGGATATTGGATTGCACGTGCACAAAAATATCCTTTAGATTATTTGGATAATATTCTTCTGGGAGATGTGAATAGTGATGGAATCATCAATATTTTAGATGTGGTCTCCACAGTAAATATTGTATTGGGTAATTTAGAGTGGGTTGATGCTGCGGATTTTAATAGTGATGGAATTATCAATATTCTGGATATAGTAAGTATTGTAAATCATATACTTAATTCAATTTAGTCATCTTGCCATAGACAGATAGTCCAGAATTAAATGACAATTTATAAAGGTAGATTCCTTCGGGAAAGTTTTTACTATCCCATGTTATGATAACCTCTCCAGTCTCACCACTCCAACTCTGACTATCAATTTTTACACCAAGAATATTAAAAATTTCAAGGGTTCCAAAATCATTGTTATTAAGAAAGATTTTAATAGAAGTTTCATCTGAAAATGGGTTAGGATAATTTGCAGATGGTTTTATCCATTGGCATCCTGTAGGTAAACATTTAAAACTTCCATCAATACATTCAAACTCAGGACCATTTCCATTACAATTACCACAAATATCTTCTTGAGCAGTGCCTCCGCAAATTCCATCGCAGTCATTGTATAAACAGCTTCCATCATCAATACAATCTCCAAAATTGTTTGTGCAATTTTGATTTTCTATTAAATTGAAATTACACGCATTGGAATCGGTACATCCATAAAAAATCATATCTTCAGGAAGTGTATTGAAAATATTTAGATATCCTTCTCCCAAGCAATTATTCCCAGTATTGCCATTGCAATTTTCATAATTTTCATTTAAATGAGGGGAATATAAGGTATTGTCTACAGATTCTAAAAGGAGTTCACTTAATTCCTCATTTGATTTAAGGGGGTAGAATATTTTTAACAAACCTAGTGAACTAGCCACCATTGGGCTTGCCATTGAAGACCCACTCCACGATTCATATCCTCCATTAATGACGGTACTTACAATATGTTCACCTGGGGCTGCAATATCAATAGTTGGGTGATATGTAGCCCAATTATTCCAAATTCCATTACAATCAATGGGAGATACTGAAATTACATTATCAAAACTTGCTGGGAAGAATTGAGAATATATTTCATCTCCAGTCCATTCTCCTTCTTCATCCATTTCACCATTTCCAGCAGCCGCAACAATAATAGCCCCATAATTATCATGAATTACATTAATTACAGCATTTTGAAATGAATTTTGGGTATTGATATTTTCAATCATACTACCCCAACTACAATTAATTATGGTAAATGTATCAGCATAATACCCTGCTTTTGCAGCATATAGCATACCATCATATGTATCGCTTAATGTAAAACTATTTTCATCTTCATTGTATCGTGCACCTTTTACAGGAATTATTTTAGCATCAAATGCTACCGATGCAATTCCTATATTATTATCCGATGTTGCTCCCAAAATACCAGCCACATGAGTTCCATGTGACCAACTGCTTCCTGAAGCATCAGGGAAGGGGTCATTATCAGGGTTCGCATTACCAGAGGCTTCTGACACAAATCCTGAGGCATCCCAACCAATTATATCATCTATAAAACCATTACCATCGTCATCAGTATTATTGAGTAGGATGGAATTTTCATCTATAACATCCTTTAAATTGATTACACCATCTTGATTGGAGTCAGTAATAAATTCAAAAATTTCTTCAGTAGATATAAATTGATTACCATCAGTATCTATATATCGAAGTAAGTGGTTTGGAATTTCTCCAGAATTTATCCAAATATTATGCTCTAAGTCTGGATGAGTATAATCAACGCCACTATCTACAGATGCCAATAATACAGTATTACTTGAAGGGATTGCATCATTATTAAACCAGATATCCCATGCTTTATCAGATTCAATAAACGTTAATCCACATTGTTGATTTTGTTCGAAATATGTATCGGATGGAGTGTAAAATAATTTGACTGTGGGGTCAATTTGTATTGATTTTATTAGAGGTATTTTTTTTAATGTTGATTTTAAAACTTCAATATTATTTCGAGATAAATTATTAAATGTAACCCTATAAATTCTATCGAGATAAATATTATTCCAAACATCAGTATGATTTGCAGATTTTAACCAAGGTTCAATTATAAAGTTACCAGAAATTTTCAAAAGAGAATCAAGCTGTGGATGATTAATAATTTGAGGATAATTATTATATGATATTTCTAAAGGCTCTGCATTATTTGATATTTCAAATAATATTGAAGTCTGTGGAATTACATTATTAAACAGAATCAACAATATGAGTATTTTTAAAATTTTACTCATTACAATTTTTGAAACTTATTTAAGTAGAATAACCTTTTTTGTAATTGTATTTACATCAGTATGAATTTGAATAAAATAGATTCCCGATTGGAAACCATTTGCATTCCATGAAATATGGTAATATCCCCCTTGATGATAATTCTTTTTAAGGGAGTCCACATTTTTCCCTTGAATATTGATGACGTTAATATAAACATTTGTGGGATGTGGAATTTCATACTCAATATTTAATAGGGGATTAAAAGGGTTTGGGTAAAGAGCGGAAATATAAAGTTTAGAAGGCAATATGTCGTCATTTAGCGATAATGAATTGTCAAACTCACAACAATCATCTTCACAAGCTACTGTTGCATTTTCATCATAGTTATCAGCAGATGGTTCCATGCACCCAACGCATTCATTTCCCCCATTAGGAATACCACATGAATCTATGCATGTTGAATTATCGCCATCACAAACACCACAATCGTCTGATATTGCATCTCCACCACAAACTCCAAGGCAATCCCAACCGTTACCCAATAAACATTCTTCACAATCATCAATATTATTTACCCCACCATCGCACACACCACATTCATCAAATTCAGCATTTCCACCCCAAATACCAAGGCAATCAGCAACACAATCATTATCAGTGTTATCATCACAAGTTCCACACATATCTAAAACTGAGTTTCCATTTGGGATTCCTGCACAATCTAGACAACTACTTCCATCTCCACCGCATATACCACATTCATCAATATCTGATTCACAATCTAAATAGACTCTAATTCCCGCATTCCAGTTTGAAATAGTTTCCCATAATGTATTTTCATTGTGTTTGAAACTGGTTGTATTAGACTCTAATTTATAACTGAGGCCGATGGGTTGAGATTGAGAATATGCTCTGATTCCAATCCAAAAATCATTGGAAATATTCCATCCTTCAGAGGATAGATCATATTCATTCCAATATTGAGTCAGTGAAACTCCAGAAAGAATTTTATTATATAGTACTTCCCCAGGCTGTCCGTTAAGGTCTTCCCAAACAATTATTTTAACAATGCCACCATCTTCCAATTGATACCATTTAAACCGAACAATATCTTGACCATCAGGAGATGCAGAAAATCTCACTGTAAGACTATCATTATTTTCAAGTTCAATGCTACTTTCAAAAAAACCATCATCCAAACTAAGTTCGTGATACGAAGATGGTAACACGGAAATTGATGTAGAACTATATGCTTCACTTTCTGTTTCATCAGGATAAGTTGCTGTAATTGTATATGTGTATGTTGTATTATCAATAATATCATCATCATAGTATGTGGAATCAGTAATTGATGGCTCCAAGAGATTAAAATTATCATCATCTTGTGTTTTACGATATAAATTATATGATACGTCTGAACTCTCTTTAGTAATGTTTGCACGGATTCCAACAAAGCCTGTTTGAGTATACTCCCATGAACCACTTAAAAATAAGCTTAGGGGTAGAGCACTATTATCGAATGCTGCTGCTATTTCGTCTGTAATGGTATGTGCTAATATAAATGGATTTGAAAACTGCCAGTCATTTACAGGAATACTGTTCCACCCAATGGAATCTAAAGTAGTACGAATAAGGTACATTGCCTCATTATTAAAATTTTGGCCGATGGTACTAAATGCACCTATTTCGACCTCAGTACCCTCAGAGTTTGAGTTATAGATATAGATTGTATCCACCTTTGAATTACCAGAAATATAAAATGGATTTCCAATAAATGTTTCGCAATCAGTTTCACTACCACAATCAAGGGTAGATTCACCCCATTGTGCTTCATCATCATTATCAAGTATATGCGTATATGAGCCATTAAAGTTAAGATAATTACTCCATGATAACTTTACCCTCCCTGAATCATTTACAGCTGTAAGTCCACTTGGAGAGGGATAGAATTCAGTAAATTCGGAATAAACTTGGAAATCATCAATATAAAGCCCTGTGCCTAACCCTCCATCAACATTCCCATCAAAATGGGTTTGAAATCTAAATCGTACATCTTGTCCCGCATATTCGGTTAAGTCAAGAAAGGTATTTGCTTCATCATTAAATGGCGTTCCAGGACCATATTCCTCCCAGTGTAAGCTGCCAGGTTGATGTTCACCTGTACCAGAAATAGTACCATCATCCCAATAATCGTAAAATTCTTCCTTCCAGTTTTCACCTGAACTCAGCATGGATATTTCTCCATCTGCATTATCAAGAAATACGGTTTCATGGTTTGCTGTGATATGAATATTATCAACTTGGAATCCAATGCAATAGTCACAAAAAGTTTCTTCATCCGTATCCTCCATTGAGAATGAAGGATCAGAATAAAATGCAAAACGAATTATTACATCTTGACCAACATATTCAGATAAATCAAATGCAATATCATGCCAGTCTTCAATGCCACTCCATCCAGGAGTACCCGTTAATCCATTAAATACAGTACCGTATCCACATTGAAAGTCATAAGGGTCATCAGGAGATTGAATAACAGACCATGATTCTCCATTATTAGTGGATATTTGAACATTGGCTTGATCCCATCCATCTACAGCAGTTTGACCATTTTCACATACAGCTTCAATATTTTCTTCAACGGCACCTTCAGTATCTTCAATTGACCATTTAAACATAGCAGATAGCGAAGCATCTGCGGGTAGGGACTCAATAACGGGTGTATCTAAATATTGTACCCATTGATTTCCATACCCACCTAATTCTTCGTCACCACACCAATAGTTCTTTTCTTCATAGTTGCCAAATTCAGAAATAACCCATTTGGTTTCACTTTCTAAAAGGAGAGAAACAGAAAAATAATCATCTAAATTACCGTCACCATCGCCGTCGCCATCTTCCATATCATTTCTCAGCCAAAATGAATAATGAATAGTTTCGTTTATTGGGGCTTGTGGTATAGTTATTACCGGTGACGTAAGAGACCAAGTTTGAAATACTCCTTCTCCATCCTCGAATGAATTTATACTATATTCACTACTATAATAATTGGCATCAGTATGCTCCCATCCTTCACCAATTTGCCATTGATGATCTTCATTAAATTCATCTAAATAATATTGTGTTTGACTTCTCGTAGAACGTTGGTGAGTTGATTTTGCATCAAGTATTTTACGTTCTAATTGGTTATTTTTCAATTGAGCTGATTTAATTTTTTTATACTTTGGTATATTTCTTCCAAATATTGGAACTACCATAATAATCATAAAAAGTGCAATTAAATATTTTTGATATGTCATTTTAGCCATTAATTTTCCCTAATCATACAGTTGCTAATCATATGTTTTAATAAAATGAAAGCGGATAAATTTACATGAGAAGAAGTTCTTCTAAAAATGGTTTGATACTGAAAATTATTACAATTTGTATATGGATTTGTACATCTTTAATTCAAGCACGACCTTATGTATTGGTTGTTTCCTTCGATGGATTTAGACATGATTATGCAGATAAATTGCATACTCCTAATTTTGATAAGCTAGAAAAAGGAGGAGCCAAAGCTAAATCGTTAATATCAGTTTTTCCATCCTTTACATTTCCGAACCATTATTCAATAGCCACAGGCGCTTATGCTGGAACTCATGGTATTATTGCAAATAAATTTTACAGAAAAGATTTTAATTCAACCTATTCATTAAGAGATAAAAATACAGTTCAGGATGGTAAATGGTATGGTGCTGAACCAATTTGGGTCACAGCAGAAAAACAAGGTATTAAATCGGCAACATATTTTTGGGTAGGGTCAGAGGCAAAGATTAAAGACATCCGACCAAGTATTTTTAAGCATTATGATGGGAGTGTTCCCCCCGAAGAAAGAATTAATTCTGTCATGTCATGGTTCTCATTACCGTTGGAATCACGTCCTCAAATGTGTATGTTATATTTTAGTGAACCTGATTACACTGGACATAAGTTTGGACCCCATTCTGACGAAACAGATTCTGCAGTTGTAAATTCAGACAAATTATTAGAAAAGATTCTTCATGGAATATCCGAGTTGGATATAAAGGACTCGTTAAATTTAATTGTACTTAGTGATCATGGAATGACAACCATTGATAAGGAAAAGTTTATTTATTTAGATAGATTTGTAAAGGGTCTTTATGACGTAAATATTGATGGTAAAGGACCCGTTTCTCAACTACATTTGAGACCTACAAAATCTTTTAGGAAAACATCCATTTTACGACAATTAAATCGGATCCCTAATATGGATGTTTATGTTAAAGAAAATATCCCGTTTGAATTTCATATCACTAATGAAAATACCGGTGATATTTTACTGGTCGCCCATGAAGGGTATTCTATATTTGAATCAAAAACTTCTGCTGAGAATTATAATCCCATTGGTATGCATGGCTATGATCCCAAAATTGAGAGTATGCATTCAATATTTTATGCATATGGCCCACAAATAAAAAATGGAAAAGAAATAGAATCTTTTGAAAATATTCATGTTTATCCGTTAATCTGTAAATTATTGGACATACAACCATCAGAAGAATCTGAAGGGGAGCTTTATATTCTTCAAAGCATCTTAAAATAATGCAATTATTTTATTCAAACAATATTCTTGAAAATGAAATTCAATTGGATAAACAAGAGTCACATCATTGTTTACGTGTATTGCGTAAGAAATTGGGGGAAATAATACATGTTATTGATGGGAATGGACCCTTATATACCTGTGAAATTATAGAAGAAAATCCTAAGAAATGTAGATTGAGAATTATTGACAAAAATATTGAATTTCATAATCGAAAATCCCATATCCATATTGCCATTGCTCCTACAAAAAGTATGGATAGATTTAGTTGGTTTTTAGAAAAAGCTGTTGAAATTGGAATTGATGAAATTACACTGCTAATTACTCATAATTCTGAACGTCAAAAAATAAATATTGATAAATGTCGAAAAACAATAATTTCAGCGACCAAGCAATCACTTCAAGGAAAAATACCTTTATTAAATGAACCAATAAATTTTAATAATTTTATGCAAATAGAACATAAAGAAGATGCAAAAAGTATTGGATATGTTCATGAAAATATAAATTCAAGTTTTAAAGATGTACACAGTGGAATATCATCCCATTTAATTTGTATAGGGCCTGAAGGTGATTTTACTAAGTCAGAAATTGATTTAGCAATTCAGCATAGATTTTCGACCATTTCATTAGGTATTACGCGTTTAAGGACAGAAACAGCTGGCATTGTCGCTACAACATTGGCAAATCAGATATGAAAAATTATTCCCCAGAATATTGGATGAAAGTTGCACTTAATGAAGCAATAAAGGCATATGATAAAGATGAAATCCCTATTGGGGCAATCGTTGTAAAAGATGATAAAATTATTGGTAGAGGTTTTAATCAACGAGAATTATTGAATGATCCTACAGCCCATGCAGAAATTATTGCATTAACCTCAGCAGCAAATACGTTGAATGAATGGCGACTAAATGATTGCCATATATATGTTACTAAAGAACCATGTCCCATGTGTGCTGGTGCAATTATGAATGCTCGTGTAGCAAAAATATATTTTGGAATGTATGATGAAGAAGCGGGATGTTGTGGTTCACTTTATCAACTTTGTAGAGATCCTAGATTTAATCATCAATCAACTGTAAATGGGGGAGTTTTAGAGGCTCAGTGTACGCAATTAATTAAGGATTTTTTTTATGAAAAAAGAAATTCTTAATCATTACAAACTTTTACATTAGTTTTGTGGGTTATGGCACATTTTAGATTTTAATTTATGTGTACATTAATCGTAGTTATTTTTTGTCCAAGAGAAATAACTCCTTTTTGTTTTGTACAGCCTCGGCACTGCCGAGGCTGTTTTTTTATAGGATATATTCTTGGATTCAACTTGAACAAGTTGATAACTTTTCAGCCCCAAATTTTTGGGTAATATTAGAGAGATGTCCGAGTGGTTTAAGGTGCACGCCTGGAACGCGTGTATGGATGCAAATCCATCGGGGGTTCGAATCCCCCTCTCTCTGCAAATATTTTCATTTCCCTCGATTTTCACGTTTAAAATCAGAATTAAATGATTTTATATTTGATGATTGATATTTCATCTACTCTTGTGAAAAAGAACCGAATTTTATACTCAAGAATATTCTTTGCTTTTATTTGCTTTCAACTATTGATGGCTAATTCATACCCCATTGGAAGCATATTTTCTATTACAGGGCATGTACAAATTGTATCTTCAGATAAAGATATTCCACCATCACGTGCAATAAATGGAAGGACCATCCTCAGTGATGATATTATCCGAACCGCAAAAGATTCATATTGCAAAATAATTTATAACGATCGAACCACAATGGTGATTATCGATCCATCATCTGAAGTAAAGCTTAGTGATTCACAACTAGCACGAAATATTCATCTGAATTTTGGAGGCATGTTTTTAAAGAATTCACGGTCTAATCGTAAAAAAACTTTTTTATTTACCGAATCTAGTCAGCTAAAGCTGAAACCCGTTGAACTATGGATGACGTCTAATACGGGTGGTGGCGATGAAATTCATGTTACAAAACATAAATTAGAAGTTTTTAACATTCGTCAAAACAAGAGAATGGAAGTAGAAGCTAGAAATGCAGTCTATTCTTATAAAGATGGCTTCTTTGAAACCATTGAATCGGAAGTAAGTGATCTTCCTAATTATCTATTTAATTCACAACTATTATCACTTCACGAAAAAAGTAAACCTGAAGAATTTAAAATTGAGTCATTGAATTACCGTTCGCATGATTTGATTCCGCTGTTTGGATTGGGACGTTGGAGAGAGAAAACTTATATCAAGCCCAGTGGATTTAAATTAGATTTGATGGTAGGAAACTTAGGAATTGGTTCTAATTCATATTCCAAAATTGGGATTTATCCCACATTTAACTCTCGTCAATTTAGTGTTCGTTTTAATGTGGATGGGTTTTTAGCATCTAATAGCAATTCTCCTTCCCTAAATGAGATTGATGACATATATGATATTTTCGACCGTCTTTCCTATTTACAATATTCAACCTATGATAGAAATTTTTTAGTACAAATTGGTAGTATTGACGGAATATCATTTGGGCATGGAAATTTGTTGAAAGAATATTCAAATGTCCTTGATTATCCTCGGTCAAAGAAAACAGGTGCATATTTATTTTGGACCAGTGAAAAACGAAATTTTACCTTCGACTTTTTTACAGCCAGTCTTCGAGATTTTAATAATGGCGGTGGATTAGTTGGTATGCACACTTCCATGTTTTTATCTGAGTATTTTCCGTTAACCGTTGGTATTGGAGCTGTACGAGATTTCAATCAATTTGCATCTATTGGCGATTTTGTTCCTGATTCCATAGCAAATAAAAATTTTTCACGAGGAGTTACTGCAGCACAAATAGATTTCACTATGGATGTATTCCACTCATTTTTATTCGATATTTATGCCTATGGTGAAATGGTAGGTATTTGGTTTCCTGAAACACATTATTATGTAAGGGAAGAAGATACTATTGAAAGTGAAGGGCAGTTATCTGGATTAGAAGGTTTACCGAAGAGTATTTATAGAGATGGTACTTGGGGAATAAATTTTCCAGGTATTTGGATTAAGTATCATCATTGGTGGGAGTTTAAATTTGCCGTTAATTTGAATTCAGCACTTCATATCCCTCAGTATTTTGGTACAACTTATGACTATGAACGTACACGATATACACGTTATCAATCCGATTTAAATGAGCATGCTACAGAAGCATTAGACATGGTAATGGAATATGCCGTAGATGAAGAAAAAACAAGTACTGATCTTACTCAAGAAAAGTTGGAGTTTTTACTACCAAAAGATATTTACAGCATGACCGATCATACTCAGATTAAATTCCCAAGTTTGGGATACTCTGCTGAGGCAGTGTATCATTTTAAAAAGTTAGTCAGTGCAAATTGTAGTTTTTCAATCTTTAAAGACTATACTGACAACAGTAGTGATAATTTTTATAACTATCACATGAGTTTACAATTACAAGAAAATGTACTGGAAAACGTGACAGAAGCAAAAGTATACTACACTCAATTCTTTACCAATACACCATTTGACAATGAAAAATATCATGAGAATATGTTAAGAGGTGTTCGTTTAGGTATTCGTGTTTTAAAAAGCATTTCATTTGTAGCAGATTATCATGATGTATTTTACGATACAGATTTGGATGGGGTTGTAGACCAAGTGCGTACAGGTGGATTAGATTTAAGGTTTAATTTTAAATGAAAATTAAATTTAGAGCATTTGCATCTATATTAATTGGTATGAGTTTAATTGGTGCTGCCATTGGGTTTTTAACTGGATATTACTTTCATCTAGATATATCAGGAAAATATTGGATGTATTTGGCCGCGCCAATCATGGGAGTTGGTTGTGGGTTAGTGATTTATGGCTCTTTGTTTGAGCGGAATTTGGATATTTAATGATTGAAAATAGTGAAATATTTTCTGAGCTAGATGAACTATTAGAAAAAGCTGGGGGGAAGTTTGGCCCACTTCTATTAGATGAACTTCAAAGTAGATTAAATAAAACGATTGAATCATTTGATAGTGAAGTTAAAAAAATGCTAGACGCATCATTTGGTGCATATCATCTACGAATGAAACAATTTCAAATGGTAAAACAAACTGGATTTAAGGTAGAATCGAATAAAGATTCAAGAGAATCTGTCGATGAAAATGAAATTCCACGTTTTATCAAAAAGATTGAAGAAAAACAATCTAATTGACCTGTTTTTTCATATCATTATAATCCTGTAAATTTCCCTAATATTTTTTAAAATTATCTGTGCTAGATGGGGAGCTAGCGGTTCCCTGTAACCTGAAATCCGCTTACGCAGGATTGAATTCCATTGGGCGGGTCTTAATGAGTTGGGTAATATTTATAAGCGGTGTTGATTTTTCAGCCCTACGCAATATTAAGTTTTCAAACCCCGTCAGGTCTGGAAAGAAGCAGCGGTAGAGATCTTCAGTATGTGCCGTAGGTTACTGAAAATGAGCTGGCTGTTTTTATTATCTTTCAAACAGAGGATTCAACTAATGGTGCACAGATTTAAAATTGTATGAGTTATCAAGTACTATCAAGAAAATGGCGCCCTCAAGACTTTGAGGATGTAGTTGGGCAGACCCATGTTACCCAAACGTTACAGAATGCCATTAAATTAAACAGAATTGGTCATGGGTATATCTTTACAGGTCCTCGTGGAGTAGGGAAAACTACGGTTGCACGAATTCTCTCAAAAGCCTTAAACTGTAAATCACCAAAAGATTTAAACCCCTGCAACACCTGTACGATTTGTTCAGAAATAACCGATGGTAGTAGTTTAGATGTATTAGAATTAGATGGTGCGTCTAATCGTGGTATTGATGAAATCCGTGAACTAAGGGAATCTGTAAAATATCCTCCAAATTCTTGCAATTACCGTGTATATATAATTGATGAAGTACACATGCTCACTAAAGAAGCATTTAATGCACTTCTTAAAACATTAGAGGAACCGCCTGGTCATGTAGTATTTTTGCTAGCTACAACTGATCCTCACAAAGTACCACAGACGATTTTGTCAAGAACTCAGCGTTTTGATTTTAAGCGGTTATCATTATCTTTAATTTCAGACCATTTGAAAAATATTTTACAAAAAGAAAATATAGAGTTTGAAGATGAAGCAATAACACTAATTGCGAGAAAAGCTGATGGTAGTATGCGTGATTCCCTTAGCTTATTAGATCAGGTGATTGCCTATTCTGGAAGTAAAATAGAATCAAACACGGTAATGTTATCATTAGGGATTATTAAAGATGAATTTTATATCAATATTTTAGAAGATATTTTTAGAAAAGATATTAATGCAATTTTGAGTAAAATTGATTCAGTACTTGATGGCGGTCATTCTATACCAGATTTCATATCAGGGTTTAATGAGTTATTGAGAGATGTTTTAGTGTTTAAGTCTGGTGCAACACGAGAATTTTCATTTAAAGTAAACTTGGATGAGTTTCAGATTTCTCATATGGATTTACTCAGAATATTAGAATTATCTATGAATTTTGAAACTCGACTCCGTTTTATTCAACAACCTAGAATTGCGCTAGAAACCTTGATGATTAAACTGGCTTCAATGGACTCGTGTATAGAAGTAAGAAATATCATTTCGGGTAATACTACCATTGAAAAGAGCGTTGAAGTGGTTACGCCAATTGTAGAAAAAAAAAGGATAATCCCAACTAGTCCATCAAAGAGCGAATTAAAAGTTGAACAATCACCTATTGAAGAAAAAAGAGATGAACCATTAGCACAAAATACTGTTAAAGAGCCTGATGCTATTGAGGAGAAAACTACTGAATTAAATCCAAATATTACATTTGAAATAATTCAAGCAAAATGGAGCGAAGTTCTAAAAGTATTAGAGGAATCAAATGGGAAAATTGCCCATTTTTTAGAAGATGTTAGACTTTTAAATTATGATGAGGCAACTACAACTTTACAATTGGAGCATGACCAAGAGTTTCATATAAAAACACTAAAAAAAGATAGTGGAAAAATTGAAAGTATTATTAATGAAGTATATGGTTTAAATATTTCAGTTGTATATAAATTAGTTGAAAAAAGTAAAGATGAGATGATTTCATCATTAAAGAAAAATGAGGGTGATAAAGAACATCCTTTATTTATGGAAGTATTAGAAGCCTTAGAAGGCGAAGTATTAAGATAGGAGTATAAAATGTTTCCTAAAGGTGGTATGGGCAAGCTAATGAAGCAAGCTCAAGAAATGCAAACAAAGATGGCTAAAGTTCAAGAGGAATTAGGTCAGCTAGAAGTTGAAGGCCAGTCAGGTGGTGGAATGGTGACGGCGGTAGTCAATGGTCAAAAGGAATTACTTTCTGTGTCCATTGAGGAAGAAATTTTAGAAGAAGACAAAGAGATGGTAGAAGATTTAATTGTAGCAGCGGTAAATCAAGCATTACAAAATGCAACTAAAACGGCAGAAGAAAAAATGAATTCTGTAACTGGTGGCATGATGGGCAATATGAGAATTCCGGGAATGTAGTGAGCGGAATACCCAATTCATTAGAAAATGTAATTAACTCATTTTCACGATTTCCTGGTATTGGTAAAAAAACTGCACAGCGGTTGGGTTTTCATGTATTAAAATGTGAAAAAATACAGATTCAAGAATTAGCACAATCGCTTTTGGATGTTAAGGAAAAAATTAGATTTTGTGAAAGATGCCATAATTTTTCTGAAGATGAATTATGTTCTATTTGTGTGCATCCCAAGCGTAATAACAATACCGTATGTGTAGTTGAAGAACCATCTGATATAATTCTTTTTGAAAAAACAGACTTTTCAGGGGTTTATCATGTAATTGGTGGAGTGCTTTCCCCGTTGGATGGTGTAGGACCTGATGATTTAAATATAAAAACGTTACTCAATAGGTTAGATGGAGTAGATGAAATAATAATTGCAACTAATGCTAGTGTTGAAGGAGATGCTACCGCATTATATTTAGCAAAATTATTACAGCCATTAGAAATAAATGTAACGAGGTTATCTCGAGGTTTACCTGTGGGTGGACATTTAGAATATGTTGATGAGGCCACATTATCTAAATCTATGAATGAAAGAGTTAAGATATAGTGGTTGAAAAGAAATATATCCCCAATTTACTTACCACCTCACGAATATTGCTTTCGCCTGTATTTTTATACTGTTTATTTGCAGATTTCAATCATAGTAATTTAATTGCATTAACCGTTTTTGTTATTGCATCTATCACTGATGGGATTGATGGCTTTTATGCAAGAAAACATAACTTTGTTTCTAAATTAGGGATATTTTTGGACCCGTTGGCAGACAAGTTGTTAGTATTGTCGGCATTTTATGGATTTCTATTTATTCCTCATTTGGATGCTGTAGTAAAATTGTGGATGATAATATTAATTTCATTTAGGGATGTTCTCGTTACTGCACTTAGATTGCTCATGGAAATGAAAGGAATTACCATGGTAACAAGTAAAGCTGGTAAGCTAAAAACATCATTACAATTAACAACCATTATCGTCATTATGATTTCTCTAATTATCCCATCATATAATTTTCAAATTTGGGATTTTATTTATGATATTTCGTTTTTATATGGGGCCATGGTGTTAACTACCCTAGTTACATTTTATACAGGCATCCATTACTTCTTTTTTAATTATAAAAAACTGAGACAACTTCTGTTCCAGAAATGAAACTAATTCAAGATTTAATTTTAACCTTTGGTGGTTTAGGCAAGTTGCCAAAAGCTCCTGGAACATGGGGAAGCATTGGTGCAGTATTGGTATGGCTCGTTGTCCCTCAAGAAATTCCATTTAGAATTTGCCTTATTTTACTTTTTTCTATTTTAGGATTTTATTTTTGTACTGCAGAAGTAAATGAGTCTGAGGATAAAGATCCTTCATATATAGTGATAGACGAAGTAATTGGCATGTGGATTTCATTATTGTTTGTAGACTCGCTTAGTGTGATGATTGTGGGATTCATTTTATTCAGAATTTTAGATATTTTTAAACCATCTATCATTTATCACTCGCAATTTTTTAATGGTGCCGTGGGTATTATCTTGGATGATGTAATCGCTGGGGTATTTGTATCATTGATTCTAATAGGGGTAATTGTTTGAAAACTGCTGTAATTATTACTATTGGTGATGAGTTACTGCAGGGATATACCATCGATACGAACTCAGCATGGTTAAGCCAGACGTTAATTAATTATGGAGTTGAAGTAGAACAAATCAGATCAATTCCTGATACTATAAATCATATTGATATGACTATATCTGAATTAATGGGGAAATATGATTTTTTATTCACCACGGGTGGGCTTGGTCCAACTGTAGACGATGTAACCTTTAATGCGTTGAGAAAGCGGTTTGATTTAGAGGTACTTCATGATGAAGACTATGAAAACATATTAAGACAGCGATTTAAAAATCGTGGAATTGATATGCCTGAAATAAATAAAAATCAAGCAAATTACCTGAGTGAATCGACGATAATCCCAAATGAGTTGGGATCTGCTAGGGGTATCCATATAAATAAGAATGGTCATCATATTATATCCATGCCAGGAGTTCCCATTGAAATGAAAGGGATGGTGATGAATTACATCATACCCAAAATTTTCTCATCAAAAGAATCTAATAAGATAAAGTTAATCCGAACTACTGGCATTACAGAAAGTAAACTTGCTGAAAATATCCAGAATGAAATAGAGAAATATCAAGATAGATATTTATTTTCTTTTTTACCCAAATTTACAGGCGTTGACTTTAAAATAAAGCAAATAGCAAAATGTGAAGTCGGAATAAATGATACCTCTAGACACTTTTATGAATTGTTATCTCCATATGCTTTTGGGTGGGAAGAAGATGTATTGGAGGATGTGGTTGTGAAACTAATGAAAGAAAAAAGTCTCACATGTGCTACTGCTGAATCCTGTTCGGGTGGCTTGATTGCAAAACGATTGACAAATTGTAGTGGTTCATCAGAGGTTTTTAATGGAGGTATTGTTGCTTACTCTGATAATGTAAAAGAGAATATTGTTGGCGTAAATCCAAATACATTAAATAAATTTGGCGCAGTAAGTAAAGAAGTGGTTGAGGAATTATCTATGAATATTACCCAATGCTTTAAAACCGACATAGGAATTGCATCAACGGGAATATCGGGACCAACTGGCGGGACGGATGAAAAGCCTGTTGGATTAGTATTTATATCAATTTATTTTAAAAATAAGTTTTATACAAAAAAGTTTAATTTCTTTAAAAATAGAAAAATCCATAGAGAAATGACAGCTCAAGCTGCATTGAATATGTTGAGGAAAACCATCAATGAATAATGAAAAAAGAGTTTTTGTAGGAATTGATTTATCCTATCAATTTGCTAAATTAATTCCAATGTTAAAAACTACAATTGAAGATAAAAATGAAGATATAAGATGGGTTTCAGGTCGAAATCTCCACCTTACTCTTTCATTTTTGGGTAATGTTGAAGATGATAAAATTCAGCCATTAATTGAAGCATTAAGAGAAGTTGAAACATTAAAGAAAATTGATGTATCTGTAAACAATACTGGTGTTTTTCCTAATAAAGATAATCCGCGGATTTTTTGGCTAGGAGTAGATGAGGGTTATGATGAAATTTCTGATGTACAAAGTATTGTAGATGAAATTTCAATGGAGTTCAAAGAGAACCAACGTGAAGAGAAATTTATACCCCATGTAACTATTGGGCGCATTGCAAATAAGAAAAAAACAATAAAATTAGATGTATCAACATTTTTGAACACTGTATATTCACCAATCGAATTTGTTATAAATAAAGTGTATTTGTACGAGAGCAAACTAACCCAAGATGGACCTCGCTATTCAGTGTTATCTGAGTTTCGTCTTCAATAATCGGAGAAAATTATGAATATTCAAGAGAGAGATAAATCAATAGATACCGCCATTTCGCAAATTGAAAAACAATTTGGTAAAGGTTCAATTATGCGAATGGGTGATGATAATAAAGTTAAAATTAAATCCATTTCAACGGGGTCAATTTCATTAGATTCAGCTATAGGGATAGGTGGTGTCCCCCGAGGTCGGATTGTAGAGATATATGGTCCTGAATCTTCAGGTAAAACGACGCTTACTTTACATATTGTTGCCCAAGCACAAAAGAGTGGTGGATGTGCAGCATTTGTAGATGCAGAACATGCGTTGGATCCATACTATGCTAAAAAATTGGGGGTAGATACAGATAATCTATTAATATCACAGCCTGATACTGGTGAGCAAGCATTGGAAATTACAGAAACACTGGTTCGAAGTGGTGCCCTTGATGTAATTGTTGTAGATTCTGTTGCGGCGCTTGTACCAAAAGCAGAATTAGATGGAGATATGGGTGATTCTCATATGGGTTTACAAGCTCGGCTAATGTCACAAGCACTTCGTAAACTAACAGGAACGGTGTCAAAATCTAAAACTTGTGTGATATTTATTAATCAATTACGACAAAAAATTGGTGTTATGTTTGGAAACCCAGAAACAACTACCGGTGGTAATGCACTAAAGTTTTACTCCTCACTTAGATTAGATATCCGTCGTATTGCTCAAATTAAAGATGCAGATCAAGTAGTAGGAAATAGGACTAAAGTAAAAATTGTGAAAAACAAAGTAGCGCCTCCGTTTAAAATTACTGAATTTGATATTATGTATGGAGAAGGTATTTCCTTTGAAGGTGACTTACTGGATTTAGCTGTAAAAGCGGGTGTGGTGATGAAAACTGGTGCATGGTTTTCCTATGAAGATGAAAAGATTGGGCAAGGACGTGAAAAAGTGAAAACACATCTAAAAGAGAATGATAAGCTGAGAGACGAAATTGAAGATAAAGTGAAATCATTTCTAGGAATGGATGAAGAATAACTATTCAATTTTATCATTTAAAACGCCCGTTTAGCCGGGCGTTTTTTATTTCAAAACCAAATAGAATCTCATTGGAAAACGTTATATTAAAAGGATAAATTTTCCATCAATTTCTTACCATAAAAAGAGGGGCAGATGAATCAATTTAAAGTTTACTTATTTTTAATTATTTTTTCATTAATATTTTCACAAGAAAAAGAGGGAATGACAACCTCTGGTAGTATGGGTTCAGTAACCATCGATGGTAAAATTTATAACCAAGTTGCTATTCGTCCAGAAATCCCAATTGGAAAACTTGGTCTTGGTTTAGATGCTTATATTTATTTTAATGATGAAGGTATCTATGAAGGTAATTGGGATTTTTCATCAGGTCAAGCGGCTTATGAAACCATCATTGACAAAATTTATTATATTCGTTGGGGATTACCTGGAGATAACCTTTATTTTAAAGTTGGAGCTTTACCCAGTGCAACATTGGGCCAGGGTATTTTAGTAAATAATTATTCTAATATTATGGAGTATCCTCAAATCCGCAGAGTAGGTTTAGACTTTAAAATGAAATTTATGAAACAATGGGGAGTTGAAATTATCCACAGTAATTTTAAAAAGGTAACTCCAGGAGTACTAGCAACTCGATTATCGTATGATCCATTTCCACGTTTGTCTGCAGGATTCTCTTATGTGACAGACCTTGATCAAAACCAAGGATTAAGAGATCGAGATGGTGATAAGTATCCTGATTATTTTGATCATTTCCCAGATGATGGAAATCAATTCAGTAAAGCGTTGGAAGAAGAAATTTTCAATGGTTGGCAGTCAAAATATTCATCTATAAATAATGATGATACAACAGGGTTTAGTGAATGGTATTTAACTGATAATTTAGATCACAACACATTTATTCCGTTGGGTAAAGCTGATAAAGATCCTGTTTCGGCCGTTTCGTTTGATTTAGTTTTAAGATTATCTAAAAGAATGTATTTGTATTCTCAATTTGCTAAATTAATTGGAGAAACAGATACCAGTAAAACATCTGAAGCAGATTTGGGATATGGTATTGTCCCAATCGGTTTTGCTTCAAAATTAGGCCCTCTTACATTTAGAGGGGAATATCGTATACAATCTGCAAATTTTGTTTTTAGCTATTGGGATCAGGCTTATGATTTAAATCGTGCAATTACTAGAGATAATTCAATCATCACCAAAGAGAGTCAAATGTACAAATATGGCGAAATGAATGGATTGTATCTTAATTTGAATTCTAATATTATGGATTTAGTTTTCCTTGATGTATCATATCAAAATATGGCAGGCGATGTATGGGATGAAACTGAGTCTAGCTTTAAGGAAGATGCTAATCAAACACTAATGGGAAAAATTAGCTTAAATACACGTAAAATAGCTAAATTGGATGTTGCAGAAGCATTTTACCAACAAAGTAATGTTACCAATCCATTTGATTTCGAACCTAATGAAGCTACAATTTCTGGATATAATTTGGGATTTGAAGTTTCTGCAGGAATGACCTTAGTATATAAAAATCGAACAACTTATGCTCCTGATGGTGATGGGGGTTATAAAGCTGAATCATCCATGCAAATTGAAACGCAAATTAAATTTTAATAATGACATCTCAGGAAATTCGTCAACAATTCATTGATTTCTTCAAAAGTAAGGAACACACATTTGTTCGCAGTTCATCTGTTGTACCCATAGATGATCCTACACTGTTATTTACAAATGCTGGAATGAATCAATTTAAACCAATTTTCCTAAATGAAATTAAAACGCCGTACCCAAGAGCTGCAAATTCTCAAAAATGTATACGTGTAAGCGGAAAGCATAACGATCTCGAAGAAGTCGGTGTTGATAATTATCATCATACATTTTTTGAAATGTTGGGGAATTGGTCTTTTGGTGATTATTATAAAGAAGATGCCATCAAATGGGCGTGGGAATTACTCACTGAAGTGTGGAAGTTGGATAAAGATAGACTGTGGGTAACAATTTATAAAGATGACGATGAATCAGGTGAAATTTGGAAACGGGTCACAGATGTTAATCCTGAACGCGTTTTAAAATTTGGTAATAAAGATAATTTCTGGGAAATGGGTGAAACTGGACCTTGTGGACCATGTACTGAAATTCATTATTATACAGGAGATAATATTGAAGAACAAGATGCCAAAGGTGTAAATGATTTAGCAGAGTATAGAGAAATATGGAATTTGGTATTCATCCAATACAATCGTGAGGCTGATGGTTCCCTTTCTGATTTACCAGCAAAACATGTAGATACGGGTGCAGGGTTCGAGCGTTTAGTTGCAATATTAAATGGTAAAGAATCTAATTACGAAACAGATTTATTTATTCCAATCCTAAGTGAAATTGAAAAATTATCAGGGAAAAATCTTTCATTCAATGATGCGGTTCCTCATCAGGTAATTGCAGACCATTTACGAATGTTAGCATTCTCTATTGCTGATGGAGCTTTGCCAAGCAATGAGGGACGAGGATATGTACTTCGAAGAGTTCTTCGACGCGCATCACGCTTTGGACGAATGCTTGGATTAAAAGAGCCATTCATTTACAAATTAGTAAATACACTTTCAACAGTAATGGGAGATGCATTTCCAGAGCTTATTGATAAACAATCACATATTGAAAAAGTCATTAAGGCAGAAGAAGTATCATTTGGAAAAACCTTAGATATTGGACTCGAAATGTTTGATAAAATATCTAAAAAATCTGAATCAACTATTTCAGGTGAAGATGCATTTAAATTATATGATACATTTGGATTTCCATTAGACTTAACTGAACTTATGGCACGTGAGTTAGGCATAAATGTTGATTCTGAAACATTTAATGCATGTATGGAAAATCAACGAGAACGTGCACGATCAGCAGGTAAGTTTAACCTTGATTCAAAATCTGCAGAATGGGTTCAAGTTAATGAAGATGTTTCAACTGAATTTTTAGGATACACTGCAATTACATCTGAATCTCAAATAATTAAATATCGTATTCATGAAGACGATGTTGTAGAAATAATTTTAGATAAAACTCCATTTTACGGTGAGTCGGGTGGGCAAATTGGTGATAAGGGAAAATTGATAGCTGAAAATTTTGAGTTTACCGTAACTGATACACAATGTAAAAATGATAATATAATTCATATTGGTAAAGTGGACTCTGGTGAATTATCACAAGTTAAAACGGTAACGGCAGCCATTCATGGTTCACGGCGTGAAAAAATTAAATTAAATCATACGGCTACTCATTTATTGCATCAAGCGTTAAAAGATGTATTAGGAAATCATGTCCAACAGGCAGGGTCATTGGTGGCACCTGATAGACTTCGCTTTGATCTCACTCATTTTGAAGCAATATCAAATAATGAAATTGATAAAATTGAGAATATTATAAATTCAAAGATTCGGAATAATATTCCTTTAGACACCAAAGTTATGAATTTTGACATTGCCAAAAAAGAGGGGGCAATAGCCTTATTTGGTGAGAAATATGATGATGATGTAAGAGTTGTAGATATTGCTGGTTTTTCAAAAGAGCTATGTGGTGGTACACATGTAGAGAGAACTGGTGATATAGGCTCATTTAAAATTATAAGTGAATCAGCATTATCTTCAGGCGTGAGAAGAATTGAAGCGGTTACAGGTGAAGCGGTTCAGAAATATTTAAATGAAAAGATTATAACATTGAATTCTTTAAAAGAAAACTTAAAGTGTTCTGAGGATGAATTAATTCAACGTGTATCTTCACTATTGGCATCTAAAAAGGAATTAGAAAAAGAGCTAAAACAACTTCAATCTGCATCACAAGGTGATATTGTAAGTGATCTAATAAATGCATCAGAAACTATTATGGATAGTAAAATTGTAGTCCAGACCGTACATGATGTTTCAGATTTAAAAGCGCTTGGTGATTCATTTAGGGAAAAGTTTAAAGAAAATGGAATAGCCTTAATTGGTACAATTAATAATGGGAAACCAATGGTAATGTGTTCAGTTACAGATGATTTAACATCATCAGTAAAGGCTGGTGACATTGTACGATTGGTAGGACAAGCCATGGGTGGCGGTGGTGGTGGTAAGCCACATTTGGCCACAGCTGGTGGTAAAGATATATCTAAACTAGAAATATCCTTGCAATCTGGAAAACAGAAAATTATTGAGTTATTAGGAAATTAATGAGCAAAACTGCATCAATTATTTTTGATAAAAGTGTAAAGGGAAGAATGGGAGTGAAACTTCCTAAAACAGATGTCCCTAATATTGGTTTAAACGACAAAATAGATAAAGAATTACTTCGAAGCAATTTTGCGGATTTACCAGAACTTACAGAACCTGAGGTTTTGAGACATTTTATTAATTTATCTACAAAAAATCATCATGTTGATAAAGATTTTTACCCATTAGGCTCGTGCACAATGAAGTATAATCCTAAAATTAATGATGCATTAGCATCACTTCCAGGATTTAGTAATATCCACCCAGACCAACCTGAATCATCTATTCAAGGGGCATTGCAATTAATGTATGAACTTGAAGAAATGCTCATAGAAATAACAGGAATGGACAGAGTTACACTTCAGCCAAGTGCAGGTTCTCAAGGTGAATTTGTTGGTATTTTAATGATGAAAAAGTACCATGAAAGTAAAGGTGAAAAGCGTAAATATATCATTATTCCCGAAACTGCCCATGGTACAAATCCAGCCAGTGTAATTTTAGGTGGTTTTAAAACCCGTCAAGTTAAGTCAGATGATAGAGGGCGCGTCGATATAGATGATTTAAAATCCAAAATTGATGATGAAGTTGCAGGAATGATGTTGACACAACCTAATACGTTGGGTTTGTTTGAAGATAATATTGAAAAAATCTGTAAAGCCATTCATAAAGTCGATGGGATAATGTATATGGATGGGGCGAACCTTAATGCTCTTGTTGGCTTATCACGTCCTGCAGAAATGGGATTTGATATAACCCATATTAATCTTCACAAAACTTTTTCTACACCTCATGGAGGAGGGGGGCCAGGTTCTGGACCCATTGCAGTTGTTGATAAATTAGTTCCTTACCTTCCTATACCCATGATTGACAAAGTTGATGACGAGTATAAATTGTCATTTGGTGATGATAGATCAATTGGAAGAATCCATTCATTTTTTGGGAATTTTGGTATCCTTGTCCGTGCCTATGTTTATATCAAAATGTTGGGTGTTGAGGGACTAAATGAAATGACTCGTAAAGCTATTTTAAATGCAAATTATCTGAAATCGAGATTAGAAAAATATTATGATATTCCATTCTCTGAAGGTACCATGCATGAATTTGTAGCTTCTGGAGTAAAACAGAAATCTAAAGGGATTAAAGTATTAGATATCGCAAAATCACTGTTAGATTATGGTTTTCATGCACCTACAATATATTTCCCCATTAATATTCCTGAAGCAATGATGGTAGAGCCGACAGAATCTGAGACTAAAGAAACTTTGGATAGATTTGCTGATGCACTCATTGAAATTGATGAGTTGATATTATCAAATCCTGAAAAACTAACTGATGCACCAATTACAACTCCTGTACAACGGTTAAATGAAACTAAGGCGAATAGAGAGCCAGATTTACGGTGGACACGTGAAGTATAATCAAAAAAATATGAGCCATAAATGAAAGTGATAAATACCACAGATGCACCCAGTGCAATTGGCCCATATTCACAAGGGATTCACCATCATCATTTTGTATTTACATCGGGGCAAATTCCCATAAATCCTAAGACAGGAGATTTAATCGAAGGGGATTTCAAAAAAGAAGTAGAGCAAGTTTTACATAATGTAAATGCTGTTTTAGTGGCTGGTGGTTCTTCATTGAAGAAAGCAACCAAACTTACAGTATTTCTTACTGATTTAAGTAAATTTGGTGAACTTAATGAAGTATTTTTATCCTACTTTGGTGATGCGACTCCTCCTGCGCGGTCCGCAGTTCAGGTAACCGCATTACCACTAGGTGCACGTGTTGAAATAGAGGCTGTAGGAACTCTTTGAGGTATTTCATATTTTTAGTTTTTTTTTCAATTGTATTATCATCTACAGGGATTGATTCAACTGAGGTGAAAAATCCTGCTTTTGCATGGAAATGTGGACTAATTCCTGGAATGGGTCAAATTTATAATGGTGATTATTTAAAGTCAGGATTGTTTCTTTCAATGGGTACTTATGCAGTAATCAAAAGAGAAAAATACAAAGAACTAAATCAATTGGGGAAAAGGAATACATATACGTGGTGGGCGTATGGTCTCTATTTTTTAAGTATTTTAGATGCATATGTTGATGCTCATTTATCAACTTTTCCTGTGGAGAAAAACAGTTTGAAAGACAAAAACTAATATGTGTGGAATTATTGGAATTCAAAATAATCCTGAGGCTTCTACCCTTGCATATATGGGCTTATATGCACAGCAACATCGTGGCCAGGAGGGAGCCGGAATAATTTCTTCAGATGGTGATCAATTACATCGTCATATGGGGCAAGGGCTAGTATCTGATGTCTTTTCAGATTCAACTATTTTTGAGACTTTACCAGGTGATTCTGCAATTGGTCATGTCAGATATTCAACAACTGGAGATTCTGATCCAAGAAATGTGGGTCCTTTAACATTTAATGTTGAAAACCAGTTTGTGTCTATTGCACATAATGGGAACTTGGTTAATTTAGAAGAAACAAGGAAGTCACTTCAAGAAAGTGGGGCATTATTTCAAACATCTACTGATACTGAAATTATTATCCATTTATTAGCACGAGAAAAAGGTAACTCCATTGATGAACGATTAGAAAATGCACTAAAGAAAGTTCAAGGTGCATTTTCATTATTGATGATTACACCCAATGAGATGATTGCAGCTCGTGATCCCCATGGTATAAGACCCTTTGTTATTGGTAAATTGAATAATACATTTATCTTTGCCTCAGAAACCTGCGCTCTTGATTTACTGGGTGCAGAATTCATCCGAGATGTAAATCCAGGTGAAATTATTGTGATAAATGATGATGGAATGAAATCTCGTCAATATACAGATGCTACTACGCCGAAGCATTGTATATTTGAATACATTTATTTTTCTCGTCCAGATTCACACATATTTGGAGAAAATGTAGATAAAGTCCGACGAAAGTTTGGGAAAACTTTATCAGATGAAAAACCTGCAGACACTGCAGATATGGTTATTTCAGTTCCAGATTCAAGTAATACTTGTGCAATTGGTTATTCTCGAACTTCAGGGATTAAGCATGAAATTGGTTTAATAAGAAATCACTACGTTGGACGTACATTTATTTTCCCCACTCAATTTTTACGAGATTTATCTGTTAGGTTAAAATTTAATACGGTTAAAGGTGTAATTGAAGGTAAAGAAGTAGTTATAATTGATGATTCAATTGTTCGCGGTACAACCTTAAAGAAATTGGTAAAACTTTTACGAAGTTCTGGTGCCAAAAAAGTACATGTGAGAATTAGCTCACCACCAGTTAAAAATCCGTGTTTTTATGGAATGGATTTCCCTACTACAGAAGAATTGGTAGCAGGGAAGCACAATATAGATGAAATTAACCAAATTATAGATTCAGATTCTTTAGGCTACCTATCATTAGATGGTGCCCTTGCATCTACTCATTTGGAAAAAGATAATTTTTGTACAGCTTGTTTTTCTGGCGATTACCCTATTGCATTGAAAGGAGATAATGGTAAAGCGGTTTTTGAGGGATAATCCAATCCATAAGAAAATTGTCCCATTTTTAGATTATATCTTTTTACTTCGCCCTACTTTATTTTTTGCAGTTTGGGTTATGGTGGTATTGGGTATGGCATCATCGCGGTTTGCCACTGAAGATTTTCCATTATGGTTTTCACAAGTTGATTTAAATACACTTTTTCTTTTCATTGGAATTTCATGTATATCTAGCTCCACCTTCATTTTAAATCAAATTTTGGATGTAGATGGAGATAGAGAAAATAAGAAATTATTTTTGCTTGAAAAGTATATTCCCATAGAAAATGCTTATAAAGCTCACTCTGTATTATTGGGATTGGGAATTATTTTCACGGGATTTGGTAACTTAACTTTAATCCCAATAGCTATATTGATTTATTTACTTTGGGGAATTGCATATAATAAAAAACCATTTGAGTGGAAAAAGCATCCTCTCTTCGGTCTATTGACAAATGCTGTAGTTGGGATTCTATTGTTTTTAATTGGATGGGTTCATATTAATGGATTTACATCTTTGCAAACTGAAAACTTCATACCATTTTTACTTACGTATACATTCTGCTTTACTGCTGTCAGTTTACTCACTATGATTCCAGATATGGATGGAGACAAAAAAGATAGTGCAAATACTTTCCCGTTGTATTTTGGCAGAAGAGTATCTGTAATGTTGGCTACGTGCTTGGTTTGTTTAGCATTTTATATATCTTTACTAAAAAACGATCCCGTTGCATCGACAGCAACCATTGCATCTATACCATTTTTTTTATATGCGTTGATTCGTAATTTAGATAAAGATATTTTACGTGCAATCAGATACCCTATTTTTTTGTTAAACTTTTTTGTGTTTGCCATTTATCCTTGGCTAGCAGTGGCAGTAGTTTCTGTATATTATTTTGCAAAGTATTATTACTGGCATCGTTTTGATTTACATTATCCAACTTTTCTTGTAGAAAATGATTAATATTATTGAAAATAAATGTGATTTTTGTGGTACTTGTGTAGCAGTTTGTCCTGTAGACTGTATCGAAGTACGTGAAGCATCTATAACCATAGACCATCCTATATGCATTGATTGTGACCTGTGTGTAGAAATTTGCCCCATAGAAGTATTGGAGACTATCAATGAAAAATAGTTATGATGTAATTGTGGTAGGGGGTGGTCCTGCAGGTTCTATGGTAGCATGGGAAGCCGCAAAAGGAGGGGCATCTGTATGTATTTTGGAAAAAGATAGGGATATTGGTTATCCTGTACGATGTGGAGAAGCAGCCAGTGACTTGGGTCTGAAGCAATTTGTTGAACCTCAAGAAAGTTGGATTGCAGAACGAATTTCTGGTGCGGTAATAGTTTCTCCTAATGGTTCACGTGTAGATGTTAAATTTGCAAAAGAATCTGGATATATTCTCAACAGAAGAATTTTTGATTATGATTTATCTCGATATGCTGCAAATGCAGGTGCAGAAGTTTATACCAAAGCATTTGTCAAAGAACTCATAATTAAAGATGGATTTGTTAAGGGTGTAAAATTAGATCATCTCAGTGAAGAAAAAACGCTCTCAGCTAAAGTTGTTATTGGTGCAGATGGTGTTAATTCTAGAATTGGTCGAATGGCAGACATTAAAACGCAAATTCGCATGAAAGATATGGAGTCCTGTGTTCAATATTCCGTATCAAATGTAGAGATTGAACCTAATAAAATGATTATGTATGTAGGTGAAAATTATGCACCTGGAGGATATTTATGGGTATTCCCTAAAGGGGATAAATTTGCTAATATTGGTATTGGTATTAGTGGAAAACATAGTAAGCATAAGTCTGCAAAACGATACCTTGATGAATTCATGGAGCGAGAATTTCCACAAGCTGCAATTTTAACAACAATGTGTGGTGGCGTTCCTTGTGCAAAACCTATTGAACGACCAATCAAAAACGGATTAATGCTTGTAGGCGATGCTGCTCATCAAGTAAACCCTATGACGGGTGGTGGAATTGTTTCCGGAATGAAAGGCGGTTGGTTAGCAGGAAAAGTAGCGGCTGATGCCGTAAAGAATGAAGACTATTCCGAAAGGTTTTTAGGTAAATATGCAGATGACCTCAGAAAAGATTTTGGTAAAAATCATGAAAAATTCTATAAGATTAAAGAGGCTACAACTCAATTAACAAAAGATGAACTTGATTCAATTGCGGAGAAAGTGTTGAAAACTCCTTTTGAAAAAAGAACATTAGCCTCTATTTTTAAAGCAGCCGTTTTTAAAAAACCGTCACTCATTGTTGATGTTTTAAAAGTTTTGTCAGGTGTTTAGTTTTGGACACCACTTCTCTTTTACAAGAGCTTAATTTATCGTCATATATTGCTTTAGATTTAGAAACCACAGGTTTAGATCCATACTCAAGTAATATTACCGAAATTTCAGCATTGAAATTTGTAGATGGTAATCCCACAGATGAATTTACTTCTTTGGTCGATCCAGAACAATTTATCCCCGAAGAAATTGTAGAGCTTACTGGAATTGATAATTCTATGGTACGGGGGAAACCCAAAATTGGTGAGTTACTTCCATCATTAATTGAATTTATTGGAAATACTCCAATTGTGGGTCAAAATATTGGATTTGATTTATCATTTCTAAATTATAATTGTAGAAAAAATGGCCTATCATTTCCTCAAATAGTCGTTTATGATACATTACCTCTCTCTAAAACTTTTTTATTTTTCAAACATAAATTTAATCTTACATCCATAAGTGAACATTTTGGATTAAATACTGATAGTGCACATAGAGCAAGTGTAGATACATTAAACACAGGTACTATATTTAAATCGCTTATTCATGAAGCTGCCTCAACTCCACTAAGTATAATTCAACAGTTTTGCACAGTGTTAAATCATGTGGAAGTTCCTAATAAAAAACTATTTAACGATTTATTACAATTAGGTCTAAAGCTAAAATGTACAGAAGGAATTACTACTTCAAATGAAAGAAAAAAACTAAGCCGGCACTTTTACTCAAATAAAACCACCCTTCCAAAAGAGAAATTACCTGAAACGGTTTCCCATTGGTTTGATGCAGATGGGAAAATTTCACAAAATTGGGATTCTTTTGAAGCACGAGATGCACAAGTTGAACTTGCAGGAGATATTTACAATTCATTCCAAAATGAAGATATTTTACTGGCTGAAGCAGGCACAGGATTGGGTAAATCTTTGGCTTATTTAAGTGCTGGATTACTATTTTCAAAAAAAATGGAAATCCCATTAGTGGTTTCTACTTA
This sequence comes from uncultured bacterium, assembly GCA_964344315.1. Taxonomy (GTDB): domain Bacteria; phylum Fidelibacterota; class Marinisomatia; order SCGC-AAA003-L08; family D37C17; genus JABHHG01. The sequence goes on along the minus strand of CAYFMU010000002.1, from coordinate 61,090 downwards.
TACAAAAAATCTTCAAGAGCAGTTATTTGAAAAAGATATTCCGCAATTAGCAAAAGTCTTAGATATAAATTTGCATGCGGTAATTTATAAAGGACGGCATAATTATTTATGTATGACTCGATTAGCTCATTTGATATCCCAGGCACATAATTTCATCAAAGATAAAGAATGTATTGAATTATTACCTATTATCTTATGGTCAAATTACACTCAAACGGGAGATATTAGTGAATGTAGGGGATATAATCCTAAAATTGCACCACGCGTTTGGGATTTAGTTAAGAGTGAGTACGGATATTGTACTACCAAAAGGTGTGAACAGCATGATGGGTGTTATCTTACAGGGGTAAGAAAGAGTTTAAAAAGATCTCATGTAATTATAGTTAATCACTATTTACTTTGTAGTGAGTTGATGCAAGAGAATCCAAGTTTCCCAGAAGAATTTAATTATGTTATTGATGAGGGTCATAATCTAGTCCCTGCAGCACGTGATCAACTCATAATGCAAGTGTCGTCAGGTACTTTTAATGATATCTTCAGTTTTTTTACTCGAGATTATAAGCCTTTTAAAAGCGTACTAAGTGGTGTATTAAGTGAGATTCCCCAATTAGAAAACTTTTTAATTGATGTTGAGCAAAGAGGTCAATCTCTAAAAGCTGAAATTAAATCATTTTTTGAGAGTTATACTCAATCAAAGAATAATCAATTATATCATTCAAAATATAATGAAGTAAAAGTAAAGTATATTGATTCACAATCTGAGTTTCAACATGCCTTTCCATTGCCCAGTGATATTCTGGATAAGTTGAAAGAATATATTAAATTTGCCGATAATTATGTTTTTGAAGCTACAAAATTTAAAGATGAAATTGATTCACATTACTTTCAGGAATTAAATGTTCATGTAAATCGATTGCAGACAATTGTATCCACTTTCCAATTGGCTATTGTAAATGATGTTGATTCTATTACATGGTCATCCCTTTATAAAAATGGCCAATATAGTCGTACCAATCTAAATGTAGGCCCAAAACATGTATATCAATTTTTAGTTGAAAAATTATTTAGCAGAAGTGGTGGTGGAGTTATATGTTCAGCAACACTAACCGTGGAGTATTCTTTCAACTATATTAAAGGGCAACTAGGGTTAGGTGATATGGATTTTATGAAAAATGTTGAGGAGAAGATTTATCACTCTCCGTTTCATTATGAAGACCAAACATTGTTGTTTACTTGGCAAGGTGATGCAGATGTAAATAGTTATCAATATATTGAAAAAATTGGTGCACAGATAGATGAACTCAGTAAAAGGCTAAACAAGCGAATGCTTGTGCTGTGTACATCCTATAATCAGACAAGTCAATTGGGTAAATATTTAAAAACTAAAGTGAATTCTGATGATAGGGAATTATTTGTCCAATTAATTGGGAAAAATAGGAATTCCCTATTGGCTGGATATTTAAATAATGAACGGTCAATATTGGTTGGTACATCAAGTTTTTGGGAGGGAGTAGATCTTCCTGGAGATAAGGTTGAAATTCTTGTGATTTTAAAGATTCCTTTTGCAAGTCCTAGTGATCCTATTATTCAATCTCAAATTGAATATTATCAAGAAGAAGGTAGAAATGCTTTTATCGAATTCCAAGTTCCAGATGCAATAGTAAAAATGAAACAGGGTTTTGGCAGACTAATTAGGAGTTTAAATGATTCAGGTATTTGTCTAATTACAGATCCACGAGTACTTAAATCTCGATATGGAAAGATGATATTAGAATCTTTACCATTAGAGGCTAAACCATATGAACATGCATCTAGAATTGTATATGAAGCTGAAAGTTTCTTTGGAAATTCTTAAAAAAAATCAATAATTTTACAAAAGAGGAAAGACATCAATTGGCAACATTTGTCGTTGAAAATAAAGAATATTCACTCTCCGAAATCTATCAATTCCTTCGAAAAAGACCACAAGTTAAGTTGTCCGATGAAGTTATTGATCAGATAAATACTTCACGAAAAGTTTTAGATGATTCCGTTAAAAGTGGAAAAGTAATTTATGGTGTAAATACTGGATTTGGAAAGTTGAGCCAAATTAGTATCCAATCAGATAATATCTCTAAACTCCAAAAGAACCTGATTTTATCTCATGCTGTAGGTGTAGGTGACCCTGTTGAAAATGATATTGTCCGCCTAATAATTCTTTTGAAAGTAATATCATTATCTAAAGGCTTCAGTGGTATCCGACTAAAAGTTGTTCAGCGTTTGGTTGAATTATTAAATAATGATTGTCTTCCCATTATACCATCTCAAGGGTCTGTAGGTGCAAGTGGAGATTTAGCACCATTAGCCCACATGACATTACCATTAATTGGTATAGGTGAGGTTATTTATAATGGTGAGCAGAAGACAGCATCCGAAGTATGTAAGTTAATGAATTGGGAGCCAATTGAGCTGAGTTATAAAGAAGGGTTAGCATTAATAAATGGCACTCAATTTTCAACTGCTTATGGTGTACTTTGTATGGGAAGGATTCAAAATTTATTAAAAATTGCTGATATTGCCGGTGCATTATCTGTTGAAGGTCTTACTGGTACGGACAGGGCTTTTGAGAAGAGAGTACATCTAATAAAACATCATCCTGGCCAGATTGCATCAGCAGAAAATTTATTCAATTTATTACAGGACAGTGAAATTCATACATCTCACCAAGATTGTGATAGAGTACAAGACATGTATTGTTTACGTTGTATGCCACAAGTTCATGGTGCAAGTAGAGATGTAATTTCAGCTGCATACGGTATGATTCAGGTAGAAATTAATTCTGTGAGTGATAATCCATTAGTTTTCGTTGATGAAAATGATACCGTTTCGGCAGGACATTTTCATGCTGAGGCCGTCGGACAAGCCATGGACATTTCAGCTATTGCACTTACTGACTTGGGCAACATATGTGAAAGGCGAACTTATACATTGTGTGATGGTGATTTTGGATTACCACATTTTTTAGTTAAGGATTCTGGGTTGAACTCTGGGTTTATGATTATGCAAGTATCTGCAGCTGCAATTGCATCAGAAAATAAAACCTATTCTCATCCATCTACTGTAGATTCCATCCCTACGGGTGCAGGGCAAGAAGATCATGTAAGTATGGCACCATGGGCAGGACGAAAATTATTTAAAATTGTTGAGAATATTGAAAAATTATTTACCATCGAATTATTAACTGCTTGTCAGGCAATAGATTTAAGAGATGGTTTAAAGCCTGCCAAAAATCTAATTTCTGCATATAATGAAATTAGGAAAGAAGTGCCCTTTTTAAGTGAAGATAGATATATGCAACAAGATCAGGAATTTGTACTAGACTTAATAAAATCTGGAAAAATTGTTGAACTTGTTGAAGAAAATTTAGAATTGAATTGAGGAAGTTATGAGTAAACTGAAAGTTGGCTTAACATTTGATGACGTATTATTGGTACCAAACCATTCGTCAGTTTTACCCAAAGATGTGGATCTAACAGCACAATTTACAAAAAATATTAAACTAAATATTCCTTTAGTCAGTGCTGCAATGGATACAGTCACTGAAAGTAAGTTGGCTATTGCCCTTGCACGTGAAGGAGGAATAGGTGTTGTTCATAAAAATATGTCTATTGAAAAACAAGCAATAGAAGTTGATAGAGTTAAGCGGTCTGAAAGTGGAATGATATTAGATCCTGTTACCATTAACTCAGATAAAACGATTCAAGAAGCCCTTGATATAATGGCTAGATTTCGAATTTCTGGTGTACCTGTAGTTGATGATGGTAAGCTTAAGGGTATATTAACCAACAGAGATATTCGATTTGAAACAAATTTAGATCTCCTAGTTTCGGATAGAATGACCAGTGAAAATTTGGTTACAGTTAAGCAGGGTACAACTCTGGAAGAGGCGAAAAAAGTATTACAAGAACACAGAATTGAGAAATTACTAGTCGTCGATAATTCAGGGAAATTATGTGGATTGATTACTGTAAAAGATATTTTGAAGAAAGAAAATTATCCAAATGCAGCCACAGATGAGCATGGACGTTTAATTGTTGCTGCCGCAGTAGGTGTAGGTGCAAATACAATGGATAGAGTATCTGCTTTAATAGACTCTAATGTTGATGCAATTATTGTTGATACAGCTCATGGCCATTCAGATGGTGTAATTAATACTTTAAGTAACATAAAAAAAACATATTCAAATATTGATGTGATTGCTGGAAACATTGCTACTGCTTCAGGTGCAAAAGCATTAATTGACGCAGGTGCAGATGCAGTAAAAGTTGGTATTGGTCCTGGTTCGATTTGCACAACACGGATAATTGCAGGTGTAGGTGTTCCTCAATTATCTGCAGTAATGGATGTTCAAGAAGTAGCATCAAAAGTAGGAATCCCAGTGATTTCTGATGGTGGAATGAGATACTCAGGCGATGTGGCAAAATCATTGGCTGCAGGTGCAAATGTAGCCATGTTAGGCAGTATTTTCGCAGGTACAGATGAAAGCCCTGGTGAAGTGATATTATGGGAAGGTCGAAGTTTTAAATCATATAGGGGAATGGGATCGATTGCCGCAATGAAAGAAGGCAGTAAAGATAGATACTTCCAAAATGAAACTGATGCAAATAAACTCGTGCCAGAAGGCATTGAAGGAATGGTTCCATATAAGGGGCCAGTTAGGGAAACTATTCACCAGCTTGTAGGAGGGATTAGATCATCAATGGGGTATTGTGGTGCTAAGGATATTTCTACATTTGGTAATGTTTCTAACTTTATTCAAATAACGGGGGCAGGTGTAAAAGAAAGTCATCCCCATGATATTAATATCACGAAGGAATCACCAAATTATAGAAAACCAAATTAATATAAATTGATTATATAAAAAAAGGGCTCAACAATGTTGAGCCCTTTTTAATTTAAGTACAAATCTACTTACAGTGTATTTGCAAATTTCATCACTTTAGATTTCAATCTGTTCGCCGCATTTTTATGAATTATACCTCTGCTTTGAACTTTGTCTATAGCAGAAACCGCTTCTTTACTTTTTTCAGGTGCATTTTCTTTTGTTGCAGAAAGTGCATCTTTTATAGCAGATTTCATAAAAGACTTATAATGTCTATTTCGCTGATTTGCTCTTCTAGACTGTCTTACGCGTTTTAATACTGATCCTTTAGCGCCCATAAATTCCTTTTAAAATAAATTACAAATAAATCACTTGAATTCAAGACCAGTAATTTAAAGTGGTAAACGTTATAATCCCTAATAAAATTCTTTGTATCTAATTAAGAATGAAAATATTGTAAATTGAATATACTCGGAGTAATTTACGTGCTGAATTTTTTACAGAAATAGGGAATATCATACTGAAATGAAATTAGATACGGTTCAAGAAATTGCAGAAAATTTAGATACAATTCATGTATTTGCAGACTTAAACGAAGAAGAGTTAGAACATGTAGCAAATTTGTGTACACCTCGAGTTTACCCCAAAAATAGTATGATTATTCTCGAAGAGGAATTTGGTGACACTGTCTTTGGAATTATTACAGGTACGGTAAAAATCACCCGTGTTAATGATGAAGGTAAGGAGGTGATACTTGCACTATTAGGTCAGGGTGAGCTCTTTGGAGAATTGGCAATTTTAGATGGTGAAGCCCGTTCGGCAAATGCATTAGCTCAAGACAAATGTATTCTGTTAGCTTTCCCAAAGGGTGAATTTTTAAACCTTCTTAAAAACAAATTTAAGGTTAGTTTTGCTCTCATGGGTGAACTGGCAAAACGTTTACGAAAATCAGACCAACAGATTGAGGCATTATCTCTTTCAGATGCTGAGCACAGAATTGGTGTTTCATTACTGAATTTAGCTGAAGATATGGGAATAATTAAAAAAGGTCAAGTGACTATTGATAAACTGCCTTTTCAACAAGATATTGCTAATATGGCTGGAACTTCAAGAGAAACTGTATCTCGTGTGATGAAGATGTTTGAAGATAAGAATATGATTACCAAAGTTGGACATACGATGGTAATACCAGATTATTTATTTTTCAAAAGACTCTTTGGAAAAAATCTTTAATCCCCTCTAAAAAAATAGCTTAATAGCTTTAAATTTGGCGCATGGATTCAACATTAATTGAAGGTGTACTTGCGCAAAATAGGCGATATATTGCCAAAGCTATTTCACACATAGAAAATAATTCTTCAGATTCATTAGAAATCCTTTCAAAATTATATCCACACACTGGCCGTTCGTACAGAATTGGTATCACTGGCCCACCTGGCGCTGGAAAGAGTTCTCTTACAGATAGATTAATTCAGTATTATAGAGAAAATAATCAAACAGTTGCTGTAATCGGGATTGATCCTACTAGTCCATTTTCTGGTGGTGCAATCTTAGGTGACAGAATTCGAATGATTCGCCATTATGATGATAAGGGTGTTTACATCCGTAGTATGGCAAGCAGGGGAGGACATGGAGGTCTTGCAAATTCTACTCAAGAGGTGGGTGATGTCTTAGATGCAGCTGGATTTGATATAATTCTATTTGAAACTGTGGGAGTTGGACAGGTTGAATTAGATGTTATTCAAGCTTCTGATACAGTAATAGTTGTTTTGGTTCCAGAATCTGGTGATGATATTCAAATGATGAAAGCTGGACTTATGGAGATAGCAGATATATTTGCCATAAATAAATCAGATCGTCAAGGTGCAAATAAACTTTTTATATCCATAACTAATATGCTTACGACAATGCCACATGATGAAAATACATGGATTCCAAAAGTAATAAAAACAATAGCTTTGACCAATGATGGTGTATCTGAATTATGTGAAGGAATTGACAAACATAAACTGCATATTGAAAAAACTGGCATGTGGTCAGAGAAGCTCTCAAAACGTTATACAAAACAGGTTAAAACATTGGTTTCAGATGAGTTAAATAAACGTTTTTGGTCAGATAATAGAAATCAATTATTAGAAAATGAGCTCAATATAAGGCATAGCAAACGTAAATCACCTCAACAATTGTCACTTGAGTTATTTGATGGAAAATAATGAAATGCCATTTTGGGAGCATGTTGAAGAACTTCGATGGCGAATATTTAAATCATTATTTGCAATTATTGTAGGTGCAGTATTTACCCATTATTTTTCTGATGATGTCCTTACAAAATTAATTGAACCAAGCAAAGATTTAAACCTCCCTCTAAATCTACAAGTATTAAAAGTAACTTCCATGTTCATGATAAAGGTAGGGATGGCGCTAATGGGAGGTATTATCATTGCACTTCCTATTATTTTGTATCAGATTTGGAGTTTTATTTCACCAGCGTTTAAGGAAACTCATAATGCTTCTGTAATTTTTATTGTTGGTTTTTCTACGGTTTTTTTTTCAATTGGTTTATTTTTTGGATACAACGTATTAATACCTTTTAGTTTATCATTTTTCACATCAATGACATCATCTTCAGTTAACATTGATTATAATTTTACTTTGGATGGATATTTGATTTATGTGATGTGGTTAATGTTTGCAAGTGGATTAATTTTTCAACTTCCAATTATTGCTATTATGGGTACAAAAATTGGCTTATTAACCCCTGCATTTTTAAAACATTATAGAAAGTATGCTATCGTAGCTTTTCTCATAATGGGAGCTTTATTAACTCCTCCAGATCCATTGAGCCAGTTAATGATATTTATTCCATTGGTGTTATTATATGAGTTTAGCATTTTCATTAGTTGGATGTTTATGAAAAAATGATAAAAGATTTACTAAAAACAATTTCTATTCCATTAGAAAATGATATGCAAAAATTTCAGGATGAATTCAAAAATTCACTTAATTCTGAGGTGAAATTAATCAATACGGTTATTGGTTATATTTCACGTAAAAAAGGGAAACAATTACGCCCCCGATTATCATTACTTTCGGCAAATATGTGTGGTAATCCTACAGAACTTACTTATAAGGCTGCAGCGCTTATTGAAATGATTCATGTAGCTACACTCATTCATGATGATGTTGTAGATGAGGCTGAAATCAGACGGGGATGGCCATCAGTAAATAGAATTTGGAAAAATAAAATTTCTATTTTAGTCGGTGATTATATGTTTTCTAAGGCATTATCGAATATGATTCAACTTAAAAACTTTGATGCATTAGAAATATTATCACATACTGCAGAAAGGCTCAGCCAAGGTGAAATTCTGCAAATTGAAAAAGCCTTGAAAAAAGAAATGGATGAATCCATTTATTATAAAATGGTATCAGATAAGACGGCTTCATTATTTTCTGCATCATGTGAAATTGGTGCAATTACTGCTGGAGCCTCCAAAACACAACAGCGAGCAATGGCAATATATGGTGAAAAATTAGGCATTGCTTTCCAGATTAGAGATGATTTATTTGATATCTTAGGTTCAGCTGAAAAGATTGGAAAACCTGTTGGATTTGACGTTAAGAAGAATATGCTTACGCTTCCCATGGTTTATGCACTTTCAAATGCAAATCCATCTGAAAAAAGAAAAATTACTCGAAAATTAAATAAATTATCTTCAAGAGGAGATATCACGGAAGTAAGAAAATTTATAACGGACTTAGGTGGAATTGATTATACCAATGAACAAATGGAAAAAATTTCGAATGAAGCAATTAATGCTTTAGATGAATTTCCAAACTCAGAATATAAAAGTGCTTTAATTCAAGTTGTAGAATTTAACTCAAACAGACAAGCGTAAATGAGACGACGATTTAAATTTAAAAGAAGAAAACGAATCAAGAAAAAAAGACTGTCAACGCGTCAAGATCGAATAATGACTTTAGCAAACTCTATTAGTGTTAGTAGAATTTTATTGGCATTTCCTCTCGTATATATTTTGAACTTCTTTTCAATTGAAACTCAAAAGTGGTCGTTATATGTTTGGGGTATTATCCTTCTCATTGTGCTCACAGATTTTCTTGATGGTTATGTTGCAAGAAAGGCTGACGAAATTACAAATTTTGGTAAAGTAATAGATCCTGTAGCCGATAAAATTTGCTTGATGGTTGTTCTTACATTTTTGATATTTGAGTACAAGTTTCCATTTTTATTATACTTTATACTTCTTTCCATTCGTGATGTATATTTAATAATTATTGGCGTATATCTTATTAATATGCAAGAAGAAGTATTTCAATCAAACTGGACAGGAAAGTGGTTTTTAGGGATATCTGCGATGATGATGGCTACATTTATTTTCCCTTCACCAGATGTAGTGAAATGGACATTATATGCTATTTCATTGCTACTGATGGCGGTTAGTACATGGCAGTACGCCAATAGATATCATAGGTATTTTAAGGAAATAGACGTTTAATGTTCTCAATATTCAAAAAAACTTTTGCAGGTCTCTCTAAAACTCGAAAAAAAATCTCCAATTCATTTTCAGCATTAACTGGGAAATCATATCTTTCCAGTGATGACTTGGAAATGTTAGAGGAAAACTTAATTCAAGCCGATTTAGGATGGGAAGTAGTTGACTCAGTAATACAAGAATTAGAGAATAAACAAAAGCATGACCATTCATGGGAAGACAGATTCATCTCTGTTATGCAATACAAGCTCAATGGAAAAGCAGAACAACAACCATTGAAAAAAGTAATTGTGTTGGTGGGAATAAATGGAACTGGAAAAACCACGTCCTCTGCAAAGCTTGCTGGATATTTTTCTCATATAGATGAAAAGGTTACACTTGTTGCTGCAGATACTTACCGTGCAGCAGCAGTTCAACAAATTAGAGAATGGTCCAATCGGTTAAAATTAAACTTAGTAGCTAATGAAGGTACTTCTGACCCTGCAGCTATTGCATATGATGGGGTAAATTCAGGGCTTACAAAAGAAATGGATAGGATTATTGTTGATACGGCTGGCCGTTTACATACATCACCCAATTTAATGCAAGAGTTGGAGAAAATTAATCGGGTGATTAATAAATTAACCAATGATGTTTCAGTATTAATTACAATTGATGCGAATACGGGGCAAAATGGTATATCCCAAGTGAAAGAGTTTAATAAATATATTCCAATTGATGGTATAATTCTTACCAAGATGGATGGTACTGCACGAGGAGGGATTGCGGTTCCTATTATGTTAGAGTTAAATTTACCCATCTATTTTATTGGAGTTGGTGAACAAGTTGACGATTTAATTCCTTTCCAATATGAAAGCTACCTGAGAGGGTTAATCGGAATAGAAGAAGAAATGCATGAGTGATAAAAATAAAATATCATTAATAAGCTTAGGATGTTCTAAAAATCTTGTTGATTCAGAATTTTTAGTCGGTGGATTGAAGCAAGAGGCTTACACATTTGTGGATAATCCTCAGGAATCTGATGTAGTTATTGTAAATACATGTGGATTTTTAGATAAGGCTCGAGAAGAAGGTATTGATACAATCCTTGAAGCAGGCCAATTGAAATCTGCAGGTGACATTGAATCTTTAGTGGTGATGGGGTGCTTTTCTGAGCGTTTTGGGACAGAATTGAGAGCAGAACTTCCTGAGGTTGATGAGTTTTTTGGCACCACAGACCATCAAGACATAATCTCATACATTACGGGGAAAGATTATTCTAAAAGTGATCCTGATTTTCAGCGCTCACTTTTGACACCTAATCATTATGCCTATTTGAAAATTGCTGAGGGTTGTGATAATGGATGTACCTTCTGTTCCATTCCACTTATGCGAGGCTTACAACAAAGCCAGCCTGTAGAATGGAATTTAATGGAAGCAAAACGCTTGGCAAAACAAGGCGTAAAAGAATTATTGGTTATTGCACAGGATTCTACCTCATATGGTTGGGATTTAAATCCAAAGTCTTCATTGCATGAATTAATGTATGCCTTAGATGAAATTGATGATTTGGAATGGATTCGTCTTCATTATGCACATCCAGCCCATCTTCATCGTGATATGATTGAAGCATATTCTAAATTTAAAAGGGTAGTTCCATATATTGATATGCCTGTGCAACATGGTTCTGATAGGATGTTGAAACTCATGCGCAGAGGATTAAAGTCTGAGGGTATCAAAAAAAGAATTTTAGCACTTAGAGAGGCACAGCCTGAAATAGCTATTAGAACATCAATAATCGTTGGATTTCCCGGAGAAACGGATGATGATTTTCAGCAACTCATGGATTTTATTGAAGAAGTACAATTTGATAGATTAGGTGTATTTACTTATTCTGAGGAAGACGGCACTTATGCAGCTGCTGAAATGAAGGATGATATTCCTCGACGAGTGAAAGAAGAACGCCTTGATGCAGTGATGTTAGCTCAACAACAAATAAATTTACAAAAAAATGAATCCCTAATTGGTATAACGGATAAAGTTATTGTGGATAAAATGACAGATGATGGTTGGGCAATTGCTCGATCATTTAGAGATGCACCCGAAATAGATAATTATGTGCGCATTAATAGTAATTGTAAAGCGGGTGAATTTTATAATGTTAAATATACCAAAGCTTTTGAATATGATCTTTATGCAGAGGTGATTGGTGAGTAATTTACCATTTAAAGTACTTGGAATTGAGCATGTTGCAATAGCGGTAAATGAACTAGACAACCCTGCTAATTTGTTTGGTAATCTATTAGGTATTGAGAATACTTCGAGAGAAGAAATAATTGACCAAAAAGTAACAACTGATATTTTTGATACGGGTAATGGTAAAGTTGAACTTTTAGATGCATTATCTTCAAATTCCCCAATTTCAAAGTTTTTAAACAAACGTGGAGAGGGAATTCATCACATTGCCTTTAAAGTGGATAAACTTCAAGAAGCATTGAAATATTTGAAGCTAAATGACATTCAATTAATTGATGAGTCCCCTCGAATTGGTGCTGAGGGATTACTCATTGCATTTTTACATCCAAAATCTACTCATGGGGTCCTTGTAGAATTGTGCCAAGCCCCAGAATAATTTAATCTACTCATGAAAATTGCTGTCATAGGCGGTGGAATTAATGGGATTATGTCAGCATGGGCTTTGGCTGAGGACGGCCATGATGTGACTATTTTTGAGAAAAATAAAATAATGTCCCAAACTTCATCTTCATCAACAAAATTATTGCATGGTGGTCTCAGATATTTAGAAAACTATGAATTTAGACTAGTATACGAAGGTCTTCATGAGCGAAAATGGTGGATAGATAATGCACCTGAGCACGCACATCCAATTAAAATTTTTATACCAATCTATACAGATACTAGGCGACCATCTTGGATGTATAATCTTGGGTTAAAAGCTTATAATTTATTATCTGGAAATATGAAATTAGGCAAAGCAAGGTCATATACTAAGCTTCAGGTTAAAAAGAAGTGCCCAAGATTAAAAACCCAAAATTTATTAAAAGGATTTTCATTTATTGATGGCCAAATGGATGACCTTGAATTAGGTTTATGGGCGGCAAACTCAGTTAAAAATATGGGTGTAAAAATTATTGAAAATACTGAAGTACTAAATTTATCGGTAGATGGAAATATTAAAACTTCCAACGAGAATATTACTTTTGACAGGATTATTAATGTTTCTGGGCCGTGGGCAGTGGAATTATTACGTAAAAGTAATATAGAGCCTAAAATTACTTTAGATTTAATCAGAGGATCACATATAGTTATTGAAGGGAATATTCCTCATGGATATTTATTAGAAGTACCTCATGAAGACAGAATATTTTTCGTATTGCCTTATAAAGAAAAAATTCTTGTAGGAACAACGGAAGTTGAACAATCCATAGAAGATTCAATAAACGCATCACCAGCAGAAATTGAATATTTAATAAATGCTTATAATCACTATTTTCAGCATCCTATACGGCATTCTGATATTGTAGAAACATTTGCAGGAGTTAGACCCCTCATTAAAACCACCGATTCTCCCACACAAACGACTAGAGAATATGAATTTGAACGCAATAATAAACTTATTACTGTGTTTGGCGGAAAATGGACTACATCACGACAATTGGGTAAAAAAGTTAGTGAAATTATAAGTTAATATGGATCTGTTAGCATTTGAAAAAAAGTACTGGTCTAAAGGAATAGAATTAATTGCTGGAATTGATGAAGCGGGAAGAGGTCCACTTGCTGGTCCTGTAGTAGCTGCTGCTGTTATATTGCCCAAAAATGTTGAATTGCCACAAGTAACTGATTCAAAAAAAATATCTGAAAAGAAAAGGGATATTTTATTCGGTGAAATTTGTAATTCTGCAATATCAATAGGAATAGGCATTGTTCATGAAAATGAAATTGATGAGATAAATATTCTCCAAGCCACTTATAAGGCTATGAGGATGGCTATTGGTAGCCTTTCAAAAAAGCCCGATATTCTTCTTGTTGATGGCTTAAAAGCCGATATTCCACATTTTGAACAAGAGAATATTATTAAAGGTGACAATAAGTCATTGAGTATTGCTGCTGCATCAATAATTGCGAAAGTAACACGAGATAGAATGATGCGAAATTATGGGATAATTTTCCCAAAATTTAATTTTTCGGGCCATAAAGGTTATGCCTCTAAAGGTCATATAGAAGAAATTGAACACAATTTAGCAACGCCAATTCATCGTAAATCATTTAAACCTATTAAACATTTCCTTCCTACAATGAGGACAATAGTAGATAAACAAAATTTAGGCAAACTTGGTGAACAATTGGTAGCATGTAAGTATGTTAAAAATAATTATAGAATTTTAAATATGAATTATGCTGTTCCTCAAATAGGTGAGATTGATATTATCGCAGAAGATGAAGAATCAATTGTATTTATTGAGGTGAAAACTCAATTAAAAGGTCGAGGATGGGGAGAGCCTAAATCACGAATTGATGATAACAAATGTAAGCGTTTTTCAAATACAATCCAAAATTTTATGAATGAGTTTGATATAAACAAAGAATTAAGGATTGATGTTGCAGAAGTAATTATTGGTGGAGGTAAACCTCAAATAAACATCATCGAAAATGGCATGTCGCAGTATTAATAAAATTGGATGGTTACAGTAAGTTAAACCGTTAAATTACGTGCTTTGCAAAATCCCTCTAGCGCAAACTTTAAGATTATAGGAATATCATGATAGAATTTATTCAATATAAAATTAGACAAAAATCTATTTTATTTATAGTCACTATGATAACCAGTTTAGTATTTGGTAGATTTCCTGATGCTGTTGGAAAGAATGGGATGGTAGTCTCTTCTAATCCCTTAGCTAGCCAAGTCGGAATAGATATTTTGAAAAATGGTGGTAATGCTATTGATGCTGCAATTGCAACAGGGTTTGCTTTGGCTGTGGTACACCCAGGCGCAGGAAATATTGGTGGTGGTGGATTCATGGTTATTCGTTTAGCAGATGGTACGGTTACAACTATTGATTTTAGAGAAACTGCCCCTTCAAAAGCATATAGAGATATGTTTTTAGATGATTCTTCAAATGTGATACCTGGTAAAAGTTGGTCAACATCATGGGCGGCTGGAGTGCCAGGCTCAGTTGCTGGATTTGGATTAGCTCATGAAAAATATGGGTCAACACAATGGAAAAATCTTGTTTACCCAGCATCACGGTTAGCACTTAAAGGGTTTAGCTTAGATATTGTGAATTTTAGCTATTTAAATTCTCCATATTACAATAATTTTCTTTCTAATGACCCTGAAACTGCTAAGATTTTTACTAAAAACAATGGCGAACCGTTTGATTTAGGTGAGCGATTTATCCAACAAGATTTAGGACTTACCTTAAAGAGAATTGCTCGTAAAGGGTGGAAAGAGTTTTATGAGGGCAAAACATCCGACTATATCATTGATTGTATGAATAGAACTAATGGATTAATTTCTAAAGAAGACTTAAAGCAATATAAAGCAATTGAGAGAGAGCCAATAGAATTTAAATATCGCAATCATTCAGTATATTCTATGCCACCGGCTTCATCTGGGGGTATTTCAATTGCGGGTATATTAAATCAGCTTGAAAATACAAAAATAAGTGAATTGAAATTTCATAGTGCACAACATATACATTATGTAACTGAAGCTGAACGTAGAGTTTATGCGGATAGGGCGGAGTTTTTAGGTGATATGGATTTTGTTCCAGTACCACTGGAAAAATTATCATCAGATGAATATGCACAAGAGAGATGGCAAACCATTGATTCATTAACTGCTAGTTTAAGTAGTGATGTTTCACATGGTGATATACCATTTCAATATAATGAATCAGAAGAAACTACCCACTATTCTGTTGTGGATAAATGGGGAAATGCAGTGAGTGTTACAACTACAGTTAACGGATGGTTTGGGAATGGTATTGTTGTAGATGGTGCCGGATTCCTTCTAAATAATGAGATGGACGATTTTTCATCAAAACCTGGAGAACCTAATAAGTATGGATTAGTAGGGAACTCTGCAAATGCAATTGAACCCAATAAACGGATGTTAAGTTCTATGTCACCTACCATTGTTGAAGACGAAGAAGGTGATTTGGCTCTGGTGGTTGGTTCACCAGGTGGATCAACAATTATTACTACAACAGCCCAAGTCATTATGAATGTAATTGATTTTAATATGAATATCGAAGATGCGGTAGAGTCACCACGATTCCACCATCAATGGCTTCCTGATGTGATACAATTTGAATCGCAGAGATTTTCACCTGAAACAATTGAAGCGCTTCAACGTAGAGGTCATGAGTATAAATTTAGAGGTAGTATAGGAGAAGCCAATTGTATACAAGTTAATGGTGATTTAATTTTTGGTAGTGCAGATAGTAGAAAAGGCGCAAGTGCAATAGGTTTTTAATTAATGAAAAAGAAAAATATTTTAGAAGAAATTAGAGTGCTATTTGTGCTCATTGTAGTTGCATTTACAGTGAAGGCAACTTTAGTAGAAATTTATGTAGTTCCTACAGGTTCTATGGAAAATGAAATTTTAGTTGGCGATATGCTCATCGGAAATAAATTTGTTTATGGTATGAGAACACCAACGTGGATAGGTATTCCATATACTCGTATTGGAGTTGATTTACCGTGGTTTAGGTTACCAAAATATAAACCTGTCCGTAATGGTGATGTTACTATATTTGAGTTTCCACGAGATCCATTTCAAAAATATGTAAAACGTTGTATAGGAATTGCAGGTGATGAAGTCTCCATTGAACGTGGTGATATATATGTGAATCAGGAGAAAATGGACTTTCCTAAACACGGAAAATACATAAAGGGACATGTCTATGAACCAGAAAAGGATCAACGAATTTACCCTGCATTTACAGGTAATATGGATAATATCCCTTCATTTACAGTTCCGTATAAAGGAATGGAAATAAAATTTCATGAGGATAAAGAATGGACATCATTAATTACACTCTTAGTTCAAGATGGTAATTTAGTTGAAATGGGTGATAGACGTTTTGAAATAGTAGACCCCCAAGAGGTGGGACGAACACATGGATTTTTAAAATATAAATTGATTGGGCTGTTTAATAATTCAAATGAATCTAAACGTAAAGAATTTGAAAGTCGATCAGCCTATGTTCGTTCATTAATTGGAGTAAATAGAAAAAATAACATTTATAATCCATGGGAATTTGTAGTACAACCTGAAGATAAACGGATTATTTATGAAAATCTTAAAATCAATGGAGAGTTTATTAAAGATTTAGGTACATATACATTAAAGCATGATTATTATTTTTTCGTTGGAGACAATAGAGATAATAGCTACGACTCACGTTTTTGGGGCTTTGTACCAGATTATCAAATTTTAGGTACTCCATTAATTTCACTTATCAATTTAGCAAACCTATCTCAAATTTTTACAGATCCGTTTAAATTCCTTCGGTTCAATATTGTATCTTAAGTAAATTTATATATGTTTGGATTTATTGCATTTGCATTTAAATTAATTTTTGCAGCTATTCTTGGGGGAGCATTCAGCTATATAACCACCTCGAATGATGAAGGAGAAGACCGCTCTGATATGATAAATACTGCAATGGTAAGTGTATTAGCTACTTCATTAGTGGCACTTACGGTTCAGTTTCCAGAGAGCTATCGTGGATTTGCTGTTGGAGCATCAATATTTACAATACTCCATGTGACTAATTCTTTTGTTCAAGAAGAGGAATTAAAAGTAAAACTGCAGATTATTTTTGCATCGGTAATTGGTATTATTGTAGGTGTAGGATATATTTTACAAGGAATTATACTTTGTTTTGTACTATTTGTAATTCTTAAAAATAGTGATTCCATATTAGAAAGCTTTAATTCTAGCAAAGATAATGAAATAAAATCAGATAATGCTTAAAAAGTGAAATTAGGCATTGTTTGACTATCCCAAAAGGTTAAAAATTTAGCATCCCAAATTATTGAAAATCTGATAATTTTAGATACAACTGGAGCACATCTTGAGCATTGATTTAGATACCACAGAAGGTCGGAAAAAGTATTTAACTGAAAAATTGGACAATTTGCTTGATGGCATTAATGAATCCTATGGGAAGTTATTGTTGGATGAGTTAATTATTCGTCTTGAATTGACAGTAAAAGAGTTTAATGAAGAAATGAAAGTTCTTGTTGATCAGCTTGTTAAAAAAGAAAAAGAACGTCAGCAAATTTTAGAAATGATGAAAACAAGTGAATCAGTTCCTTCTACATCAGCTTCTGAAGGGGAAGCTGAAACTATTGCTCCAGCTGAAGAAACAATAGAGTTATCAGAATGGGAAAAAAAGTTAGAAAAGATTGAGAAAGGTTAAATAATGCAACGAGTAATCGCAGTTGTTACATTTTTTATTTTATTAGCTGGTGGATATTATTGGTTTGTTATCGATGAATCACGTACATCACAAATGCAAGAATTAGAGACCAGTGATGTGACGCTAAAAGGTGATGTGAACTCCACTTTAGAAGTACATGATCGCCTTGAATTAAAATGGATTGGTACAAGCAAACATGTAAAAACGCTTCAAGAAGAAACGCATGCGCATTATGATGCTTATGCTGCAAAAATGGATTCAATTGATGTGGTTTTTGAAAGAATGAAGTTAGATATAGAGCAGTTGGAAGAGCGACTCATTCAAAAGTTAGATAGACTTAATGACAATATTCAGAATGTTTCAGATTCATTCGATTCTTATAAACGTAAAAATAATAAAGATGTTCGTGAAATTAAGAACGATTTGGGCACATTGCGTGATGACTTAACCGCAATTGATAAGCAATTAAATCCAAAAAAATATGAAGAAAAGAAAAAGTAAATTCGCTTTTATAATATTGTAATGAAAAAGGGATGGGTAGCCATCCCTTTTTTATTTAATTTTAATTTTTCTATCATTAAGTTACTGCGTTACTTTTTAATTAAATTGAGTTCATATATGTTTTCAACAAAAGATATTATTGGTGATGTTGTTTTTATTTCTTTTCAAGATGTGAGTCAATTTTCCGATATTGGACTCTCATCTCCATCATCTCACTTTTTAGTAAAAGGGCAAGATCATTTAGGGCTTTGGGTTGAGCATCCTGGCCTATGTATTATTACTTCGGAAGATGAAGAGGGGAAACCATTGCCAGCTGATAAGCACTTACGTGAAGAAATTGAAGCTATATTCTTTGTTCATTGGCATCAAATAAAAACTATCATGCATTATCCAAAGCGTGAGGGATACGACTTGACCCAAGAATTGTTCACAAAAAAAATAGGCTTTATACAAGGAGAAGAATAATGTTAATTGGAAAAGTTAAAAAATGGGAAGATGGTAAAGGATGGGGTTTTATTGAAGGTGATGACGGTGAAGATTACTTTTTAAATATTGCGAATGTAAGAAAAGGGCAGCGAATACGTACTGGATTGAGAGTGAAATTCGATTACACTGAAACTCAGCGTGGCCCAGAAGCTGAAAATGTGACTATTTATTAAAGGCTCTGATGAGCCTTTTTTATTTCAGTTAACTTTTTTATTTAAATCGATGTCAAAAAGCTGGAAATGGACGATAAGCAGTTAATTAAAGAGTTCTTACGTGGAAATGAAAAGTGTTTTGATCAATTAGTGCTTAATCATGAGATGTGGGTAAAAAGTATGATTTTAGGCATGGTTAAAAATAAAGAGGATTCTGAAGATATTGCCCAAGATGTATTTGTAAAAATATATTTTGCTTTGAATCGGTTTCGTTTTGAGTCTGAATTTAAAACGTGGATGTATAGAATAGTTGTGAATAAGGTAAATAATTATTTTAGAAAACAAAAGTTAAGAAATTATTTTTCGGGAGAATTGAATGAAGATATATATGAAGAAAAAAACATTAATTCAAAAAATGAAAATAAAATATTTCAGTTCACTCATAAACTACCCAAAGTCCAAAGAAGTGTAGTTATGCTAAGAGTATATCAAGATTTACCATTTAAGATTATTGGAGAAGTGTTATCAATTACAGAAAACTCAGCAAAAGTTTCATTTCATAAAGCGAAAACTAATTTAAAAAAACAATTTAAAGAGAAATATGGAAATGAATAGATCTCACTTTTTAAACTCAATCCACCAAAAAATAAACTATAAAAAGAAACAGTTTTTAGTTTCATATTTAGTGTGTATGTTGTTAGTCTGTTCATTTTTTGGATATACGTCATTTTCTCAGATTAATTATAATTATTATCAAAATTTGTGGATGGAAAACCAAATGTCTGATTTAGAGTATTATACATGGGAAATTCCCGTTGAGTTATCTGATGAACTCATGATTGAGTATTTGTTAGAGCATCATGAGTTAGATGAATTTCTTGAGCTAATCGAAAAATCTGCATCACATAAAAATACCATAAAATCAATTAAGTTAGGGGTTTAAATGAATTATCGTAGCAATGTAATTATTTTATTATGCATTTTATCAGTTGCCTTTTCTAAACCATGGGGAAAACTAAACCATAATAAAATGGATCATGGTGATGTTGAAATGCTAAAAAAATGGAAATTAATAGAATTCTTAGAACTAGAAGAATCACAAAGTGAAGCATTCTTTCTTCATGTTTCAAAATTCCAAATAGAAATGAAAGAATTAAGATCTAGGGAGCGTGAGCTTTTCCAATCTATTGAAAGTGATATTGATGAAAAAAAGCTAACTAAAAAAAAGGTGGACGCAGTTTCGAAAGAATACTTTGATATTGAAAATGAAAAAGTAGAATTACGACGAATGCATCATAAAGATGTGGGAGAGGTGCTAAATCCATCGCAATTAGCAAAATACATAATTTTTGACCATCACTTTAAGAAAAGAATAAAAGATCATTTTAAGGGCAAAAAGGGAAGGCGTAATCAACATCGATTTTAAATAAATTCCGTTCACATAAAAATCCCTCATTGACGTTATTTTTTATAACAAAATGAGGGATTTCTTTTTAATATTCCATCCTGTTTATTACTTAGTATTGCCAAGTTGGATGGATAAAATCAAAATCAAAAATATGCAATTCTTTGCCTATCACGGAGTTGCAGCAGATGAAAAGAAAAATGGGCAAAAATTTGAGGTCGATTTGACAGTGATAATTCCCTTGAAGAATGCCGGTCAAAATGATGATTTAACCCAAACCATCGACTATTCAATTTTATATGACATTGTGAAAACTGAAATGGAAAAGCAATCATATAATTTAATTGAAACTGTAGGGGAAAATATTGCTTCATCAATAATAAAAACTTTTGATGTTGAAAATGTGAGTGTTGAAATTCGAAAACCCCATGCACCCATAAATGGTCGCTTTGATTATGTCGCAATTGAGGTTAATCGACCATAATGCAAAAACATGTATTTTTAGGATTAGGTTCCAATATTGATGATAGATATGAATATCTTCAATCTGCTATTCATAGAATATCTTCTCTTAAAAACGTTCATCTTATACAACAATCTCCAATTTATGAAACACCACCATTGTATAACACCAATCAGTCGTCATTTTTAAATATGGTAATTGAAATAAATACTAATCTCCCCCCAATTCAAATTTTAAACATGATAAAGAATATCGAAAAGACTATGGGACGTGATATAGATAATGGACATAATCTTCCACGAACAATTGATATTGATATCCTAGCAATGGATCAAGACGAAATTCTTATGGAAAATTTGAAGATTCCACATCCTAGAATTTCGGAACGAAAATTTGTTCTTCAACCTTGGTCAGATATAGCAGATGATTTTATATTGCAACCTATGAATAGAAGTATAAAATCATTGCTTAATTCAACAAACGATTCATCTCAGTTAAAACCATATATACATATAGTGGAAGTAGTTAATTGAAATCTGCATATCATATTGCTATTGAAGGAACAATTGGTGTAGGTAAAACTAGTTTAGCAAAATTACTTTGTGAAAAGCTAGATGCACGCCTAGTATTAGAAAAGTTCGAAGAAAATCCTTTTTTAGAAGAGTTCTATGATGATCCAGATCGATATGCATTTCAAACTCAATTATGGTTTTTGTTATCTCGTTTTAGACAACAGCAAGACTTACAGCAAATGGATTTATTTACCTCAGCAATAGTTTCAGATTATATGTTTGTTAAAGATCGTTTATTTGCAGCATTAAATCTTAATGATAATGAAATGAAACTCTATGATATGGTTGCAAAAATTTTAGAAAAAAACATTATTGAACCAGATTTAGTGATTTTTCTGCAATCTGATACCGAGCGTTTAATGCAAAATATTAAAATGCGTGGACGTGATTATGAGTTGAATATGGATTGGAAATACATCGATGCACTCAATCAAGTGTATAATGAATATTTTTTCCGTTATGATAAGAGTCCACTATTTATTATTAACTCTAATGATATCGATTTTGTAAACAATGAAGATGATTTAAAATCTATATTTGAGTTTATTCAAACCCCTGGGCAAGGCACGCGTTATTACAATCCATTAAAAAGTTTATGATTTCTAAGATACTCCTCTTAATCTTTTTTATATGGTTAGTAAAAAATCTATTATCTTCAACTAACAATAAACAAAACTCTAAAACTCAACATAATTCATCAAATAAAAAGTCATCTTTAGATATAAAAGATGGCGAATTTGAGGAGATTTAAATTGAAAGCTGTCATTATTGAATCTCATGGTGGGCGTGAAGTGTTAAAATATGAAGATATTGAATTTGGTGATGTGGAGGCACATAAAGTTAAACTTGAAGTAAAATCTACAAGTGTTAACCATTTAGATGTTTGGGTGCGTGAAGGATTGCCTGGAATGACATTACCATTACCACTAATTATGGGGTCAGATGCCTCTGGAGTTGTAGTAGAGGTAGGGAAAGATGTTATCGATTTTGATATTGGAGATGAAGTTATTGTTCAGCCTGGAACTTACTGTGGTAGTTGTAAATATTGCTCAGTTGGAATGGAAAACTATTGCCCTAAGTATGGTATTTTAGGCGAAACGGAAAATGGTGTGCAGGCAGAATGTATTTCTATTAATCCAAAGCAATTGTACCCAAAGGCAGCTCATTTATCCTTTGAGGAAGCTGCATCTATGCCATTAGTATTTATGACGGCTTATCAAATGTTAATCACTAGGGCTAGATTACAGCAACATGAATCTGTATTGATTTATGGCGGTGCTTCAGGTGTGGGTTCAGCGGCAATTCAAATTGCAAAAGAAAAAGGTGCAGTTGTTGTAGCAACTGTTGGTAATGAGAAAAAGGCACTACATGCACAAAAAATGGGTGCTGATATTGTTGTTAATCATTATGATAAAGATTGGATATCTACATTGAAATCAAAAGGGGTACCAAAATTTGATGTAATTTTTGAACATGTAGGTGAAGCTACATGGAGATCATCCATGCGTTTATTAGCAAAAGGGGGACGTTTAGTAACATGTGGTGGGACTACAGGCCCTCATGTTGGATTTGATTTACGCCATTTATTTATGAAACAACAGGAAATTTTGGGTTCTACTATGAGTGATATCCCAACTTTTAATGAAGTGATGAATAAAATTAATGATGGCATATATAGACCATTTATCGATAAAGTTTTTCATATGAGTGATATACAAGAGGCACATCATCGAATTGAAAAAGGAAACCAAATCGGGAAAGTGGTTTTGGTACCATAGTGTATTTTGAAAAGCATATTTTTGTGTGTACCAATGTACGACATCCTGAGAGTCCTAAAAAAAGTTGTGGTGAAGCAGGTATGGATGTGAGGTTGGCATTTGTACAAGCTATTGCAAAACAAGGACTGAAACATAAAATACGTACAAATAAAAGTGGATGTATTGATACATGCAACTTTGGTGTCTCTGTAGTAATTTATCCTGATGGAATTTGGTATAAGGGAGTCACTCCAGATGATGTTGACGAAATTGTAAAAACATCTATCGTGGGTAATGGAGTGGTAAAACGACTTCAACTTACGAGTGAAGATTTTAGAGGGAGGAAGTAAATGTCTGATTGTTTATTTTGTAAAATGATTGATGGTGAAATTCCCATTGAAAAGTTAGGTGAAAATGATAAGGCATTAGCATTTAAAGATATCTCTCCACAAGCACCAGTTCATGCATTAATAATTCCCAAAAAACATATTGCCACCACGCTCGATATAAAGCCTACAGATGCAGAATATATTTCAAGTATGATAACCCTTGCTCAAAAAGTAGCACAAGAAAATGCAATAGATGAAACGGGATATAGATGGGTAATTAATACCGGTAAAGATGGCAATCAAACGGTATTTCATCTTCATTTACATTTATTGGGAGGTAGGACATTAAACTGGCCTCCAGGATAATTAATGTACATTTCTAATTTAAAAATTCAAGGATTCAAATCTTTTCTTAATAAAACCGAACTTACGTTCGGTGAGGGAATAACTACAGTTGTTGGTCCTAATGGTTGCGGTAAAACGAATATTGTAGATGCAATCCGTTGGATATTAGGTGAGCAAAAAACATCTGTACTTCGGTCAAATAAAATGGAAGATGTGATTTTTAATGGTACTAAAAATCGCAAACCTGTGGGTATGTGTGAGGCCTCCTTAACCATCCACAACAATTTAGGATTACTGCCAACTGAATATACTGATGTTGAAATAACTAGGAGATTATTCCGTAGTGGAGAGAGTGAATATCTTCTCAATAAAACACCATGTAGATTAAAAGATATCCATGATTTGTTCATTGATACGGGCATGAGTTCCAATGCCTATTCAGTCATTGAGCTAAAAATGATTGATTCAATATTATCGCATAATGCTGATGACAGACGTAGAATGTTTGAAGAAGCAGCAGGAATCAATCAATATAAGAAACAACGACGCTCTACGTTTAAAAAACTAGAAAGTACGGTTCAAGATTTAGATAGAGTAAAAGATATAATCGCCGAAATTGAAAATAATTTGAGAAATTTAAAACTTCAATTAAAACGGTATGAACGCCACAAAAAAATGACCAAAGATTTACATTCAGCTCAAATTTTATTGGCACAAATAGAAATAAATAAAATTCAAGAGAAATGTATTCCCCTTAAAGAATCATTGAAGTCTGGTAGGGGTGAGCAGGACATGCTTGCAGGTCAACTAAACTTAGATGAATCTCTTATCCAAAATGTTCAAGATAAATATGAGTTGTTAAAAGCGGAATTGGATACGTGTAATTCTGAATTAAAGATGGTGGAAGAAAAGCTATCTACTGTGAATAATAATATTTTAGTTTGGACTGAACAACGAAAAGGAAATGAAAGTAAAATTCAGCATTTTTCAGATGAAGTTTTACAGGCTAATGCACGATTAGAATCATTAGAAAGTCAGTCAAAGGAAATAAAAACCTCAATTGAGGAATTGCTCCCTTCAATCGAAAATAGAAAACAATTATATTTTGAAGCAAAAGAATCGTTTGATAAAATTGATAAATTATTTTTGGTGGAACAACAAAAACTAAATGAAGAAAAATCTACATTTGAACAGTTAAATCATAAAATATATGCTTATAATACAAATTCTGAAAGAGCACGTACGCAAATATCCGAGAAAGAAAATTATATAAATATTTTAACTGAAGAGAAATCTGCTTCTTCAGTAAAATCAGAAAATTATAAAGCAGATATAAATTTATTTAAAGCCCAAATATCTTCAAAAGAAGCCGATAATAGTAAACTGAGTTTAACGTTAGAGAGGGCACAAGAAACTCATGCAGCATTTGAAGCAAAATTAATTGAACTTAATAATAAAGCTTCAGAGCTCTCTACTCACAAGTTGGATGCACAACATAAATTGAAATTTTATCAAGAAATTGTTGAGCGTAATGAGGGTCGTTCTTCTGGTGTTAAATGGATTTTAGAAAATGGCTCAGAAAAGGGAATCATTGGTGTTTTAGGGGATATGGTAACACCCAAGAATGGTTATGAGAGTGTTATAAACTCTGCTCTAGAAAATTATTCCTCAATCATGATTGTAGATAATATTAAAAATGCCAAAACAATACTGGAAAAAGTAACATCAGAAAAAAAACAAATTAGCATAATTGCATTAGATTCTATTCCTTCTGTAAAGACTGAAAAATTTCATAAATCATCTTTATTGGCCCAAATAGAGTATCCTGAAAAACTGGGTTCAATAATGAATATTTTATTTAAAGATGTTCATATTGTCTCGTCAAAAAAATCATATTGGGATTTGTCTAGTAAGGAGAGATTGTCAAAAACATGGATTTCGATGGATGGTCAACGATTTGAGAAAATGGGGATTTTGAAGTCAAAACGACATTCTTCTCAATCTGATGCTATTGGTCGTTTAGATAAGATAAAGTACTTTGAAGGTGAAATTAAAAAATTAGAAAGTGAAGAAGGTCGATTATCTACAGAAAAAAATAAAGTTGAAAATGATGCGAACAAGGCATTTAAAGAAATTGAAACTCTTAATCAACGTGTAGATATTGCATCGCAAGAAATAAATAATTTGGAGAAAGAATTATCTCAACGAGAATATATAATATCTCAACAAGAACTTTTGGTCAAAGAGATTGATGGTAAAATTTCCCAAACTCAGAAGGATATTACTCAGTTAAATATTAAATTAGTTGATTTTGAAAAAGAGAAACTAGAGATTGAATCTTTGGTGGCTAATCAACAAAAGAAAATTGATAAGCTATCTGAGAAAATAGAAGAAAATCAAAATAAGCGAAATTCTTTACAGCAAAAGGTTCAAGATACGCGAGTTCAGCTTATAGAGGTCGAAAAAGAGCATGAGGGCTTAGACTTTAGGCAGAAAAATACATGTGACCGCATCGGTGATTTACAAGAGAGGATTATAAAATTTGAAGCCGAGAAAAATCACCTCCACGCTGAAATTTTAAGGTTGTCTAATTCAATTGACTCATCTGTAGAAGAAAAACAGTCATTGATGAATGGGCAAGAAAAATTAAATGTAGCCAAGTCGAAACTAGATATTGATTTTAATAATACTCATAATGAATTACAAAAATTACAATCGAATATTAGAGATCAACAAAAGGCTAAAGAGGAGCGTATTTTAGCGCTTCAACAAGTTGAATTGAAATTAGCTGAACTGAGTCAGTCAGAGGCATTGGTTCGTGAACGAATAAGAGAAACATATAAAGAAGAAGTCCCTCCATTGAGAGATACTATTGATCTCGATGAGGATGAATTAAGATCTCAAGTAGAATCTATTGATAAATCATTGGAAAGAATTGGTGCAATCAATATGGCAGCACAAGAAGAATTTGAACGTGAATCGGAGCGTTTTAACTTTCTGAAGGAACAGTTTGATGATTTAGTAGATTCAGAGAAAACGTTGAAAGAAACTATTGAACGATTAGATAAAGAAGCACGGGACAGGTTTACTGAAACTTATGATGCAATAAAGTCATTTTTTAAAGAAACATATACTATGTTTTTTGAAGGGGGAGAAGCACATTTAAGATTGGTCGGAGATGATGACCCCCTAGAAGCTAGTATAGAAATTATTGCAAAGCCCCCAGGGAAGAAACCCCAGACGCTTCGCATGTTATCAGCAGGTGAGAAGGCGTTGACTGCTATTTCACTTCTTTTTGCAATATATATGGTTAAACCCAGTCCATTTTGCATTTTAGATGAGGTTGATGCCCCATTAGATGACAGAAATATTGGTAAATTCACAAAAGTACTAAAACAGTTTGCTGAAAAAACTCAATTTATTGTGGTAACTCATAACAAACTTACTATGGAAAAAGCAGACTATCTTTATGGGGTTACCCAAAAAGAAGAAGGTGTTTCTCAAATAGTTTCTGTACAGTTTGCTGGTGATACCTTAAACTTAGCAGAAGCATCATAAGTTATTTTTTTACTAACTTCAATGCGACGGCTTGCCCTTGTCGTGCATAATCAATTGCTTCGCCTAAAATTCTAGCAGCTTCTTGAGGTGCATGAAATCCCATTGAATTCTCCGCCGCAATAAAATCTAACCTCCACTGTGCCTTACGTTGGAGTTCTAAGGCTTCCGTTAATTCAGATTGAGTTACTCCAGAATCTTTAGCCAATTGAATGGCATCTAATAAGTCCATAAGAGATTTACCACCACGTTGAATTAATTTATGATTTCTTTCTTGAATAATATCTACACGTGCTAAAATTTCATCTGCTTCGATCTGATGACATGTTTGGCATGCATTATTCACATTTAGTAATGGGCTACGAACCCAGTGGTCAGAAACCTTTGTTGCACCATCTCTCTGATATGGCATATGGCAATCTGCACATGATACTCCTGAACGGGCATGAATCCCTTGAGACCAAAGCTCAAATTCAGGATGTTGAACTTTTAGAATTTCAGCACCACTTTCTTTATGAGTATAATCAAAAAATCGTTTCCCGTTAGAGAAAAGTGTTTCATTCCAATGCTTTTCTAAATCCTCGGCTTTTAGTCCGTTTTTCCATGGGAATTCTAATGGCATAGCACTTGCACAATAATATTCAACATGACATTGTGCACAAACAAATGAACGCATTTCGTTTCGAGTGGCATGTTCATTTGGATCATAAGGTATTGAATCTTTTGATTTCCTCCATCTTTCTATTGAAGGGAATTGTGGTAGTTCAGAACTTGATTCAGCCAAAAATTGTATGCCATTTATAAACCCTGGTCGGGTTATACGTAATTTCATCGTATTGGGGTCATGACAATCTACACATGATACTGGATGTGCATGCCCGCTTTCATGAAGCATTTCATTTAATGATTCGTAGGAATACTGATGAGTCTTTTCAAAACCAAGCATAGCATCGCCATCACCCAGTTCGCGATATAATGGCATCACAGATGCGTGACAATGTAAACAAGAACCTGTTTGAGGCTTTGTTTGTCGTTTTGACTGTTCTTGATCTTCTAACATATACGCATGACCGCGTCGATCTCTATAGTCTATGGAAAAAGCATATCCTTTAAACATTCGTTTTAACCATGGGTCACGATCAATCTTCTGCTCAGGCAACGCTTCACTTCCACCATGCCCGCCAAATCTAGTTCGTGTTGTTTCAGCATTAAGTTTGTATGAATCATATTGCTTGGGCCAATTTAAACCCCATTTAGCCCCATCTGTATCATCTTCAGTTACTTTCACTAAATTATTATATTTATTTTCGGCCTCTGATTTTCGACTATAAATATTATCAAGCAGTAAAAGGGTTAATATACAGGAAGCAAGTAAAAACAATAATGTAGTGCCTTGCATTTTAGTAATAAGTTTCATTGAAATTCCTTTCTATTAACAGGGGTGTATTTCCCAATACCAATTTGATTTCCATGTCCTACAGATGAATGACAATGTAAACAATCTGTATTTAATGGATGATGGTTTTTCATTACTTCATCCACTAAATTATTATGACATTGAATACAATTCTCTTGTAGGATTAATTTATTCTTATCCTTTATCATTATAGGTTCTGGGAAATTTTGAAATGTAAATCCTTTTGAGTGTAAGAAACCATTTTCAGCTTTTGCTATCCATTTTGGAATAAATTTGTGAGGAAGATGGCACTCTACGCATGTAGCCGAAGTATGATGACTAGATTTTTGCCAAGAATCGAATTGTGGTTCCATTATATGGCAATTTGTACATGCATTTGGATTAGAGCTAAAGTATGATGTACCCTCAGCATAATTAAAGACAAATAAAATTAAGCCAATAAGTATTCCTAAAAGTATTGTGATGGCGTAGTTATATTTCATATGAATACTTGTCAATATAATGTCTAATTAAATAAATAGGATGATGCAATATGAGTCGTGGTCCTGAATACCGCATTACCTTTTTTATCTCATCCCGATAGAATTTATTATAACAATGAATTGTGCAATCTTCACAAACTGGTTTATTTATGGAAAAAGGACATTTTGTTAAACGTTGAGTTGCATACACTTCTAAGTTTTTACAATTGATACACAATGATTTTGAATTATGATTTCCATTACAATAAATACGAATCATATTTTTTACTGTAATGAGTTCACGACGTAAGCGTGGGTAAAGTTGATTTTCAATATCAGTATTCATATATTCAATTAATACATATAATTATTTATAAAACTTACATATAAATATAAAAAGATATTAGTATCTTAATAAATAAATAGTTTAAATTTTCTACCAGTAATATTTAAGAATTTTGCAGTAGAAAATATGTATTGGAAATCACATACATTTAATCACTTAAAGGGAATTGTATTCAGCGCACTTGAAGAGAATACAAGTTTCCACAACCATAATATTATGGGATTACCTGCTACTTTCTTAGACCCAGATATTTTCCCCAATGATGCATCTTTCCTCTCCAATGCGCCCTACATTAAATGTTTCATAGAAAATCCAAATCATATAGGGCTTCATACGAATAGTGAATCATTACCCACATTTAAGGGAACTCAAAAAATTGAAATTGATTTACTCCGAATTTGTGCCGAGGAAATTTTTAGTGCAAATCGTGGAGAGTATGATGGATATATGGCGCCAGGTGGTACAGAGTGTAATATTCAAGCAGTTTGGGTTTATAGAGAGTATTTTAAAAATAATTATTCTGCAAAAAATAGTGAAATTGCAGTGGTTTTTTCTGAAGATACTCATTATTCTGGATATAAGGCCTGCAATATATTGCAACTAGATTATAAAGTTCTACCCGTAAAAAATAGTACACGATTATTAGATTCAGAAAAATCCCAACAAATTTTACAATCGTTAAAGGATGAAGGTAAAAAATATATTATCTCCATTGTGAATATGGGTACTACCATGTTTGGTTCAGTAGATGATGTTGATTCAATTATATCAATTTTAGATAAGTTAAAATTTAACTATAAAATTCATGTTGATGCTGCATTTGGTGGTTTCATTTATCCTTTTACAAATCCTGAAAGTAAATTGAATTTTAAAAATCCCCAAATAGATTCAATCTCAGTGGATGGTCATAAAATGATTCAAGCACCTTATGGCACAGGTATTTTTATAATTCGAAAAAATCTCATTGGGAATGTATTGACAAAAGAAGCCAGTTATATTGAAGGTTTTGATTTTACTTTGTGTGGATCACGTTCTGGGGCAAATGTAATTGCAACGTGGATGATACTGAATATTCATGGATCTGAAGGCATTTTGAAAAAGATGCAATCATTTATTGAAAAAACAGATTATCTCTGTAATGCACTCAATCAATTGGGAGTTCGTTATTTTAGAAATGATAATATGAATATTATTAGTATTCGTGCTGAGGATATTTCAAATGATATTTGTAAAGAGTTTACTTTAGTTCCCGATACACATAAAGGGAATACTGGATGGTGGAAAATTGTGGTAATGGAGCATGTAAATTGGGATTTAATTGAGCGTTTTATCACAAAACTAAAAGAAGAAAAGTGTAGTCGTTTTGAAATCACTGCAGCTTGAGTTAAATAAAATTAATCAAATGGAAAATATAGAAGATTCAGATAGAATATCTCATGAAGAGTTAATTCAGATTTTTCAACATGGGAAAAAACTCTTTAATGATGGCTTAATTCATGAAGCTCATATTGTGTGGGAAATGGTGTGGAAAGAAGGTGGAGAAGAATTAAGGAAAGAAATTAAGGGCTTTATTCAGCTATCAGGAGGAGTTTGGAATAATAGGTTAGGAAAAGATTCTTCAACACAATATCTCCTGAAAAAATCAATTTTCAACTTAGAACAGTCAGTAATATTTAAAAAATTTATCAATATTGATCGTTTGGTTGACCAAATTGCAATTGTTCTATTGGAAAATCAAATGAATGGTAGTTTCCCTAAAATATTAAAATTCAAGCTATAAGTTTTTTTATAAGTAAAGATGACTAATAAGAGTATGTTAAGAATATATAAAAATAGTTTGTGTAAAAGATGAAGTTATCTATGACTGGCGAATATGCTATTATGGGCATGTTATTTCTATCAAAACTTCCCAATAATGAATCTGCACAAATTTCACAAATTTCAAAAAAATGCAATATTCCAGAATCATTACTTAGAAAAATTATTATCCAGTTAAGAAATGCAGGTCTAGTATTTTCAATTAGGGGTAAAAATGGAGGTGTAACACTTGCAAGGGATGCATCTGCTATATCGCTACTTGATATCATTGAAGCTATTGAAGGAAAAATTTTCTTAAATAAGTGCCTTATAGCTGACAAGTTTTGTAGTCGAATTAAAAATTGTGCAGTTCATAGTGTATGGAGAAAAGTGCAAAATCAAATGAATCAAACATTAAATAATGTGAGCTTAAAATCGCTCAGTGAGGAAGAATTGATGAAAACTAAATGTAATGTAGGAGGCTTAAAATGAACTTCATTGAAGTTTTAAAGCAAATTAAGGTCAAATTAAACAAAGTGCTTACAAGTGTTTGTGGAATTTGGTTTCTAGACCCACCTAAGGATGTATCATTAGATGGTTATAGAATTGATGATGTAATTCAATATACAGACAATGTTATACTTTTCTATTTTAGTATAGTTGTTTTACTCATGTTGTATTTCATTATTAAATATCGTTCACGGCCAGGGCATACAGCTGAGTATGATAAGGGCGATAGCAAGAAAAACATCATAGTTTCAGTTTGTTTGGGGATGATGGTGTTTTTAACAATTGATGTGGTTATTGAAGGGATGGCATTTAAAGATTTAAAAGAAGCCTTTTGGAAATTCCCTAAAGGTGAAAATGTTGTACGAGTAGAAGTTATGCCACAACAATTTGCGTGGAATTTTAGATATGCTGGAACAGATGATAAATTTGCAACTGCTGATGATTTAGTTCCTGCACAAAATACAATGCATGTTCCTGTTAATACACCAGTTGTAATTCAAATAGCTCCCTATGATGTTATTCATTCGTTTTTTATCCCCAATTTCAGAGTAAAAGTAGATGCTACTCCTGGAATGATAAATACTTTATGGTTTCAAGCAACAGAAACAGGGTCATTTGAAATTGCTTGTGCAGAACTTTGTGGCAATAGTCATTATCGTATGAAAGGATTATTGATTGTTGATACACAAGAAGATTATGAAAAATGGTTAAATAGTATTGAAGAAGAAGGTGAGCCCGACGAAGATGATTGGGAAGATGATGAAGATGAAGGGGTTCCAACATATTGGGGCTGGTCTTGGAAGGAGGCAATATAATGTCAAATTTTAACAAAAAATCAGTTTGGTCAGAGTATATATTTTCGCTTGATCATAAGGTAATTGGAAAACAGTTTTTATGGCTTGGAGTATTTTTCCTCATATTTGGTGGATACCTTGCCATGCTTATGAGATGGTCATTAACCGAAACTATGGAACCTTTACCATGGTGGCTATTGGGTGACTTATTATATCAAAATTCACCAGTTGGAGCAGGGATAATTGGGCCAGATGCTTACAACCAATTATTTACCATGCATGGAACCATAATGATATTCTGGGCAATTACACCAATTCTAATTGGTGCATTCGGTAATTTTCTTATTCCATTGCAAATTGGAGCTGGAGATATGGCATTTCCAAAATTAAATATGATTTCATTTTGGACGATGTTTTTAGCAAGTGTAGTATTATTGGCATCATATTTACTTCCAACCGGTACAGCTGCAGGGGGATGGACTGCCTATCCACCATTGAGTACACCCGTTGGAGGAATTCCTGGTTCAGGGCAAGCCTACTGGACATTAGCACTTACACTAGCAGGAACATCAACATTGATGGGAGCCATAAACTATATAACTACAATTGTTCGTTTTAGGGCTCCTGGTATGGATTATTTCAAAATGCCTCTTACTACATGGGGCTTATTTTTGACAAGCATACTCAATGCATTATTTGTGCCTATTATTGCAGCAGGATTGATAATTCTACTATTAGATCAAGTTGCAGGGACACAATTTCTAGTTGCAGGAAGTAAAGCCACAATTCCTGGTGGTGACCCATTGTTGTATCAACATGTATTTTGGATTTTTGGACATCCTGAAGTATATATTTTAATTCTACCTGCATGGGGAATGGTATCAGATTTACTTTCAGTATTTTCAAGAAAACCAGCCTATGGTTATAAGGTTACGGCCATTTGCATGTGCACTATCACTGCACTTAGCGGAATTGTTTGGGGACATCATATGTACACAACTGGTATGAGTCCATTATTGGGTAAAGCATTTATGTTTTTGACCCTACTTATAAGTATTCCTTCTTCCATTTTCTTTTTAAATTGGTTAGGAACACTGTGGAAAGGTGCAATCCGTTTTGAAATCCCTATGCTTTTCGCCATGTCTGTGATGTGGGTATTTGGTTTAGGTGGTTTGACAGGTTTGTATAATGCTACAATAACATCTGATATTTATCTACATGACACTTATTTTGTAGTGGGGCATTTTCATTATACAATGGCCGCTTCTGTGCTTTTTGCAGGATTTGCAGCAATATACTTTTGGTTTCCAAAAATGTTCGGTAAAAAACTGGATAATAAAATGGGACAAGCTCATTTTTGGTTGTCATTTATTCCATTAAATTTGGTGTTTTTTAATATGATGGTTATGGGTTATGCTGGGCATCATCGTCGAATTTTTGACCCTGCAGAGTATGAATTTTTAAAACCTGTTTTAGGTTTAAATGAATTTATGACTATTTCTGCATTTGTCTTAGGGATAGCGCAAGTTATCTTTGTAATTAATATCATTTATAGCATGGTTAAAGGAAAGAGTGCTGAGAAAAATCCTTGGGAAGCAGCAACCTTGGAGTGGACTGTTTCTGAACCAATACCTCATGGAAATTTCATGGAAACACCTCAAATTTACAATGGTCCTCATGAATATAGTAATCCTGCTGTAAAAGGTAGGGATTGGATTTCTCAATCTGAACCCATAGCATCATAGTGGATAAATCAATTACATATAATAAGGTTCAGCCACGAAATAATGATCAAATGACATCGCTCATTGGGATGATAATATTGTTAGGATCATTGGCTATGTTTTTTATAGCAATTATGGCAAGTTACGGTGTGCTTAGGATTCGTTCTTCGAGCTGGGGAGCCATACCTATGAGTAATTTGGCTGTATCATTATCATGGTTAAACTTAATTGTAATAATGGGTAGTAGTTTTGCTTTCTCTAAGATTTATCAAATTGCTAAAGAGAAAACATTAGAGGCATCCATTAGATGGATAAATTCAACCATAATATGTGGAGTAGTATTTTTAGCATTCCAGATGTTCATATGGTCAGTTCTATCATCTGATGGCTTTTTAATTACTTCACACCAAGCTGGATCCGTCTTCTATATGGTGTCAGGATTACATGGTATCCATTTATTAATAGGAGTATTTCTTCTGTTTTGGTTGAGAGCAAAAATCAAAAAACATAAAGCACAATTACATGGAATTAAGCTAATTGGATATTTTTGGCACTTCCTTACAATTTTGTGGTTAATTATATTTTTTTCAGTAATAATTTTTTAATTGGAGAATAAGTTATGAATCAAAATAATTCGTTTATAGTTCCTGCCAATGATCCATTTGGAAACGCTACAAATGGTAAATTGGGGATGTGGCTACTAATCATTGTTGATGGCCTTTCATTTGCAGGATTACTTATAGCTGGCGCTGCATTACGTGCATCATCAACATCTTGGCCTGTTGCAGGAGAAATGCTCAATATCCCATTGACAGCATTTAATACTTTTCTGTTAATCTGCACCAGCTTTACTATGGTAATGGCACTTAATTCCATTCAATATGGTGATCAAAAAGGGCTAAAAAAATATCTCTTTTATACATTATTGGGTGGAGTTGTTTTCTTAGGAATTCAAGCTTACGAATACTATCATTTAATTGAAGGTGGATTTACCATTTCGTCGAGTATATATGCATCAAACTTCTATGTTACCACTTGTTTCCACGGATTACATGTGTTTTCAGGAGTTGTATATATTGCATGCATTTTATGGCAAGCTATGAAAGGGAAATATTCTAAAGATAATTGGGATCATGTAGAAATTCTCGGATTATTTTGGCATTTTGTCGATTTAGTGTGGATTTTAGTATTTACAATAATTTATTTGGTGTAGGAGGTATTATGGATAAACATAAATCTTTATATATAAAAAATGCAATTTGGTTAGCAATATTAACCGTTTTAGAAATTGGTATTTCATACATTGATATATCTAGGACTGGACAAATTGTGCTTCTTATGGCATTTGCAGTTACAAAAATGATGATGGTTGCATGGGTATATATGCATGTACAGCATGAAACAAAAACACTGAAATGGATTCTATTTATTCCTATTCCAGCTGGAATTTTATTTACTGTTGCGTTAATATATGATATTCCTTTTCGGTGGGTTGTTTAATAGATGAATATTAAGTATTTAATATTTATATATATCTTATTTGCAACTTCATGGACCTGCCCATATTGTGCTGGACAAAGTGGTGAAAGCTATGTTCAACAAGTGATATTGCCGATTGGAGCCTTATTACTTTCTCCATTTATTATTATGGGTTCAGTATCACTAATTATTTATTTAAACAGAGATCAAATAAAATAACATGGTAAATGTAAAGAAAATTCATCATGTAGCCTACCGGTGCAATGATGCAAAAGAAACAGCTGAATTTTATAAAAAATATTTAAACATGGATTTGACTTTGGTATTTGCAGAAGACAAAGCTCCTTCTACAAAAGAGAATGATCCCTATATGCATATTTTTTTAGATGCAGGTATGGGAAATGTATTAGCATTTTTCGAATTACCCAATTCACCACAAATGGGACGTGATGAAAATACACCAAATTGGGTTCAACATATTGCATTTGAAGTTGAAACTATGGAAGAAATTAAAAAGGTAATAGAAAATGTAAAATCAGATGGAATTGATGTGATTGGCCCAACTGACCATGCATTGTTTAAGTCTATTTATTTTTTTGATCCAAATGGGCACAGGTTAGAATTGGCAGTTAATACTCCAATAGAAAAAGATAAAATGGAAACTCTGATGAATAATGCTGAAGAGATGTTAGATGAATGGAGCAAAACCAAAAGACCACCTCGACAAAACGCATGGCTTCATCAAAAAGAATTTGAAGGAGTAGAAAATGAATAATCCATTAAAAATGCGTGGAATTGAGTTTACCGAATTTGCATCTCCAGATAATTCATATATGGAGAAAATATTTATTGAGTTTGGATTTTCAAAACTTAAAAAATATCGTGAAAAGAATATCTATTATTTCAATCAAAATGACATTCATTTTTTATTAAATAATGAAAAAAGTGGGTTTGCTAAAAATTTTGCTAATGAGCATGGTCCTGCCATTTGCTCCATGGGGTGGAGGGTTGAAGATGCAGAGTTTGCGTTAAACGAAGCCGTTAGTAGAGGTGCTATTTTGGTTGATGATAAAAATAAAGATATGTCATATCCTGCAATTTATGGAATTGGAGATAGCCTAATTTATTTCATCGATAATTTTGAACCCAAAAACTCCTTATGGGAAACTGATTTCATTGAATTAGATAATCCCAATATTGTTAAGTCAAAAGGTTTTCTAACTATTGACCATTTAACCAATAATGTTGAAAAAGGCACCATGGAGAAATGGGCAAAATTTTATAAAGATGTTTTTGGATTCGAAGAAGTTAGATATTTTGACATTAAAGGTGCAAAAACAGCTCTATTGTCTTATGCTCTTCGAAGTCCTGACGGTTCATTTTGTATTCCAATTAATGAAGGTAAAGATGATAATAACAATCAAATTGATGAATACCTAGATGAATACAATGGTCCTGGAGTGCAACATTTAGCTTTTTTAACTAATGATTTGGTTAAATCTTGCGATTTGTTATCAAGTACAAATATTCAAACTCTTGATATACATGATGACTATTATGAAAATATCTTTGACCGCGTTCCATGGGTAAAAGAAGATAGAGAGAAAATTAAGAATCATCAAATATTAGTTGATAGTCAAGCCGAAAATACATATTTGCTTCAAATTTTTACAAAAAATCTTTTTGGACCCATTTTCATTGAGCTCATTCAAAGAGAAGGTGACAATGGATTTGGAGAAGGAAACTTTCAAGCATTATTTGATTCAATTGAGTTGGACCAAATGAAGCGAGGTGTAATATAAGTGCATTTTAAAACTCAAAGAGTATTCACACCTGAAGAAAATTCAACTTGGAAAAAGATTTTATCTATCCATGAAACAAATCGGCAAGATCAGATATTTGATATATTTACCGATGGAGTCGAAGAACTTGGGATTACATCTGAATATATCCCCCAGCTTTG
The DNA here is from genome assembly GCA_964344315.1 of uncultured bacterium. Taxonomy (GTDB): domain Bacteria; phylum Fidelibacterota; class Marinisomatia; order SCGC-AAA003-L08; family D37C17; genus JABHHG01. The sequence goes on along the minus strand of CAYFMU010000002.1, from coordinate 23,227 downwards.
GGAAGTTAATGATACTCTCCAACCTCTAACTGGATTTAAAGGTGAGTATGTTACTGGTCTAGAAGATGGAAATAGTTTTTATAGAATGTTGTCGGAAAGAGTTTTTCCAATTGGTAATTTTGTAAGAAACGATGAAGATTTGAATTACACTCCTGCACCAGATATGGTACATGATTTGTATGGACATATTCCATTTTTTGCCAATTTAGAATATGCAAATTTTTGTCAAAAATTAGGTGAACAAGTATGCCAAGTATTGGATAGTCCTGAAAAGTTGAGAATGTATGAACGATTTTTTTGGTTTACTATTGAATTTGGATTAATAAATACTCCAAAAGGAAAACGAATTTTTGGTGCCGGAATTGCATCTTCAGTAGGTGAGTGTGATTATGCCCTAAGTGATAAACCCATTGTTCATCCTTTTGATATAGATCATATCATAAATCATGAATTTAGAATAGATCAAATGCAGGATGAATTATTTGTTATTAATTCTACATCACAACTTTATGATTCATTAGATATATTAAAGGAGAAAATTAATGAAAAATATTAAATTTATTTCAAAAGATAGCCAAATTGCATTAATGTGGGTTGTTGGAATTATGATTGGTGGATTTGTTGGAATCTCTATTATTTTTCGAGATGTTAATAATGGATTTGGTACGGTGACTTTTGGTCCCACTATTGATTTTAATTATGTGTCAGAAAATGGAAGTATTTTTTCATCCGAAAAATTATCAGGTAAAGTTTGGATAGGTCATGGAGTAGACACTGAATGCATTAAGAGTAATGAATGTGAACCATATGTAGCAATGTATGCATCAATTCACGAATCATTAAAAGATAATGATGATGTAACAATGATTTCATTTGTAGATGGAGATGAATCTAATTTGGCAGTAATTGAATCTGAATATCCGAGTAAATCAGATAAATGGAAGTTTTTACATACTCCTAAAAGTGAATTTGTTAACATTCAACGGTATCAAAATCGTCGATCTGAAAATGCCTTTATTGTGGATCAAAATGGAATAATCAGAGGAATCTACAATATGCAGTCAATTAAAGAGGCAAAAAAGCTAATTAAAGATATTAAAAAACTTATTTAGTAAAAGGAATAGATGCTAAAATTTTGTGTTTACGATGTACTTCTTTCGCCAATGTTTCTAAATTTTGATGAATTAATTTTTCATTTAAATCATTCTTCATTGTCTTCCAAACATCGTGGATAGGGCATGGAACTGAGTCAGAACAGATATCTAATCCGAAAAGACACATTTCCTTCTCTGGAGGGGGACCATCAATCACATGAATAATATCTATTATTCGAATATCTTTTGCAGGTTTATTGAGTTTAATCCCACCATTTCGACCGCGTGTAGAATTAATTAAATTATGTTTTGATAATGTTTGTACTATTTTGGCCAAGTAAAATTTAGGAATATTATAATCCTCAGCTATTTTACTTACCATTACGGTTTTATCTTGATTTACCGCCAAATATATCATCGCTTGAATGGCGTGTTTTACTGATTCTGTAAACATATTATTCATGAAATTTATAACACTTATATGGTTTTAGAGTAGAATGAATTATCTTTTTTTAGGTAACGGTCAAATACCATGGCAATATTCCTTATAAATAACCGTCCTATCTCGGTAATGCTTATGGAATTATCAGAAATTACAACAAACTTATCATCACTAAATAATTCATCAAGTTGTCTTAATTCAGAACTAAAATATTGCTTAAAATCAATTTTGTAGATTTGGTTGAAGTCCTTGAAATTTAATTTTAAATTACACATTAACGTGGTTATAACATTGTGAATCGATAAATCTTCTTCAGTTAAGTTTATTCCTTTATCTATAGGGATTTTATTTTCATCCAACATTGAATTGTAGATTGATAGATTTTTATGGTTTTGGAAATATGTATTCCCAAAATTACTAATTGAAGATGGCCCAAATGCAAATAAATCTGTATTTCTATGTGTACTATAGCCTTGAAAATTCCGTTGTAATGTGCCATTAATTTGAGCCAATATTAATTCATCATCATTTTTTGCAAAATGATCCATTCCAATATAAGTGTATCCATTTTGCTGTAAAAGTTCTATGGTCATACTGAATAGTTTAATTTTTGTAGAGGCGTGGGGGAGTTCATCTTCTTGTATGAGTTTATGATGAGGCTTTAACCATGGTAAATAAGCAAAATTATAGCATGCAATTCGTGAAGGGTTTAATGAAATTATTTTTTCTAATGTGGTTTTGAATGAAGACTCTGTTTGCCCAGGAAGTCCATATATAAGATCAATATTGTATGCATGAATTTTTTCTAATTCCAGTAGTTCTATTAATTCACAAATTTCTCTAAACGTATGTTTACGGTTAATTTTTTCTTGGACATTTTTATCAAAATCTTGAATACCCATTGAAATTCGATTTACCCCCATATTTTTTAGAGATTTTATATGGGCTTGAGAAATACTTCGAGGGTCAATTTCGCAGCTAAACTCCACATCAGATGAAATGGTAAAAGAATTTTTTATTTTTTCACCCAAAGTATCTAGTTGTTTTGAAGTTAGAAAATTTGGAGTACCACCACCAAAATGAATTTGACTTACTTTTCGATCGATATTAATTTTTGATGAAATGAGTGCAATTTCATCAAACAAGTGAGATAAATAATTTTCTACCTTTTCTTGATTTCGTGTAACTTGCATATTACATCCACAAAAATAACAGAGCGAATGACAAAAGGGAATATGGAAGTATAATGAAATTTCGTTTTTTGATTCATTACTACGGTTTAAAGCATTATCCCAATCTATGTATGAGATATCGGAGTGAAAATGAGGTGCTGTAGGGTAACTTGTATATCGTGGCCCTGAAATATTGTATTTTTCTAAAAATGAGTTGATTTGGTTAGTCGGAATCATTTTAATCCTATCTCTAATAATCGTTCATCAAGAAAACTTTTGGCGGTATAGTTTTTTGAGAGGATAACTTCATCACGGGGATGAATAAATAATGGAATAGAAAATCTAGATTTACTCATACCATCACCTTTAGGATTTACCACTCGATGAATAGTTGAAGGGAAGTAACCATTAGAACATTCTTGTAGCATATCACCAATATTTATTATTAGCCAGCCTGGATTACATTCAATATCAATCCATTCATCATTGTTTAATACTTGAAGCCCTGGCTCAGATCCTGATGCCAACACGGTAATCAAATTAATGTCTGCGTGAGCCTCTGCTCTGATTGCTTCACCAGGGTTATCCTCAATTGGGGGATAATGAATGACTCTTAATAAATTCATTTTACTACCTTCAATCATGTTATACAAAGGTATTGAAAATTTTGATTTTATTTCAAAGGGTGTATTTGCATCAATCCAAACCAATAATTCACGACCAATGGCAAGAAGTTGGTGAAATAACATAACGGTTCTTTTAGAAATATCTTTAGGATATACGCCCCACTCATAGAAATGAAAAAATTCTTTTAAATCTTTTTCATTAAATCCTTTGGCATTTTCAGAACGATAAGGAAAATAGCCATCTTGTTTTTCTATATCAAATGTGTAATTAAATTTATCTTCAGTATTAAAAAAAGATTTCCATTCATCATATACAGATTCAATTAATTGAAAATCTAAAGAATGGTTTCGAATAATGGCAAAACCTGAATCATGGAGTGATGAAGTAAATTGTTTCCCAGCATCAGAATCTTTATAGTTAATCGTTTTTATATTATGTTTCATTTATTGTATCCCACTTTAGTTTTTTTAGAGTTCAATAAGTCTGTTTAATACATTTTTAATGGCTTTAGATTGAGGCCGATTCTTCCGTGATATAATTCCAATATTACGATAAAATGGTCCCTCAGTTAATTCTATGGATACTAAATCATTGTTGGCTATTTCTTGTTGGACCGTATTTTCTGGGAGAATTGCGATTCCATCACCTAATTCTAGTGATCGTTTGAGAGTCTCAACATTATCAAATTCATGTAGATGTTTAACCGAAACATTATATTGTGATAATAAATTGTCCACATAGCTACGTGTAGGAATCTCCTTAATAAAGCTGATAAGATTTAACTTATCTAATTGTTTTATACTAATTTCAAGATTAGTAGATAATTGAAATGATGGGGCACATACAGCAACCAATTTTTCAACGGGTACATATTCAATCTCAATTAGGGGGTGATTCCAAGGATAGGCAATAATCCCAATGTCACAACCTCCTTGAATTACATTTTTATATATTCGGTCAGACTTGTTATACTCCACATGAAGATTAATATTTTTATTATCTACCATAAAATTTTTCATCCAAGATGGAAGCCTATAAAAACCAATAGAATAAATCGTTTCGATATTAACCGTTTGAACTGTGGAGCCTAATTTTGCGTCCATTAGATCTATAGTCTCTTGAAACATATTTAGAATAGAGCTACAACCATTTAAAAATATTCTACCCTCAGAGGTTAATGAGAATTTACCTTTTCCACGAATGATTAGTTTTTTATCAAAATGATTTTCTAAATATGAAATTTGCTGACTCACTGCTGATTGTGAAATAAAATTACGTTCTGCAGCCTTTGAAAAACTTTTTGTTTCTGCCACATCGCAAAAAACCTTAAAAATATCAATGTATATGCGTGATCCCGTCATGTATAAGTATTACTTATTTAAAAAATTAATATTTGTTATTTGTACCTAATACAAAATTAGCAATAAGTTACCCAAAGATAAAAGGATATAAATATCTAAATAAAATAATTAAAGTGGGATGCAGGTGCAGGGAAAATATAAAAAGGTAGAGAATATACATCCATTAAAAGAAATTGATGGAATTAAACTACAATAACATGGAAATAAAAAAGATGTACATCATTTTATTTGTTTTAGCTTCACTACTCATTGGGCAGAATGAACCAGAAGCATTTTTTAAGAAAAATTGTGCAAGCTGCCATACTATTGGTGGTGGAAAATTAACTGGCCCAGATTTAAAAGATATGCATCTAAGAAAAGATGATCAATGGATTAAAGACTTTATTAATGATCCTATGGCTGTTATCAATAGTGGTGACACCTATGCACTTAAAATTTTAGAAGAATCACGTGGTGTTGTAATGCCAAAGGTTGGTGGACTTACTCCCTTTATTACTCAATCTCTATTAGACCTGATAAAAAAAGAGTCTCTGAAAGATAAATCAATTTTTGGTGGTTCAAGCTTTGAAGATAGGCCATTAACTGACAAAGATATTGAAATTGGAAAACAATTATTTATGGGTGAAAAATCTTTCAAAAATAATGGTGTCGCTTGTATCGCTTGTCATCAAGTAAATGGAATGGGAAGTTTGGGTGGAGGCAGGTTAGGACCAGATTTAACAAAAGCATATAGTAGATTGGGCGGCAAAAAGGCGCTCTCAGCATGGTTAGCAAGCCCATCAAGTGAAACCATGGCACCTATATATAATAGTCATCCTATTGATGAGTCGGAAGTTTTACCATTAGTTGCTTTTTTTAAGGACTCAAATAAGAGTGAGGTGTCTGGAGAAGCTGGAAAGCAAGACTTTATATTTATGCTTATCGGTATTATGGGATTGATATTTTCATTAATTATATTTGATCTGATTTGGGGTAATCGGCTCCAATCTATAAGAAGACGATTTGTAAAAGGGGCTATGTAATGACAGAAAATGGATCAAAATTAAGTTGGATAAGAGATGAGGTTGACCCTCAAGGTCGAAAATGGGAAGAATTTTACCGTAATCGTTGGCAGTATGATAAAATTGTAAGAAGCACCCATGGTGTAAACTGTACTGGAAGCTGTACTTGGCAAATTCATGTAAAAGATGGAATAGTTACATGGGAAATGCAAGGATTAGATTATCCCAAGCTTGAAAATGGTATTCCACCTTACGAACCAAGAGGTTGTCAACGAGGCATTTCATTTTCATGGTATTTATATAGTCCATTAAGAGTTAAATATCCATATATAAGAGGAGCACTCCTTGATTTATGGTTAGACGCACGAAAAGAATATTCTGACCCTTCAGAAGCATGGCAATCTTTAACGACAAACCCTCAAAAGCGGAAGGTTTGGCAACAAGCTCGGGGAAAAGGTGGGTTCCGCCGCACAGATTGGAATACAGTAAAAGAATTAATTGCTGCTTCCATGGTTCACACCATTAAACAACATGGACCCGATAGGATTGCCGGATTCTCTCCCATCCCTGCCATGTCTATGGTTAGCTATGCTTCTGGGGCCAGATTTATGCAACTCATTGGTGGCGTATCTTTATCATTCTACGATTGGTATTGTGATTTACCAAATGCATCACCCGAAACATGGGGAGAGCAAACCGATGTGCAAGAATCAGCAGACTGGTACAATGCAAAAATGATTGCGGTTATGGGGGCAAACCTCAATATGACACGTACTCCAGATGTTCACTTTGCTGCTGAGGCACGCCATAATGGTACTAAAATGGTAGTGTTTTCTCCAGACTTTTCACAAGTATCAAAATTTGGTGATGAATGGATACCTGTAAATGCAGGTCAAGATGGTGCGTTTTGGATGGCGGTGAATCATGTAATCCTTAAAGAATTCCATCATGAAAATAAAACTCAAGATTTTTTGGACTATACTAAGCAATATACTGACTCTCCTTTTCTTGTGGAATTGAATGAAACTGACGGTGTAATGCGTCCTGGTAGATTGCTAAGAGCAAATAGACTAAATCAATATAAAGATATTGAAAATGGCGATTGGCAATTTTTAATGTGGGATGAAGATGAAAATCGTGTCAAAGTACCAATGGGATCTGTGGGTAATAGATGGGCAACTGAGAATAAAGGTAAATGGAATCTTAAATTAGAAGATAATATTGATGGCTCAAAAATAAATCCTCAATTATCATTTTTAGAAACTTCAGATAAAATTATTGACGTTGAAATTGACAACTTCCCTGAAGGCACAACAATTACTCGCAAAGTACCAATTAAACAAATTGAAACCCAAAATGGTATAGCGACAGTTGCAACCGTTTACGATTTAATGATGACACAATACGGCGTAGGTAGAGGATTGGAAGGTTACCCTGAGCGTTATGATGACGATGATATCTTTACACCAAAATGGGCAGAAAAATATACAGCAATATCTGCAGAGAACATTATAAAATTTGCTCGAGAGTGGGCAGGAACTGCTGAAAAAACAGGTGGAAAATGTACTGTAATTATTGGTGCAGGAATTAATCACTGGTATCATGCAAATCTAATTTATCGTGCAGCAATTCATGCACTCATGTTTACAGGGTGTATTGGTAAAAATGGTGGGGGACTTGCTCATTATGTTGGACAAGAAAAATTAGCTCCAGGTGAATCTTGGGGATCAATTGCCCTTGCTAAAGATTGGTATGCTCCATCACGGGTCCAAAATACACCAAGTTGGCATTATGTACATTCAGATCAATGGCGATATGAAAAAAGCTTTACCGACTATCATACTGTGCCAAAACATCAACCGAAAAATAGTTTAGCTACTGGCCATACCATTGATGTCAATGTAAATGCTGTCCGAAATGGTTGGTTACCTTTTTATCCACAGTACGAAACAAATCCATTGGATCTTGTTCAACAAGCTAAAGCAAATGGTGCAAAGGATGAAGAGGGTGTTAAGAAGTATATTGTTGATAAATTAAAAAATAGAGAGTTGAAATACTCTATTGAAGATCCTGATAATGATGCAAACTGGCCACGAGTATGGTTTGTATGGAGAGGGAACGCAATTGGTGGAAGTGCAAAGGGACATGAATTCTTTTTAGACCATTATTTAGGTACCCATACAAACCAAGTATCGGATAGCAATTTTGCTGAAGGATCAACGAAAGAAGTGGTGTGGCATGATAAAGTGCCACAAGGCAAAATGGATTTAGTCGTGGATCTTAACTTTAGGATGGATACATCTGCATTGTATTCAGATATTGTACTTCCCGCTGCAACATGGTATGAAAAAGACGATTTAAACTCAACAGATATGCATAGTTTTATTCATCCATTACAAGAAGCAGTACCACCAGCATGGGAGTCAAAAAGCGATTGGGATATTTTTAAAAATATATGTGAGGAATTTTCACATCAAGCAAAAAATCATTTCCCTGAACCTGTAGAGGATATTATTTCTGCACCACTTGCACATGATTCTCCTGCAGAAATTGCTCAACCTACCATTAAAAATTGGATGGATGATGAAGTAGAGGCTATTCCAGGTAAGACTATGCCGGGATTAAAATTGGTAAAGCGAGATTATAAAAATACTTACAATCAATTTATTTCCTATGGTCCCAATATTTCAATAAATGGCATTGGTGCTCATGGTACTGGGTATTCTGTAGCCGATGAGTATGAGTGCTTAAAAGATGAAGGTCCAACTGAATTGTGGGATGGAAATTCATATCCATCATTAAAAGATGCGAAGAGTGTAGCAAATATAATTTTGAAATTGGCTACGGTAACGAATGGGGAATTGGCCTACCGTTCATATAAGAACATGGAAGAGAAAACAGGTCTAGTTCTTGCTGATTTGGCGGAGAAGAATCGTGGTTCTCGTGTTTCCTTTGACGATCTCTGCTCACAGCCCAAGCGATTGTTGAACAGCCCTATGTGGTCTGGATTAACTGAGAATGGTAGAGCTTATTCCCCGTTCACCTATAATGTTGAACGACTGGTTCCATGGCGTACATTGACTGGTCGTCAACATTTTTATTTAGATCATGAAGGGTATATCCAATTTGGAGAGCATCTACCCACTTATAAACCAAAGCCCACAGCGACTCAATATGCAGAACTCACCGTAAGTGAGAGTGAATATCCTACCCGAGTATTCAACTACCTTACACCTCATGGTAAATGGCATATTCACTCTACTTATGGTGATAATCATCGAATGTCAACATTGAGCCGTGGTGTGGAGCCATTTTGGATTAATGACAAAGATGCAAAAGAATTGGGTATTGTTGATAACGATTGGGTTGAAGTATTTAATGATAATGGAGTAGTCGTTACACGGGCTAATGTGAGTGTGCGAATCCCAAAAGGTATTGTAATTATTTATCATGCCACTGAAAGAACGCTTTCAGTTCCAAAATCTCCTTTGAGAGGGAATAAGCGTGCAGGAATGAACAATAGTCTTACACGGGCACGATTAAAGCCAAATCTTATGGTGGGTGGATATGGTCAATTTACATATCACTTCAATTATTGGGGACCAACAGGATCCAATCGGGATACCTTTATCATGGTTCGTAAACTTCCACAATTAAATTGGTAATGAGGGTTAAATAATGGATGTAAGAAGTCAGATTTCAATGGTATTTCATCTCGATAAATGTATTGGGTGCCATACATGTAGTATTGCATGTAAAAATATATGGACTGACCGAAAAGGTACAGAATATATGTGGTGGAATAATGTTGAAACAAAACCTGGAACAGGTTTTCCGACACGATGGGAAGACCAAGATAAATACAAGGGCGGCTGGGAACTGGTAAATGGAGAATTGAAGCTTCGCTCAACATCAAAGTCCCAAACAATAACAAATATTTTTCATAACCCTAATATGCCAACAATGGATGACTATTATGAGCCTTGGACATATAATTATAAAAATTTGTTTGATGCTCCGGAGTCTGATGACCAACCTACCGCAAAACCTGTCTCAATGGTTACGGGTGAATATGTAGATATTGAGTCTGGCCCAAACTGGGACGACGATTTATCAGGTTCTCCTATTTATGCAGAAAATGATCTCAATCTTGATTGCTTATCAGAGGAGCAACGAGATCAATTGTTTGCAATTGAACGTCTAATGATGTTTTATTTTCCGCGTATATGTAATCATTGCATTAACCCTTCTTGCGTGGCATCATGTCCTTCCGGAGCATTATACAAACGAGGTGAAGATGGAATCGTTCTGTTAGACCAAAAGCGTTGTAGGGCATGGAGATCATGTATTTCTGCTTGCCCATATAAAAAAACATATTACAACTGGAATACAGGAAAATCTGAAAAATGTATTCTTTGTTTCCCTCGGGTAGAGACTGGCCAAGCACCAGCATGCTTTCATTCTTGTGTAGGGCGAATTCGATATTTAGGAGTGTTACTGTATGATGCATCGAAAATAGAAGAAACTGCTAAACATAGCGACTTAGAACTTGTTGATGCTCAGCGTGATATTATTTTAGATCCATTTGATAAAAATGTAATTCGTGAAGCAAAGAAAAATGGCATTGCAGATTCAACTATTGAAGCAGCTCAGAATTCACCCGTTTATAAATTTGTGAAAAAATGGAAAATTGCATTACCTCCTCATATTGAATACAGAACCCTTCCAATGCTATTTTATGTACCACCAATGTTACCCGTTATGTCTGCACAAGAAGGAGATGCTGTGCGGAGTTTAAATGATGAATATTTCCCTGATTTTGATAAAGCAAGGGCACCCATTAAATATTTGGCATCTATGTTTGGTGCAGGAAATGAAAGTCATTTGCGGTATGTGTTAAAAAAACAATCTGCAATTCGTGCGTATCGACGTGCAATAACTGTAGGGGATATAGATTTACTTCAAGCAGAAAAATCATTATTAGAAGCTGATTGTAATCCATCAGAAGCAGATGAGATGTATAAGCTCACTTCATTATGCACTTTTGATGAACGATTTGTAATTCCAGCAGCACATAGAGAAGAAGCTATTGAAATGTTGAAAGATCCGCTTGAGCATAAACAGGAAATGGGATTCGGATTTAGAGAAGCACCCGAAAGAGGAATGTAGAATGAATTTTACCCAATTCCACCAACTGATAGAATATCCATCTGAATCAATGATTTTAAACATAGGTAAACTCGTTGATTCAGATAAGTCATTGCAAAAGTTTAAGAAATATATTGATGGTAAAACCAAAGAGGAATTACAAGAAAAGTACACACAAACATTTGATATGAATCCATCAACATGCTTGGATATTGGTTGGCATTTGTATGGCGAGGCATATGAACGTGGTTCTTTTTTGGTGAAATTACGGAATTCCCTTCGAGAAAATAATATCAATGAATCTACGGAGTTACCTGATCATCTTACACATATTTTTTTGTTGATGAAATGCTTGGATGAAGATGAACAGCGTGAGTTTTCAAGAGAATATACAATTCCTGCATTAAAGAAAATCTTAGATGGATTTGAAGATTCTGATAATCCTTACGAAGACGCGATAAAATATGTCTATAACAAAATAAATTCATTTGTGGGAGAAAGTGAGATTATAAATGGAGTCATATAAAACTATATTAGACACATTTTTCTTTGCCATGTTTCCGTATGTTACCATTTTCACATTTTTCTTAGTAACCATTCAACGGTATCGATCACAGGCATTTACATATTCCAGTTTGTCATCACAGTTTTTAGAAAATCGTCAGCATTTTTGGGCATTGGTTCCCTTCCACTATGGCATTATATCTGTACTTGCAGCCCACTTGATTTGGTTTTTATTACCTGAAACCGTGTTGTGGTGGAATAGCGTACCTCTTCGTCTTTATATCATGGAAGGTGCAATGTTTATATTTGGATTATTGACCTTAGTTGGATTGGTTAATATTATCCTCAGAAGAAAGCAAAGCAAGAAAGTAAGAATTGTTACTTCAAAAGCTGATAAATTGGTGCTTACACTATTATTGATTCAGGTAGTATCAGGCATTTATACAGCATATTTCTACAGATGGGGATCAAGTTGGTTTGCATCTTCATTAGCCCCTTACTTAAAATCAGTGATGCTTTTAAATCCTGACATTCTTTATGTGGCTTCATTACCCTTTATGGTGAAATTACACATTATTAGTGCATATTCAATAATTTTATTATTTCCATTTACACGACTTGTCCATGTTCTTGTTGTGCCAAATCCATACCTCTGGCGAAAAAGCCAAGTGGTAAGATGGAATTGGAATAGAAAAAGATCAACTTAATATATTAAAAAACAGGAATAAATCATGGAAAATAAAAAGCGTGAATTACCAGAATTATTAGATTTTTCTAGAGAGCGAATACGTGTTCTTCACTATACATGGATTGCCTTTTTCATCACATTTTATGTGTGGTTTAATATGGCTCCTATGGCAACAACAATGTTGAAAAGTGTTTCGTGGCTAACTAAAGAGCATTTAAAAGTATTGGCAATTTCTAATGTGGCTTTAACCATTCCTGCACGAATTATTATTGGTGCGTTAATTGATAGATACGGACCCAGAATTGTTTTTTCAGGTTTGATGGTTGTTATGTCAATACCTGCACTTGCATTTGCATTTGGAAACACTTTTATACAACTATTGATTTCTAGATTAGTTCTTGGCTCAATTGGTGCTGGATTTGTTGTGGGAATTAAAATGGTTGCAAACTGGTTTCCTCCCAAAATGATAGGTCGTGCTGAAGGTTTTTATGCAGGGTGGGGAAATTTTGGTTCTGCATGGGCAGCAATGACTTTACCATGGGTTGCCATACATTTCTTTAAAGATTATTTAGGTATGGATGGTGATGCATGGCGGTATGCATTGGCAGTAAATGCTTTAGTTCCATTAGTTTATGGTATAATTTATTTCTTTTTAGTTAAAGATCATCCAGATGATAAACCCGTTATGAAAACAAAAAAAACGGGCCCCATGATTGTTACTTCATGGAAAGATTTGGTTCAATATTTAGTATGGTCCTTTCCTCTTGTTGGAGCAATGGGTATATTGGCTTGGAGAATTGGGAACGTGAGAATCAATGGAATCCCCCTTATAACTTCTCAGATTCTTACCTTAGTATATGGTGTTTTAGCCATTGTGTTTGTTGGTCATGTTGTAAAAACACTTCAAGTCAATATACCTTATTTAAAATCAGGTGTCCCTGAAAATGATAAGTATAATTGGTCTAGCGTTGCAGCGTTAAATAGTACTTATTTTGCAAATTTTGGAGCAGAGCTTGCTGTTGTATCCATGCTTCCTATGTTCTTTGAAACTACCTTCTCAAATTTAATGGATGCAGATGGCAATTTTATAATGACAGCAACACTTGCAGGTTTAATAGCTGCTTCCTTTGCATTTGTAAATTTATTTGCTCGTCCTTTGGGAGGGTTGATTTCCGACACGATGAAAAATAGAAAAAAGACCATGTTAATCTATATGATTGGAATTACTCTGGGATTTTTAGGCATGGCGCATATTGGCAACTGGGGTCCTGTAGTAAACGGCGTCCAAACTATTGTTCCTACCTTTGATGGAATTTCGTGGTTGATTCTTTCAATATTGATAACTGTGGTTGCCTCAATTTTTGTGCAAGGTGCAGAAGGTGCCACTTTCGCTGTAATTCCCATGATAAATAGGAAAATGACGGGCCAAATTGCTGGTATGGCTGGAGCCTATGGTAATGTAGGTGCAGTAGTTTATTTGGTTTTGTACTCACTGGTTGATGCAAAAACCTTCTTCTATTTAATTGCATTGGGAGCATTTATTAGCTTTTTATTTTGTTTGTTTAATTTAGAAGAACCACATGGTTCCTTCGCTGAAGAGTAAAATTAATAAGGAAAAAAAATGTCAAACACTAATTTATCAAAATGGAATGTTGAAAACGAAGAGTTTTGGAACAATACTGGTAAGGAAATTGCAAAACGAAATTTATGGATTTCTATTCCTAGTTTACTTGTTGGATTTTCAGTGTGGTTAATGTGGGGAATCATCACTGTACAGATGAAAAATCTCGGTTTCCCTTTTTCTCAAGGTGAACTCTTCACATTAACCGCAATTGCAGGATTAACAGGTGCAACCTTGAGGATTCCTAGTTCATTCTTTATCCGGTTAGCTGGTGGAAGAAATACCATCTTTTTTACAACTGCACTCCTTATGATTCCATCATTTGGCGCAGGTGTATTTTTACAAGATGAATCTACACCATTATGGGTATTTCAACTTTTAGCATTTTTATCGGGGTTCGGCGGCGGAAATTTTGCTTCTTCAATGAGTAATATCAGCTTCTTCTATCCTAAAAAAATGCAAGGTTATGCACTTGGAATGAATGCTGGGTTGGGAAATTTTGGTGTTACTACCATGCAAATTCTTATTCCTTTAGTGATGACGTTCCCAATGTTGGGTGCATTTAGTGGTGGTTCAATGATTCTTAAAAGTAATAGTGGTACGATCTTTAAACGAATCATGGCGGGCTCAGAAACATGGTTAGCAAATGCAGGTTGGGTATGGATGCTATGGCTTATTCCTTTAGCAGTTTTAGGTTGGCGACGAATGAATAACATAACTACAGATTCGGTAACGCCTGACTTAAAAAGCCCCTTAGTCTCATTTGGTCGTATTTCATGGTTGCTATTTATTGGATTATGTGCTGCAGCCATTGGCTTGTATTTAATATTAACATTTAAGACTTATACTTGGGTTAAATGGATTGTGCTTCCAGGTGTAATTGCAACCACTGTGTTTAGTATGAAGGCTTTTTCACCTGTTGCAATTAAAAAGAATTTAGAACGGCAATTCAAGATTTTTGACAATAAGCACACATGGATAATGACAATCATCTACACTATGACATTTGGATCTTTTATTGGATTTTCGGCTGCAGTGGGACTTTCAATAAAATTTATATTTGGTGTAAAACATATCCTTTTAGAAGATGGCACATGGCAACATATAGCAAATCCTGATGGACCGGCTACTTTTATGTATGCTTGGGTTGGTGCGTTCATTGGTGCATTGATTAGGCCAATTGGTGGAAAAATATCTGATAAAATGGGTGGTGCAATAGTAACTCAATTTGTTTCAATTGTGATGATAATCTCTGCAATTGGTGTAGGTTATTACGCAAAACTTGCATATCAATCTGCTACCCCACAAGATTTTTTCATGCCATTTTTTATCCTCCTTGTAATTTTATTTACTGCTACAGGAATTGGTAATGGATCAACGTTTAGAACCATCTCAATGGTGTTTAATGAAGAACAAGCAGGACCAGTATTAGGATGGACATCTGCAGTTGCTGCCTATGGTGCATTTTTAATACCTAAAGTTATTGGTGAAAATATGAGTTCAGGCACACCAGAAGTTGCCATGTATGCATTTGCCGTCTTCTATGGAGTATGTGCTGTCCTTAATTGGTGGTATTACTTAGGACCCAAAGCTGAATATAAAAATCCTTAATGGAGTTATAGTGAATATTAATGACACAACAACAATTGGTGAAATCGTAGCAGGTGATATTAGAACAGCAAACATCTTTCAAAAATATGGATTAGATTTTTGTTGTGGTGGAAAACAACGACTTAAAACTGTATGTGATGAAAACGAAATCAATTATTCCAAAATTGTAGATGAATTAAATAAATCTACTTTTGAAAATGTTGATGTAATCGATTACCAATCTATGGCAGTTGATACATTGGTGACTCATATAATCGATAAGCATCATAAGTATATTTATGAAACGGGTCCAATTACGTTACAATTTATAAAACGCGTGGCTAAGGTACATGGAGAACGCTATCCATATACGGTTGAAATGGTAGAAGTTTGCTCAAACCTACTTTCTGAATTGCATCATCATATGATGAAAGAGGAGCAGGTTTTATTCCCTTATATCATGAATTTGGTTAAAATGGAAACCGGTGAATTAAGTACAAATAGTTTTCGTCAATTTGTGTCGAACCCTATCAGAGTAATGATGATAGAGCACGATCAAGCTGGTGACTCATTAAAGCAATTACAAGAATTATCTAATGATTATTTACCTCCAGAAGATGCATGTACAACATTTAGAGCGGCATTTTCTAACCTAAAAGAGTTGGATGATGATGTGATTTTGCATATCCATCTTGAAAACAATATCCTTTTCCCTAAAGCAGTTTCTTTAGAAAATAATTTAGCCGAGAGAATTCTTGATAAAAGATAGACAGTTAAATAAGCAATTAAATAGAATTGCAGTATTGATAGTTATTGTAGGATCTGCAATTGCCATTAAAAATTCAAATATTCATCTTCCTGGAAACTTTAAGGATTATGAACCTGAACAGCCTATTGATTTTTCGCATCAACTTCATGCTGGTGAAATGAATATTTCATGCCTGTATTGTCACTTTGGTGCAGAAGATAGCAAACATGCTGGAATTCCCCCAGTGAATGTATGCATGAATTGTCATGAATATGTTAATAATACTACCAATGAAGTCCGATTAGCTGATAAAGAAAATCGCGAATTATTGGTAAGTGAAGAAATAAAAAAAATATATGATGCCTTTGAGTCTGCAAAATTAGCGGATGAGAAAAATATTGAATGGGTGAAAGTTCATAATTTGCCTGAATATGTTTATTTTAGTCATAAACCGCATATTAATGCCGGATTAGCATGTGCTAAATGTCATGGAGGTGTGGAAAGTATGACTCGAGTAAAGCAGGAAAAGGATTTGTCTATGGGTTGGTGCTTGGATTGCCATCGACAAGATCATGAATCATTGGATAATAGTAAATATAGGAAAATGCAATTGCAAGACTGTGCAACTTGCCATTATTAAGATATGTCAGTAGATAAGAAATATTATTCAAATATAGAAGATAAATGTTCACCATCAACATGTTCCTGTACAGATTTACCCAGTGTTGAAGAGGTTGAAAAAACGGCAACAGTTTCACGGCGAAGTTTCTTAAAAACCACGGGATTTTCTTTTGGCGCTTTATTTGTTGCATGCAGTAAAGCACCCGTTAAAAAAGCTATTCCATTTTTGATTCAACCTGAGGAAATATTGCCTGGAAAATCAATTTGGTATGCATCAACTAGTAATGCTTGTGTAGCTCAATGTGGTGTACATGTTAAAAATAGAGATGGTCGGCCAATAAAGTTAGAGGGTAATCCTAATCATCCGTTAAATCAGGGGGGATTGTGTTCACAGTGTCAAGCTAGTTTGTTGGAATTATATGATTCAAAAAGAAGTTTAGATCCAACCATTAATGGTAAAAAAGTGGATTGGAATACATTTGATAGTGAGATTTTACAACAGCTAAACGAAATTAAAAATTCAGATAAAGAAATTGCCATATTATCGAATTCGATTACCAGCCCATCTACACAATATCAAATTAAACAATTCAAAAAGAAATATGGAAATGTTCGACATTATGAGGTTGATGAATATTCTTATTCATCAATTCTAGATGCCCATGAACAAAATTATGGTAAAAGATTTTTGCCTCAATACTTCTTCCATAAAGCAAATGTTGTTGTGAGTATTGATGCAGATTTTCTAGGTTCATGGATATCTCCTGTTCAATTCACAAAAGATTTCCAAAAAAATAGAAATTTAGAAAATAAACAAATTTCTAAACTAATCCATATTGAATCTACATTATCCATAACCGGTTCAAAAGCAGATGAGCGAATTGTTTTGTCACCCTCAGAAATAATCCAATTTGTAAAAGATTTAGATAAATATATTCAAGGTGAAAACCCACACAATTCCCTAGTAGAAAAAGTGGCAAAACGTTTAACAAATCATAAAGGGAAATCTATAGTTGTATGTGGAATAAATGATAAAAAAGTTCAATTGTTGGTGAATAGAATTAACCAAAAATTAGGTAATGTAAATGAAACAATAAGTCATAAAAATCCAAGTTTACAATTTACAGGTTCAGATGTATCCCTTCACCAATTTTTAAATAAATTAAAAAGTGGAAAAATTGGAGCTGTATTTTGTAATGATTTAAATCCTGTTTATAGTTTTCCAGTAGGGAATCAAATTGCCCAAGCTTTAAAAACTGTGGATTTAACGGTTTCATTTTCAAATACAAGTGATGAAACGAGTAAAGTATGTAAATTTGTAGCACCGGCCCCCCATAGTCTGGAATCCTGGAATGATAGCGAACTAGTCTCCGGATTGTTATCAATGACCCAGCCGGTGCTACAACCATTAGGGAATACTCGTTCGTTTAGAAAATCATTGTCAGTGTGGCAAAATAACCAAGCAAACGAACGTGATTTAGTTCGTAATTATTGGAAATCTCAATTCAAATCAAGGATTAATACATCACTAACATTTACTAAATTTTGGAATACTTTGGTGCATGATGGGTTTTCCCTCATAAAACCTAAGTCTTTGAAGTTAAAGCCATTTATAGATTCACGTCCTCAATTAAAAATAAAACATGACAAAATCCAGTATTCACTTTATCAAACTTCATATTTGGCAATGGGTAAGCATGCTCAAAATCCGTGGCTTCAAGAACTTCCTAATCCTATTACAAAAGTTGTATGGGATAATTATATTTCTATTTCAGAAAAGTTTGCTAATAAAAAAGGTCTAATTCGGGGTGATGTTGTTGAAATTAAGAACGATAACCATTCAATTAAACTTCCAGTATTTATACAGCCTGGACAGCAAGAGAATACACTTTCAATTGCAATGGGATATGGACGATTAGGCACGGAAAGATTCCATGGAATTGGCCCAGATTGGTTAGAAAAAGAGCCCACTGTAGGTAAAAATCAAACGGTGGGGGCAAGTGCATCAAATTTTATTCAATTTGATAATTCATTGCAATATTTTGGTACGATAAAAAGTATAAGCAAATTAAATGAAAAGTGGGATTTGGCATTAACACAAACGTATAATTCATTGGAGAATCCCAAAAATACATCTCCTGCAATTATGCCTGTTCGACCATTTATTCAAGAGACCGATTTTAAATCATTTAAAAAAGATCCCACATCGGGAAGTCATCATGGTCACCCTGTTACAACAATGTGGAATGATGATCATAAGTACGAAGGGCATCATTGGGGAATGGCCATAGATGTTACTGCATGTACTGGTTGTTCATCCTGTGTAATTGGTTGCCAAGTTGAGAATAACATTCCTGTTGTAGGAAAAGATGAAGTGCTTCGAAAGCGGGATATGGCATGGTTAAGAATTGACCGCTATTATAGTGGAGATGGTGAAGATGTAGATGTGGCTTTTCAAGCGATGATGTGTCAGCATTGTGATAATGCTCCATGTGAACCTGTTTGCCCTGTATTGGCAACAGTTCATAGTACTGAGGGTTTAAATCAGCAAGTTTATAACCGTTGTGTAGGTACACGATTTTGTGCCAATAATTGTCCCTATAAAGTACGGCGTTTTAATTGGTTTGATTATACCAAAGAAGATATCATGGAAAATATGGTATTAAATCCTGATGTTACGGTACGTTCTCGTGGTGTAATGGAAAAATGTTCTATGTGCATTCAACGAATTCAAGAAATTAAAATTGAAGCACGAAAAAATGGACGTCCTATTGCAGACGGTGAAATAAAAATGGCTTGTGAGCAATCCTGTCCAGCAGATGCAATTGTATTTGGTGACTTAAATGATCCAGAGAGTAAAATTTCAAAATTGATAAATAGTGGTAGGCATTATCGAGTGTTAGAAGAATTAAATGTACAACCTACAGTTGGCTATCTAACTCAAGTAAGAAATAGAGATAGCAAACCCAATAAAAAGGGACATCATCATGGGTGATTTTGGTCATAGTATCCGAGAACCCCATATTCAAGGGAATAAGTCTTTAAATGATGTTACTAATGATATTTGCAATATCATGGAGAGAAAACCCCAGAAATTATGGTGGATTGGACTATTTCTCTCTTTAACTGCACTTACATTAGGAATTGTGAGCGTGTCATACCAAATTGCCACTGGAATTGGTACATGGGGACTAAATAAAACGGTTGGCTGGGCGTTTGATATTACAAATTTTGTATTTTGGGTGGGTATTGGTCATGCTGGAACATTAATATCAGCTATTTTGTTTTTGTTTAGGCAAAAGTGGCGGACATCTATAAATAGATCTGCTGAAGCCATGACAATATTTGCAGTAATTTGTGCAGGAATATTTCCCATTATTCATATGGGGAGGCCTTGGTTGGCATACTGGGTATTTCCGTACCCGAACATGAGAGGGCCTTTATGGATAAATTTCAGATCGCCATTGGCATGGGATGTTTTTGCCATTGGAACGTATTTTACCATTTCAGCTGTATTTTGGTATTATGGATTAATCCCCGACTTAGCCACAGTAAGGGACAGAACCACCAATAAATTTAAAAAGAAAATATTTTCCATTTTAAGCCTTGGGTGGAATGGGAGTTTTAAAGTTTGGCATCGATATGAAACTGTTTATGCTCTTTTGGCAGGGTTAGCGACTCCTTTAGTCGTTTCCGTTCATACGGTTGTGAGTTTTGATTTTGCCACATCTTCGATTCCAGGATGGCATACCACTACATTTCCACCATATTTTGTGGCAGGTGCCGTCTTTAGTGGATTTGCTATGGTATTAACGCTCATGATTATTGCTCGAAAAACATTGGGACTTGAAGATTATATTACACTTAATCATATAGAGAATATGACCAAAGTTATTATCGTTACTGGTGGAATTGTAACCTTATCCTATGCTACAGAGTTTTTTATCGCCTGGTACTCTGGAAATGGATATGAACAGTTTGTCTTTATAAATCGTGCATTTGGACCATTTGCATGGGCATACTGGATTATGGTGGGATGTAATCTTATAACTCCTCAATTCTTTTGGTTTAAAAGTATCAGGCGGAATGTGGTTATTGTTTTTATCCTTTCTATATTTGTGAATATTGGCATGTGGTTTGAAAGGTTTGTAATTATTGTCACTTCATTGCATAGGGACTTCTTGCCATCCTCATGGTCCGATTATTCTCCAACTTTAGTAGAAATTGGTACATTTATTGGGAGCTTCGGTTTATTCTTTACACTATTCTTGCTATTTATAAGGGTATTACCAATGGTGTCCATAGGTGAGGTGAAATCTATATTGCATTTTAAGGGTAGGGGAAAATAGATGAAATCAGTCACGTATATTGAATTTGAAAATGAATATGATTTGACAGATGCTGTAAAAGAAATGCGATCATCTGGATATGAAATTAATGATGTGTATTCTCCATATGCTATTCACGGATTTGATAAAACTTTGGGACTTAATCCATCACGATTAACTAAAGTATGTTTTGGGTTTGCATTTTTTGGTTTATTTCTTGCGTTATGGTTAGAATATTGGCTTTCAGCTGTAGATTGGCCCATCAATGTGGGTGGAAGAGCATGGAATTCTTTCCCAGCTTTTATGCCAATAGCATTTGAAGTGATGGTGTTATTCTCTGGTTTGGGCTCTGTTTTTTCATTCTTCTTATGGCGAAAGCTAAAAATGAAAAATTCAAAACAGCCACATTTACGTACTACAAATGATAGATTTTACTGTGAACTCTTTAATGATAAACAACGAATGAGCATTGACAGGTTAAACGATATTGCTCAAAAATACCATGGAAAAATTATGGAGGAACAATGGATATAAAATCAATTTCACATGTGATTTTATCTATTATTTTCGTTTATTTTTTGAATTATGTTCTTCAACAAGATATTACAGAACCCAATGTAGAAGTAATGCCTGAAATGGTTCATTCCATAGCATATGATGCATATTCACCTAATCCACATTTTGATAATAATCAAACATTGCAGCTACCCCCAGAAGGATCCATTGCTTTAGGATTTATGCCCGAATTTGATGTTAAAGATGTAGATGAAATACTTTCTCCGCTTAAAGATTCAGAAATCAATACAGAAAGAGGCAAGTTCATATATAATAATTTTTGTGCTGTTTGCCACGGATTTACAGGAGAAGGTGATGGTCCTGTAACTAAACGAGGAGTGCCTCCACCTCCATCTATAAAAACAGATAGAGTAAGGCAAATGTCTGATGGGTACTTATATGATATTATTTCCAATGGTGTGGGGAATATGCCTCCATATAATATCCAAATTAATAGAAAAGATAGATGGCAAGTAACTCATTATTTAAAGACGATGAAATGATGGAAAAGGGTGTATTAATGTTAAATGACAATTTGCTTAAAAATTTATTTAAGGCCATTGTTATAGGTATTGTCACTATTGTATTTGGTGTGTTTTATAGCGAGCGTATTTGGATGAATTTACTCCTATCGGCAAACTACATTACTGGATTAGCCTTTGCAGGAATGTTTTTTGTAGCTGTCCAATATGTAAGTAATGCAGGGTGGAGTGTCATAATTCGTCGTATACCTGAATCTATGTTTGGATTATTAAAATATGGATTTTTATTTATGATCATGTGTGTTATTGGTTCACATGAATTATATGAATGGACTCATACTGAAGTGGTCAATAATGATCCTATTTTGCTAGGTAAAAAGCCATGGTTGAATCTTCCTGGGTTTATAGTTCGTATCCCTATTTATTTTGGTATTTGGTTTATTTTTGGACGACCTATAATTAAGCATTCACATCTGCAAGATGTTACGGGAGATTTAGAGCATACACAAAAATCAGTTCGGTGGTCTGCAGCATGGCTTTATTTAGGTAGTATTGCATTTGTGGTTTCCAGTTTTGATTGGATTATGTCAATTGAACCTCATTGGTTTAGTACTATTTTTGGATTATATCATTTCTCAGGGATATTTAATGCAGGGTTAGCTTTTATAATTATTATTCTAATTTATTTGCGTAGGAATGGATATATATCACTTCTGAAGGATGATCATTTGCATGAGTTGGGTCGATATTTATTCGCTTTTACTACTTTTTGGGTTTATATATGGTTTTCACAGCATATGTTAATATGGTATGCAAATATTCCAGAAGAAACTAGTTATTACTTAAAACGCCATGATGGTCCATTTTTATTGTTATCAATATTGAATATCTTCCTGAATTGGTTGATTCCATTTACAATTTTACTTTTTAGAAAAACTAAGCGGATGGAGAAGACTCTCTTATTTGTATCAGTGATGGTATTGTGTGGACATTGGTTAGATTTATATTTGATGATATTTCCGCCATTTTTAGGTGAAGTTCCCCAGTTTGGGTTCGTAGAGTTAGGTGTAGCCATTGGAATTGTT
Organism: uncultured bacterium; assembly: GCA_964344315.1. Classification (GTDB taxonomy): domain Bacteria; phylum Fidelibacterota; class Marinisomatia; order SCGC-AAA003-L08; family D37C17; genus JABHHG01. Next base: position 160 of record CAYFMU010000002.1, on the reverse strand, counting down.
GGTTTATCATTTGGGGTGGTACTGCATACATTGTCGAAGTGGAATTTAGTTCCACTTAAGGATCCCTATTTTAATGAAAGCCTTAACCTACATACATAAAAGGAATAGTAAAATGAAGAAAAATACAGTTTATTTATTGATGTTAATCCCATTGTTTGCA
>CAYFMU010000001.1:17213-184693 GCA_964344315.1 uncultured bacterium | reverse complement strand
AGCCTAAATCAACATTACCATAACAATCACAGTCACCTGCAGGAATGCCATCGCCTCCGCAGATGCCACAGGCGTCAGTGTCGTTAGTGGCACAATAAGGTTCAGGGTCATTTCCTTGCGGTGCCCAATTATCAGGAACATCAAAAGCACAATACTCAACGGGATCACCTGTACCTAATCCATCTCCGTCAGCATCATACCAATAGGATTCGGCTGCAGGTTCAAAACAACCACAACCTACATTATCAGAATTTTCTTCATGACCTGAATTACCACCAGAACATACCCCACAGTCGTCAATGAATGCAGAACCAAAACAATCACCATTACAATCTTGATCTGCATTTTCTCCTGCACAGATACCACAATCATCTGTATCATTTGTAGCACAATCAGGTTCAGCATCATCTGCATTATCTACCCAATCTCCAGGAATATCTTGTAAACAGTATAGTTGTGGTTCTCCAGCACCTAAACCATCGCCATCTGCATCATACCAATAGGATTCTGCTGCAGGTTCAAAACAACCACAACCAACATCATCAGAATTTTCTTCATGACCTGAATTACCACCAGAACATACTCCACAATCATCTAAATATGCAGAGCCACCTAAATCATCATTACAATCTCTTACCACATTCACATAATCAACATTGATAAATTCAAATGCTATCCATCCATCATCCAGTGAAGATTCTGCAGGATAGTACATTTGCGTAGAACCATCATAAATTTTAAATGTAGCTATATCACCATTGGTCATATAACCTTGAGTTTCATCTGTACCATCAAACCCCATGGCAGGAACATCGGTAAACTCGCCGTTCCATACTCGAGCACCCACACAAACATCATCATTAAATGCTGCGATCCAGTCTTCACCCTCTACCAATGTTGATCCATCAATATTTGCATCAATTACAAAATAGAAAGCTTGCTCTGTAGATTGACTATACTCAAATCCATCTGGAACGTAAATACAAAAACCATCGTCAATGGTGCAATCTTCACAATAGTTTGCAGCATCTGGATCGGTACAACCAGTACATGATGAGTTATCACCATCACAAATTCCACATCCATCAACAATATTTGACGTACAGTTTGGATACATATCATCATTATTGGTTGCCCAACCTTCTCCGGGGTCTTCACAGAATAATTGATAACCATTAAACCCGAGGCCGTCATTGTCAGTGTCTAAATAATATTCGTCACCATACCAACAATTGCTTTCTATGGTGGCATTGGGATCAAAATTACATGCATCTTCATCCATACACCCATACACTTCACCACAATCTGATGCAGAACATACCCATGATCCATCTGTACATTGGAGAACAAATCCAGGTCCTCCACATTCACCACATTCATCAACAACTAATTCACCACCCCATTCACCATTACAATCTTGTACACAGTCATTGGAAGAATCATTATCACAGACGCCACACATATCTTCTACATTGTCACCATTGGGAACACCTGCACAGTCTGCACATGATGAATTATCGCCATCACAAACACCACATTCATCTAATTCAGAAGATCCACCACAATCTCCATTACAATCAACTTCTACAATACAATTGCCATCACAATCATGGTTTTCTTCAGCATATTCACAGTCGCCTGCTAACGTTGCATTTACGTCATAGTTACATGCTGTATCATCCATACAGCCAGTACAAGATGAATTATCGCCATCACATACACCACATTCATCTAATTCAGAAGATCCACCACAATCTCCATTACAATCAACTTCTACAATACAATTGCCATCACAATCATAGTTTTCTTCAGGGTATTCACATGAACCATCATCAATAGTCGCTTCTGAATTGAAATTACATGATACTTCATCCATACAACCGTAAACATCTTCAATTTCACCACTAGACTCTCCATGTAACCATTGTGGATCTTGAGCCGTACCTATAGTCATATCTGATGAGAATGTAATGGATTCATCCATGCAATATACGAGGTCATCATTTACGCTATAATATTTAAATGAAAGTTCTTCACCACTCACCTCATTACTAAAAATCATAAGGTAAAATGCATACCCACCACCCAAAAATGGTGGAAGTTGAGTCCCATCGATAACACCACGAATTTCATCGCCAACAAATGCTACTAAAAGGTCATCATCTTCACCAACTTCAATTCCATCAATTTTAACCTTTGCAGTTATAGAACCATTATATTGGAATGAAGATGGATTCACTGACCATGTAGATACATCTGCTTCACAATCAGATGTACTTCCACCATCATCACCGCCATCATCAGATGAAGATTCGCCATTAAATAAATACGGATCTGATGCTGTACCCAATGTCATATCAGAGACAAATTCTAAATTTTCGTCTAAATCATAAATGACATCTAATGCAGCATCATAATATTTAAAGGTAATATTTTCACCACTGGGAGAATTACTGAAAATCATCAGATAAAAAGCAAATCCGCCACCTAAGAATGGTGGTTGTGCTAATCCATTGATAACACCACGTAATTCACCATCCACAAAAGCGGCAAGTAAATCATCGGCAGAACCAACATAATCGCCATCAATTTTAACCTTTGAGGTTACTGAGCCATTATACTGAAAATCAGCAGGATTTACGCTCCAATTGGGAGTAGCAAAAAGACTACTCACCAATATAATCAACATTGAAATTTTTGTCCAAAAATTCATAACTCTCCTTTAAGAAAGATTATTTAATCAATACAACTTTTTGGGTTGAAGTATAATTTTCTGATTCAAATTTTACAAAATATACACCACTGGTTTGATTTTCAGCATTCCACGTGATTGTATGATGTCCAGCATCCATTACACCATCAGAAAGCATCTGAACTAATCGACCATTCATATCAAATACATTAATGGATAATTGCTCATTATTTGACAATGTAAAATCAATAGAAGTGGAAGGATTAAATGGATTTGGATATGCTTGATTTATCTCAAAATCATGGGCAATACCATAATCAATTGAAGCCAATAAGAATGGTGTTTCTGCATTTCCAATAATCATATCGCTACTGAAAACTAAACTTTCATTGAATTTGATAGATTCATTATTTCCATTAACTATTTCAAATTCAACAGTTTCACCTGATTCAATATTACTATGCAACATCACAGGGAATAAGAATTCATCACTTAAAGGTGATTGAATTGCAAATACTATTCCTCTTAACTCACCATTTACGGAGGCTTGCAATTTACTGTCACCATTGATATTTATACTTAGTTCATCACTGATTAATGCAGTAACGGATCCATTAAACTCATATTGTGATGCATCTACTGTAGTAGAATTTTCTACAATTTTTTCTAATGCATCAAATTCAATATTAGATTGGTCATCATTAACTGACACTAAATTATCTGGATATACCAATGTACCTTCAGCATTGGTATTAATCATATAACCACCATATGGACTCATCAATTCAAGAGTTCCCCACCATCCATAGGAATCATAATACTCAGAATATGTGGTTTGATCTTTAATATATGTTGCTAATCCATTTATTGAACTTAATGCAGTATTAATTCCCAAAGATGTTTGAGGAGTATACCCTACCCAATTCCATCCGGCACTCAAACCAATTTGTACTTCTGATGGTTCTACAGGTGAACCTGTAAATGCAATAATGTTAGATGAGTTTGCCGTTGCTTTATACATCTCTTCATTATTGATATTTTCAAGTGTTCCCCACCATCCGTAAGAATCATAATACTCTGAATATGATGTTTGACTCTTGATGTAGTTCATGCTACCATTTACGGATGAAAGAACCGTATTCAACGACATATCTTCACCTGTTGCATTTACTGAGAACCAGTTCCAACCAGGTACTAATTGTACTTGAGTCGTAACCTCTGTAATTGGAATGGTAAGTATAAATGGATTCATGGCATTACCCACAATCATATCTGAAATAAATTCAATAGATTCTGCCATATCAATTACCATATCATTAGTTGAATCATAGTATTTGAAAGTTAGCATTTCACCAGAGGTTTCATTGCTGTACGCTAACACATTAAAGGTGTAATTACCTGTTGGCGCAAAATATAATCCATTTACCACACCACGTACTTCATCACCTACAAATGCAGCTACTTGATCCATCTCGTTACCGACAAATTCATCTTCAATTTCAACCGCACATGTTACTGACCCATTATACTGGAAGTCAGGTGCATGCACTGACCAGAATGGATAATTTGGTGCATATTCACAAGAACCATCATCGATGTAAGCATCTTCACTATAGTTTAATGCAGCTGAATCAGTACAACCAAAGCAACTATTATCTCCACCACATACTCCGCAGTCATCAGTATCATTGGTGGCACAGTCTGGGTCAGTATCAGAACAATCATTTACCCATCCTTCTGGTGCAAAACAAGAATTAAATGGTTCACCTGCACCCAAGCCATCACCATCGGCATCATAGCAGAAATCTTGAGGTAAATTTCCATCACAATCGCATTCACCTTCATCAATACCATCACCTCCACATTCACCACATTCATCTTCTATCGCATCTCCACCGCAAACGCCTTCACAATCAAATCCAGCCAAATCATCACAGTCGTCATCACAATTAGCCACCCAACCTGATGGGGCTTCACAAGATTCAATTCCTTCTCCACCACCGAGACCATCACCATCTACATCTTGACAATATAAAATGGGCATATTCCCATCACAATCACATGCTCCTTCATCAATTCCATCTCCTCCACATTCACCACATTCATCAATTACTGCATCTCCTCCACATTCACCTGCACAATCAATTTCTACAATACAATTGCCATCACAATCATGGTTTTCTGTAGCATATTCACAATCACTTGGAATAGTTGCATCTGGATTATAGTTACATGCATCAGGATCAATACATCCTTCAATAGCATTATCATCAATGAGTTCAATCTGAGAAATAGATTGAATAACATCACCAAATAATCCAGAACCTACATTCCATGTAAGTTGAGTTTCGTACTCCATTTCTTCTGAGGCTCTATATACTTTTACTTTAACAGGGTGACCATCAACAAATCCTGCTAATTGTACACCCCCAAATGGGCACATATCAATAGAACCAATACTTACAATGCTAAGTTGTTCACCATTCCATACACCAGCACCTACCAGTAACTCGCCCACAACATTATCACAATTATTATAGTTTGTTATACCCATTGCATCAAAAACACCAATTTCATCACCAATTTCAAGTGTATTAATACTCTCACTGAACAAGGTTAATTGTGATTGACCCGTTTCTTCTAATTCCACATTATAGAAATTATTTGAAGGTTCATCTTCACATTGAGATGATTCACAAACTATTTCACCATTCCAACATTCAAATGATGGTCCATCACCACCACATTCCCCACATTCATCTATTTCAGCCGAACCTCCACAGTCTTCGTTACAATCATAATAGTTTGCTGCACAATCAGGATGTTCATCTTCGCAATTGGCCACTAAATCAACTTCGTCTTCTGGAATTTCATAGTATTCAATATTCAATGGTTCACCATTACTATTTGAGAATACCAAATTAGTCAATGCTGAAACATCACCTTCCGTTTCTAAGTTTACAACGGTTCCACAAGGGCCAAATGAAGCTCCCGTCATGGAAAATCCAAGTGCAGTAGTTCCCGATGTAGAAATCATAAACCCTGCATTACCCGCATCACCACCAGATGCTGAAATTAGTGTTCCACCATCGATAGAAAATTGGAATCCTCCTATATTTTCAGAAGAATTATAGAGGACATCACCATTGCTTATAAGTGACACGGTATTTAATGGTAAGTCACAGCCATCCGTAATATCACGTCCACCACCACTGATACATTCTTCAACTTCAGTTCCAGGGTTTCCTAAACCATCGCCATCTGTATCTTCACAGAAACTCATCCAATATGCATCACCACCACATTCGCCTGCACAGTCAACATCAGCAATACAGTTTCCATCACAATCATAATTTTCTTCGGGATATTCACAACAGGCTTCACATGGAGTTCCCGCATTGGAGTCATAGTTACATGCTTCAAAATCCATACAACCTTCAGTAATTAATTCACCGTGCCAACCCAAATAATCAAAATTATCCACATCAAAAATAACCCATTGGTGATTAGTTTCTTCCCAATTTGTACTTCCTATTTCAACAGAGAAATCTCTAACTAATGTGTGATCTTTTGTTGCGTTAGCCACATCATTAATGGTCCAACCAGAACCAGGATCTTCACCAACTACACCAATAATATCAAGTAGAGAATCATAATAGAATAATCCAACGGCATCATCACCATTAAAATTCATAGGAGAAGAATTGCTTTCAATAAGGATGTCGCATTCGTCAGCTACAGGCACTGAACTTCTGCAAATAGTAAACACATCACCACTATCAATATCATGCCCATCTAAAGATAAATAACCATCTTCTGACCATGTTGCACCATTTGTACCTTTATTTATAAGGTAACCATCTAATGAAACGGAATAATCATTTGGATTATAAATCTCTAATGCTTTCCGAGAGCTTCCACCTTCAATATATTCAGAGAAAAATAGATTTTCAGGTTCAGCCGTACAATCACTTTCATTACATACTAATGAGCCATCCCAACATTCAATTTGAGGACCATCACCATCACAATCTCCACATTCATCAACAACTGCATCACCACCACATTCTTCATTACAATCATAATAGTTTGCAGCACAATATGGGTATTCATCTTCGCAATTACCCACTAAATCTTCGTTTACTCCTCCATCATTGCCTTCATAATAATCAAATTGTATTGCTGACCCATTTGAAGATGATATTACTATTTCAGATAAACCATTTACTTCACCTTCAATATTTAGATTAATCATAGTACCACAAGGGCCAAAAGATGCGCCCGTCATTGAGAATCCAAGTACAGTTGAGCCACTTGTAGATATCATAAATCCAGTGGCTTCTGCATCACCCCCAGTGGCTAATACGATGCTTCCACCATTTACACTAAATTGGAAGCCACCAATATCTACAGACGAATTATATACTACATCACCATTTGAATTCAATGATATGCTATGTAGAGGGAGATCGCAACCATTTTCAACATCTCTACCACCACTCACACATTCTTCAACTTCACTTCCAGGGTTACCTAATCCATCACCATCTGTATCTTCACAGAAAGTCATCCAGTATGCACTACCACCACATTCTCCCATACAATCTATTTCCGTAATACAATTTCCATCACAATCATAGTTATCTTCTGGATATTCACAGTTTCCTGCTTGTGTGGCTGAGGGGTCATAGTTACATGCATTTTCATCCATACAGCCTACTATAGGTTCAGCACCTTCTAAACAATCACCAACTTCTACATCCAGTTGATCACCACTACTATTTGATAGTATGGGATTTCCTAAACATACTTCTTCACCTAATTCATTAAATGAAATTGTGAGGAGTACATCTTCTCCAGCAGGGATGGTACCACCAGTTAAAGAAAAGCCCACAACCGTTGAACCACTTGCAGATACCATAAATCCATTCTCAGCTGATGACCCTCCACCAGCTTCTATAATATTTAATCCTTCAACTGAAAATTGAAATCCACCTACAGGTGTACTATTATTTAACACAACATCAACAGTACCTGCATCTTGATTTAAGTTTGATAATGAAAGAATATTACCTAAATAGTTTCCATCACAATCATAATTGGGTTCTGCATATTCACATTCACCTTCTTGGTTGGCGTTTGGATTATAATTACATGCATCTTCATCCATACAGCCTACTATAGGTTCAGCACCTTCTAAACAATCACCAACTTCTACATCCAGTTGATCACCACTACTATTTGATAGTATGGGATTTCCTAAACATACTTCTTCACCTAATTCATTAAATGAAATTGTGAGGAGTACATCTTCTCCAGCAGGGATGGTACCACCAGTTAAAGAAAAGCCCACAACCGTTGAACCACTTGCAGATACCATAAATCCATTCTCAGCTGATGACCCTCCACCAGCTTCTATAATATTTAATCCTTCAACTGAAAATTGAAATCCACCTACAGGTGTACTATTATTTAACACAACATCAACAGTACCTGCATCTTGATTTAAGTTTGATAATGAAAGAATATTACCTAAATAGTTTCCATCACAATCATAATTGGGTTCTGCATATTCACATTCACCTTCTTGGTTGGCGTTTGGATTATAATTACATGCATCTTCATCCATACAACCTACGATATCACCATCTCCGATGGAAAATGGATCACCAGTTTCAGAATCTAATGCTCCACCAGCAGGTGTAGAAAGAACAATATCCTCAATCCAAATAGTACCGTTATTCCCTTCAAATGATATATCCGCAAATAAAAGTGTGGCACTTCCAGCTGGGATTGTACCACCTGTTAAAGAAAAACCTACAATAGTACCATTTGAACTAGATGACATCATAAATCCATTATCTGTTGCAGAACCGCCACTGGCATTATTTAATGTAAATCCATTTAATGAGGAAGAAAGGGTAAATTGGAAACCACCAATTTCAGATTCATTGGCAAGATTTACGGCTAATTGACCATTATCATACCCAGAGATAGATAAAGTATAACCATCAACTGGCTCTGAGTAATCACAAGATCCATCGTCAATGGTTGCACTGTGATCATAGTTATTCGCTTCGGGGTCAGTACAGCCATAACAATAGTCATCATTTTGACCTGTAGAACCACCAACACAACCACATTCATTTTGGTAGGCATCCCCACCCCATTCGCCATTACAGTCTTGTGTACAATCATTGGTTGAATCACTATCACATACTCCACAGTTATCTTCATATGCATCACCATTTGGAGTACCAGCACAATCTGCACATGATGAATTATCACCATCACATACACCGCAATCGTCTAATTGAGCATCTCCACCACAATCACCACTACAATCAATATCTACCACACAATTTCCATCACAATCATAATTTTCCATTGGATATTCACATCCAGAATCAACGGTTGCATCGGGGTCAAAATTACAAGCAGATGTATCCATGCAACCAAATATTGGTTCTTCTGGACAATTATCGCATGTTTCTGGACAAATATCACCAATAGGTTGCCCCGCAAAAACAAAATCACAGCCCAATGCTGCTACTGCACCTGTACAACCACCAAATGGTGAAACCGTTTCATCATCATCTGTACATGCAAATGGACCAACCAGTGAAATTTCAGAAACAGATTGAATTACATCTCCAAAGCTACCAGAGCCTACATTCCACTCAAGAGAAGTTGCATACTCCATTTGCTCTGATGCGCGCCAAACTTTTACAGTTACCGGATTCCCATCAACATAACCCGAAACTTGTACTCCTCCAAATGCACAAAGGTCTTGCGATCCAATACTCACAATATTGAGCTGACTGCCATCCCATACACCAGCACCAACCAATAATTCACCAATTTGGTTTGAGCAATCATTATAATTTGTAATAGCATTTTCATCAAAAATTCCAATCTCATCACCAACTTCTAAATTGGTAATGGAGTCAGAAAAAATAGTGAGTTGTGTCGTACCTGTTTCCTCTAAATCCACAACATAATGTGCATCAGGCGTTTCGTTTTCAACATATTCAAAATCAATTACACTTCCTGAAGCATCGGAAAACACTAAGCTTGACAATCCAGAAGGTGTACCATTTAAATCTAAATACAAAAGCGTATTTTCACCCGCAGGAATAGTAGCTCCTGACAATGAAAACCCTAATACCGTATTAGCACTTGCAGAAACCATAAACCCACTAGTGGCTGCAGTTCCGCCTTGGGAGTTATTGATTGTTGCACCATCTACCGAAAATTGAAAACCACCAATGGGGATTGATGATGAATATTGCACGGCCCATTCACCACCCTCTTCAGATAATGACAGTGTATTTTGTGCAAATACAGTCGTTATAATTAAAATAATTGAGAATAAAATGCGATATTCCTTATACATGATTAGGTATCCCTTCTGTTATATTTATTTTTTGGAGAATTTTACACGTTGGGTCAATAAAATTTGACGCGGAGGTTTGCAGTACAATGTAATACTGAATTTTTGAATGTTGTTTTATAATCACACAACCCCCTCCATTTTAATAGGTTTCTGCTCTAAAAATTTACCTTGTTATTGGCACATTGGCTTGTAACAAGTTGTAACATTATCACGGAAAATTATGACTTCTATCACAACTTTCAATTGATGCCAATCACATTAAGATTTAGAAAAATATTTTCCAGGATGTTGAAATATTAAATTTTTTAATTCCAACATCAATAATATACTGAGTAGCTGAGGAGAATCCATATCTAATTTCAATGATAATTTATCTATATGGATGGGATCATTTTCTAAAAAGTTAAATACTTTTTTTTCAATATCAGTTAGTGACGGTAATAGTGTAGTCTGCAAGGGAGCTTTTTCTAAATCATATTCTTCCAAAATATCATTGGCATGATGTACTAATTTTGCCCCTTGTTGTATAAGTTTGTGTGTTCCTTGTGATTGCAATGAAAATATATTTCCAGGGACTGCGAAAACATCACGGTTTTGATCTAATGCATTAAAGGCTGTATTTAAAGCACCACTTTTATTTGCCGCTTCAATAACCACTATGCCCTTACTCAGCCCTGAAATTATTCTGTTTCTCCGAGGGAAATTTTTAGCATCTGGTTTTGTCCCCGGAATAAATTCAGTGATAATCGTTCCATATTCCAATATGTCTGCAAACATTTTTTTATTTTCAAGTGGATAACAAACATCAATCCCTGTACCTAAAACGGCAATGGTTGGCTTTTTCTCTAGTATACAAACTTTGTGAGCAATAGTATCCACACCTCGTGCAAAACCACTAACAATTGAAATTTTATGTTCAATCAACTTACTCACTAAATCTGTTGTTACTTTTTCACCATACTTACTTATTGATCGTGTACCAACCACTCCTATTGACATTGCTGAAAAATCTAATTTCCCTTTTGCAAAAATCCCAACAGGAGAATCATAAATCAATTTGAGGGGTAAAGGGTATTCTTCAGACCAATAAGAAATATAGTTAGTATCTTCATCATCTAATTTCTCTAGAACAGAAAGTCCAATTTCATTATTTAAATTTTTAATGGATATTGCTTCAGAATGTTTTAGACGCGGAATTTGTTGTAAATCTAAAATTGATAAATCAGAGATATCTTCAATATGCGGATATCTTCGGAGGATATCCCGAATTTTTCGAGGGCCAATACCCTTAGTTTCTGATAGGCTGATGAGTTGGTGATTTGGTATCATTTTGGGACTCTAACAATTGTGAAATTTTATGAATAGCTGTATCCAAATTCAAACGAGAAATTGAAGAAACTCTTATAGTTTCAATTTTAGGCAATGGTTGTTCGTCAATAAATTCGTCTAAAGTGGAATCTAATTTTGTAACGAGCAGTAATGAAGGGCGTTCTAACAATTTTATGTCATGGCGTTTTAATTCGTTCTGCAGGATGCTGAATTGCTCTTTTATATTTTCTGAGGTTCCATCAATAACATAAACAAGTACACGAGTTCGTTCAATATGCCTTAAGAATTGGCTACCCAACCCTTTCCCATGGGATGCGCCCTCAATTAGCCCCGGAATATCTGCCATTACAAATGAATTGTAATCACCATATTTTACAATTCCTAAATTAGGAACTAATGTGGTAAATGGATAATCTGCAATTTTGGGTTTTGCATTTGAAACACTCGAAATAAATGTAGATTTTCCAGCATTTGGGAAGCCAACTAACCCAACGTCTGCCATCACTTTTAGTTCTAGATCTATGGTTAATTCTTCCCCCAATTGGCCATCATTAGCAACACGTGGAGCAGTTTGTGTTTGTGTTTTGAATCGAGCATTTCCAAAGCCCCCATTACCTCCATTAGCAATGGTATAAGTTTCACCTTTTTTCGTTAAATCTACAATAGGCTGTTTTGTGTCGGCGTTTTTTACTACAGTACCTACAGGGATTTGAATGATTAAATCTTTACCATTTTTCCCGTGCATATTTTTGCCCATACCATGTTGGCCACGTTCAGCTTTATAGTGCCGTTTATAAGATACATCTTGAAGTGTGGTAAGTTGGGGATTTACTTCAAAAATGATTGATCCTCCCTTACCACCATCACCACCGCATGGGCCGCCTTGTGCTCGAAACTTTTCACGCAAAAAGGCAATACACCCATGACCTCCGTCACCGGCTTTTAAATGAATAGTTGCTTGATCTATAAATTTAATCATAAAAAAATGGGGGCTAATCGCCCCCATCCTTGATTTTACATATTTTCGATGAGAGCATCACCAAATTCTGAACACTTAAGGAGGGTCGCACCATCCATAAGTCGTTCAAAATCATAGGTAACCCGTTTTTGACTAATTGTTCTATTCATAGTTTTTACAATTAAGTCTGCAGCTTCATTCCATCCCATGTATCTTAACATCATCTCACCAGATAATATTACCGAACCTGGATTAACTTTGTCAAGACCTGCATATTTTGGTGCAGTACCATGAGTAGCTTCAAAAATTGCCTTACCTGTAATGTAATTTAGGTTCCCTCCAGGTGAAATTCCAATGCCACCCACTTGTGCAGCAAGTGCATCTGAGATATAATCACCATTCAAGTTCATGGTTGCAATTACATCGTACTCTTTAGGACGTAGTAGAATTTGCTGTAAAAATGCATCTGCGATAACATCTTTAATGATAATTTTGCCTGATGTCACTGCATCATCTTGCGCTTTATCTGCTGCTTCTTTACCCTTTTCAGCAGCGATTCTATCATATTGAGCCCATGTAAAAGTTTTATCAGAAAATTTCTTTTCGGCAATTTCATAACCCCAATTTTTAAATCCACCTTCGGTATATTTCATAATATTACCTTTGTGAACCAATGTTACTGAGTTATGACCTTGGGCAATTGCATATTCTATAGCATCCCAAACTAAACGCTGTGTCCCTTCTTTAGATACGGGTTTAATGCCAATTCCCACCGTTTTAGGAAAACGAATTCTTGAAAATCTTTCACCAAAATGATACTTCATTAAATCTAAGAAACGAGTAACATCTTCAGAACCAGCTTCAAATTCAATTCCTGCATAAATATCTTCAGTATTTTCTCTGAAAATTGCCATATCAATAGCACCGGGATTTCTTACGGGGGAAGGCACACCTTCATACCAACGTACGGGTCGTAAACAAACATATAAATCTAGTTTTTGACGTAATGCTACATTTATAGATGTAATTCCTCCACCAACGGGTGTGGTTAATGGACCTTTTATGGCAACTAAGTATTCATTAATTAAATCTAATGTTTCTTGAGGAAGCCATGTATTCGGACCATACACATCATTTGCTTTTTCACCTGCATAAACTTCCATCCAATTTATTTTACGTTTTCCACCGTATGCTTTTTCTACAGCAGCATCAAATACTCTTACAGATGCCGCCCATATATCAGGACCAATTCCATCACCTTCAATAAATGGAATAATGGGATTATCAGGAACAACAAACTTCCCACCTTCCTTTGTAATTTTTTTACCATTTTCAGGCACAATCACTTTACTCATTATTTTTACCTTCCTTTTGTGTGTGTTTGGTAGAATCGGATTTTGATTTATTATCAGACTTGCCATAATCTGTTAAATAAAAACCAGACCCTTTGAATATTAACCCAGTTCCACCGCTAATTTTTCGTTGAGTATTGCCACCACATTGGGGACATACTGTAATGGGACTATCACTCATCTTTTGAAATTCAGAATGTAATAATCCACAATCTTTACATTTATAATTATATGTTGGCATAGGCATCCTTTTGCAATGCGGTTATACAGGCAACATTTACAATATCATCAATTGAGCAACCCCGAGATAAATCGTGTACAGGTTTATTCAGCCCTTGAAGTAACGGTCCCCATGCAGTATAATTGGCTAATTTTTCAGTAATTTTATAGGCAATATTCCCCGAGTCTAAATTGGGGAATACCATTACATTTGCATCTCCATTTAGGGGCGAATTTGGTGCTTTTTTGCTGGCGATAGAAGAATCAATTGCTGCATCAAATTGCAATTCTCCATCAAATGGTATATGACCAAATTTATTCCCAAAAATTCTCACAGCATCTTGTACTCTGTCAACACGATAATGAGAGGCACTACCTTTGGTTGAAAATGAAAGAAATGCTACGCGACTATCATCACCAGACAATAATTGATGAAATTCAGATGCATCTTTGGCAATAGTTACCAATTGTTCACTTGTAGGTTCAGGGATTACTCCACAATCAGTAAAAGTATATGCCCTTTCACCGTCAGGTGAAATCATAAAAAATATACTCGATACCCATTTAGAATTTTGTTGAACTCCTACAATGCGTATTGCAGACCGAATCACATCACTTGTAGTGGTATTTGCACCTGCAACAAGTCCATCTGCATCACCACATGCTACCATAACAATCCCCAGATTAAGAGGGTTATCCAAGCATTTTTTAATTTCGTCTAAGGGCCAATTTTTTGTGAATTTCAACCTTGATAAATACTCAATATATTTTTCATAATTTTCTGATGAGTTCATCAATGGAGAAACCTCAATGCCCAGTTTTCTTATCAAAGGAATTGCTGATTTTATACGATTGTCATCAGTCTCAGGCAGTACAATAGTTGCCTTTGATAATTTTGCAATTTCTCTAATTCTTTCCTTATAATTAGCCATTAAACTTTCTATTTAAGGCATCTAAAACATGGGGTGGAACATATGCCTGAATATCGCCATTGTATGAGGCCACTTCTTTCACCAGTGATGAGCTTATATGTGTATATTTTTCATGAGGCATCATAAAAACAGTACTAATTTCTTCTTTAAGGCTTCTATTCATTAATGCCATTTTAAATTCAAACTCAAAGTCAGAGAGTGCTCTTAGTCCTCTAATAATTGCACATGCATCGTTTTTCCATGCATAATCCACAAGGAGACCATTGAATGAATCAACTTCAACATTTTCTAAATGCGATGTTGATTTTTGAATCATTTGGATTCGCTCTTCTTGGTTAAACAGTGAACTATTCTTATCTGCATTTTTTGCAACTGCTACAATTAATTTATCAAATAATTTTGATGATCTTTCAATAATATCCATATGTCCATTTGTAATAGGGTCATATGATCCTGGATATATTGCAATTCTCATGATGCTGCCCTCCAAAATAATACTTGGGTGGAACCATAATTTTTCACGCGAACGGCTTCATCTTCCATTTTACCAATTTTTCGTTCCATACAAAAAGTTCCTCCCTCTTTTAAAAAAGGGCGTATTTTTTCTCTTAATTCAAAATAATCAACTTTAGTATATGGTGGATCTGCAAAAATCAAATCATACTTTTTCAAATTACTTTTTAAGAATCGTTCAACATCCATGGCTTTGATATCAATATCATCTTCAGAACAAATTTTTTCAATATTTTTATTTAGTGTATTTAAGACCAATTTATTTTTTTCAACAACGGTTAATGTTGATGCACCACGACTAATGGCTTCAATTCCCAATGTACCTACACCTGCATACAAATCTAAAACATCCAAGTTTTCAAATGGTTCTAAGATTTGCATCATAGATTTTCTTACAACTGCTTGAGTAGGTCTCACATACAGATTGGGAACCTCAAATAGTTTTCTTCCTCTATACTTTCCTGAAATAATTTTTATCATCCCAATTCAGGCATTTTAATAATAAATACTAAGCTATCACCATCAAGTGACTGAATTAATAACTCATTTGATTCTAACATTTTTGCATTTGCCATTTGTAAAAATATAGAAATTATATCTGATGTATTCCCTCTCAGTGCTAATTCATTATGAGTAATTGCTCGTTGTACATTTTTTCCAGGTTTAATTAAATTGAAGAATTGTTCAGAACTGGTAATTGTTAACTCCGTATTTTTACGCATCCAAGGGAATTTAGCCATCATAGTATATTCATTATGGTTACCATAAATACGAATAGCAATTTGAGGATATTTTTTAAATTCCTTTTGGATGTTTATCAACGCACTTTGTTTTGGTGCAGATAGTCGTACAAGAATATTATTATCTAAAAATTGAAGTGCCTCAATATTGGAATCTTTCTTGCTTTGCAAAATTATCTTTAAGACATTATCAATAATTTCTTCAGTTGTAATATCCTCTTGTACTATTGTAGTGGATAAATTTGCCGTTGATATTACCGGATAAAATAAAACGCCAACAATGGTTATAAATGCGATGGTAAAAAAACTTACAATAGGGGCTCTTTTACCTTTGGGTTTGATATTTTTTGTATTTTTTTGTGAAGAAATTGGAGGTGCGGGTTTTACTTCAACCTCCTTTAAAAAAGATAAAATTGTTTCTTCATTATTATCAGTAATTCCTGGTGTTGATAATAGATTTACATCAAACATCAATACCTCTAAAACCAGCACCCGTTTCTGCAAATGATGCACCTTTAAAAGGATTAACTTTCTCAATTTCAGTTGTTTCCAGTGCATCAAACGGATTTAATAATTTCACATTATGAATTTCAGCGTCAATTATTGATTTAATATCTTTATTCCTATCATCATTGGAATACACAAATACTTTTTCAAAATAGCTTATTTCTTCAATATCACCTGAAAGCCACAATTCAACACTATCTAAAAACTTTTGTGTCAATGTAGAATCACCAAATAAGAAAATTAGTTTTGCCTGTGATTTTAGTCTCTTGAATTTAAAATATGCCTTTAGTTCATTGCCCTGAATTATAAGTGCTTCATCAGTATGGTTTTTTCCGAAATTCCAAATAATATAGCTCTCTAATTGATTAGCATGAAACCACTGCCGCGCTCCAATTTCAGCAGAAAAAACCCCAATATTTATACCACGTATTTCTCCACTAATATCTTTAATTGCATTAATAATATTATTTTTAAGAGATTTAGGAATATGAATGTTTAATAATTGACAATTATTAAATGGATAATTATGGCTATCATAATCTTTAGAAAATGAATTCTCTAATTGAGTATTTTGTTGCCAATTTAAATATTCATTATTATCTACAAATGACTGCGAGAAAAATATTTGTTGTGCATCCAACGAAAATTGAAATCGAGGTTTAACATTCTCTATATTCCCTAATACATTTTGTAAAATGTGTGTCAAATCTCCATTTTTATATGAAAATTCACGGGGAGGTTTAACCGTTCCAAAATTTGTTATTAAAGGACCACTCTCAGAAGGGATCCAACTCAGATAATTAAATCGAGTTCCATGTTGGGTTAATACTATCAATATTTACCTTATTCGCCTGCCCATGTAGTTACACCATCACGAATTGAACCATGTCGGCCAGCTTCAAATTGAAAAATTAAAAAACGAGGTTCAGTATAATCATCAGGTATGGGTGAGGATATTGTAAATATTGGGTCTTCAGTTGATTCGTCAATTTCAAAAATGAATCGCTCTTTTGTAATTGGGCAAAAGAGAATATCTTCATTCAAGTGATACTTATTGCGTAAATAGTCTGTAATCATTTCTATACGTGAAGTGGTATCAGATGAAAATATTTGATGGAACATTTCATCTGCTTGATATGCCTTCAAATCTCTTCCATTTACAAAGAGGGTGTCAACTCCACCACTCTCTTCATTTTTCATACCAACCGTATAAATTGTATCTAGCTTTGTACGCTTTAGTACCATAGCCTCACTATATGTAGTATCTACTCTTATTTCAAATCCACGTTCAATGTTGATATTATAGGCATTATCACTAAGTTTTAACTTTTGCTCTCCAATGAATGTACTATCTGCAATAAGAGAGTCCATAGTGGCCTCAACGAGTTCGAAAAGATGTTCACCTCTTTCAGTATAACTTCCAGTAAGTTCCAGGTAAAATTCTTGAGCATTTGCAATATCAGACATTCGCTTTCTTGCTTCGTTCCTCAATGATTCTTCTTCTGACCAAATAGCTTGTGGAATATAAACCATCACAAAAAGTATTAAGATTGAGAAAATAATTCCCCAATCTAATAATCCAATTTTTCTGTCTAATACTTCTTTAGAATACACGTGGCCTCCTATTAAATATCAATAAATTCTTTTAATTTTTCGAAAGTTTTAGGGCCTATTCCCTTTACTTTCATTAATTCGTCAATGGAATTAAATTTCCCAAATTCTTCTCTATAATTCACAATTTTCTCTGCTGTTAATGGCCCAATTCCAGGTAAAGTTATAAGGTCATCTCTATCAGAATCATTTATACTTACTTTAAGCGAAAAATCACTTTGTTCATCAATAATTTCAGCAATTTCTTCATCCACACCAACGAAAGTTAGTCCCTGCTTATCTTCTCCTTGAAACTGAAGAATCCCTAAACCAACGAGGAATGAAATGGATAAAAATAGTACTACATTTCGCTCACTTTTTGTAAAAAACTTCATTAAGAAAATTTGGTATAATCAGCATTATCACCCATTTCATTACGCAAGTCTTCTAACAATTTTCTTACATTTTTTGAATATTTCTTAGGCGTATTTATATTGATTCTTACCAATTGATCTCCATTTCGATGTCGATTTACTTCGGAGATCCCTTTACCTCTGAGTCGTAAAATTTGACCCGATTTTATACCCGCAGGAATTTTCAACTTTACATTACCTGATAATGTAGGAACCTGAATAGCTCCTCCAAACACAGCCATTGGATAGTTTATCCAACTTTCTATAAAAATATCACTGTCATCTCGAGTAAATAATTCATGTTCTTTTTCGTCAAAGTAAACAACTAAATCTCCCGATGGAGTACCGTTTTCACCTCGATGACCTTCCCCAGACATAGTCATATAATTACCGCGAGATACACCTGCAGGGACATCGATATCAATGCTGACTGTAGATTTAACTCTTCCTCCACCATTGCAATCTCCACATGGATTAGAAATAATTTGACCTTTTCCAGAACAATGATGACAAGGTTGCACATTAACAATTTGCCCAAGGAAAGATCGTTGCACCTGTCTAATTTCACCTGTACCTTGACATGATGGACATGATTGAGGTTGTGCATTTCCTTTTGCCCCAGACCCTGAACATGTTCCGCAAGTATCAAACCGTTTGATTTTTACTGTCTTTTTAATTCCTGAATAAATTTCTTCTAAAGTAAGGGCTAAGGTTATTTTTAAATCACCACCTCTTCGTTGACGTGACCGTCGTTGACCTCCACCAAAGATGTCTCCAAATCCACCACCAAATATATCTCCAAAAGAGCTGAAAATATCATTAATGTCCATATTATGAAAACCGCCACTACCAGCATTTTGGTTTACGCCAGCATGACCAAATTGATCATATCGTTGTCTTTTATCAGAATCGCTGAGAACTCCATAAGCTTCGGCCGCTTCTTTAAATTTTTCTTCAGCTGCTGTATCTCCAGGATTTTTATCGGGGTGATATTTCATAGCCACTTTACGATATGCTTTTTTAATATCGTTTGCTTCAGCAGATTTAGAAACACCTAAAATATCGTAGTAATCTCTCATTATTGTTTTTTACTCACTACTACTTTTGCATGTCTAATTATTCGATCGTGATATTTAAAACCCTTTTCAAACTCTTTTACTACAATATCATCTTCATCACCCGCTTCACTCATGAGTGCTTCATGATATTCTGGGTCAAATTCTTCACCAATAGATTCTATGGGCGAGATACTGTGTTCTTCTAATACTTTAAGCAATTTAGAATTTATTAATTCAATACCATCTTTAAATGATTTTTCATCAGTTTTTTCAGAATTTTCTAATGAGCGATGTAAATCATCGAACACAGGCAATAAATCACAGATAATTTTTTCCCCAGAATATCGTGATAAATGTATTTTTTCATCGCGAGTTCTTCGTTTATAATTATCAAATTCTGCCAATAGCCTAACGTTTTTATCTTTTGATTTTTCTAAATCTGCTTCAGCTTGACTTAGATTCGTCTCTAATTCGTTCACGCTATTCTTTAGCTCTAAGACCTTTTTGGAATCTTTACTTTTTGCAGTTTTTTTAACTGTAGCTTTTGCAGTTTCTTTCTTCGGCATATATAATTTCTATTTTTGGATATAATACAGACCCGAAATTTAAGATTTTAAGGGTAAGTTTTACAAGGAGTAGGAAAGTTAATTTGTATCTAGTTTAGATATTTTGAAATACCGCGATAACTACCTATTAAACCAAGGGTAATTCCCAGTATTAAATTCCCAGAAATAATTAGTTCAGGGATGTTTAATTGTATTCTAACCAGCGATTCAAGTAAATATGCTTGTAAAGAATAAAGCAATGATAAAAACATCAATGCCATTCCCGAGCCAATTAATCCTTGATAAATTCCTTCCATAATAAAAGGGAATTTTATAAATCCGTTGGTAGCACCCAACAAATGTAATGTTTCAATAGTATGCTGTTTTGCATGGATTATTAGACGAATTGTATTTGAAACTAAAATTATTGAAACAATGAGAATAAAACAGCCAATAACAATAGAAAATCCCAAGATATTATCAATAATTTTATCAACTCTTGAGACTACATCATGTTGAAAAGCCGCCTCATCTACCCCATCCATTCGTCTAATTTCTCTGGTGATTCGTGTCATCCTCTGGGGGCTTCGATGTGCTAAATCAATATCAAAATTACCACCCATGGGTAATGGATTTTCACCGATAATATTATCTATATCATCTTTGAAATATTTCTTAAAAAGCTGTGCCGCTTTTGTTTTATCAATAAATTCTCCTTGCTCAATTCCTTGAATCAGCAAAATGTCATTGAACAATTCCATAGATTTTGCTTCACTCAATTGAGGGTCAAAGAAAACCTCAATATTAAATTGAGCTGTAAATTTGTTTGTGAAGCCCACCATGTTTTCATAGAAAAAGTAAGCTGAGCTAAATACTACCAATGTAATTGCAATTGTAATTGAAGATATTATTGCAGGGATTCTTGCCCTAAATAGACCACGAATACTTTCAGTAAAGAGAAATTTAATTTTTGAAATCATCGTTGAACAATACGTCCTTCATTCAATTCAATAAATCGCTTCTTACGAGGGCGAATTAATGGGAAATTATGTGTAGACATCAATACAGATGTTCCATTTTCTGTGGCTGACTCCAATATATCTAATATTTCATCAGAAACATTTGGATCAAGATTTCCTGTAGGTTCATCTGCAAGTATAACTACTGGATCTTTTACCAATGCACGTGCGATTGATACACGCTGCTGTTCTCCTCCGCTAAGCTGTGACGGAAAATACTTTTCGGAACCTTTCAAACCAACTTTATCTAACATGGTACTAACTCGATTACGAATTTCTTTTGTTGAAGTACCCACAATATGTAATGGTAATGCCACATTTTCAAATACAGTACGGTCTTGAATTAATCTAAAATCTTGGAAAATCATCCCTATTTTTCTCCGATAGTAGGGGATTTTTCGTGATGGCATATAGCTCACATCTACGTCATCAATATAAAGTGAACCATCTTGAAGGGGTATATCCTTGTAAATAGTTCGAAGTACAGTAGATTTTCCTGCACCAGTTGGTCCCATTAGAAATACAAGCTCCCCCTTTTCAATTTGAAAAGAGAGGTCAAATATTCCCACATTATCTGCATAAGTAGCAGTGATATTTTCGAATTGAATCATATAAAAAATTACTGGTAATTAGGAATGATATACAATCTTAAGGAATCCAAAATTAGATAAAATAAAGAAGAAGTATATTGTTGTCATTAATATACCGAATTCCTTAGATATTTTATTACTTTTTGCAATTGCAATAAATAAACTCATGGTCAATAATGTCATCACTATTAATTGAGAATTAACAGCAACTGAAATTGAATTTATAGGATGAATAATAAATGAAGCCCCCAATACGGCCAAAATATTCATGATGTTGGAACCAATAACATTTCCAATTGCAAAGCTAGTTTCATTTTTTCTTACTGCCACAATTGTAGTTGCCAGCTCTGGAAGTGATGTACCAATTGCCACAATAGTCATTCCAATAACTACTGATGGTATTGCTAATAGTTCAGCAATTCCAACAGCACCCTCAACAAAAAAATGTGAACCAAATCCCAATCCAATAATTCCCAAAGTTAAAAATAAAAATTTATATGGCATTTCTTCAACTTCAATATTTTCAACATCATGGTCTGAATTAATTAAATAATAACTATACACTCCCAAAACAAATATATATAAAATACCTGTAAACATATTCATCAAATTGAAATAAATACTAATGATGGGCATCAATGTTATTCCCAATAGAAAATATAAGTCGCCCTTTAATTTTTGAAATGGAAAACTCAATGGCTTCATTATTGAAGCTAGACCTAAGATTAGCCCAATATTTGCAATATTTGAACCTATTACATTCCCAACTACAAGTCCTGATTCTGCTTTTAGGCTAGCAAAAATGCTTACAATTAACTCGGGTAATGATGTCCCAAATGCCACCAATGTAATTCCTACAATAATCTTGGGAATTTTAAAATTTGATGCTATTACTTTACTACTCTCAATTAAATATTCAGCACCATAGAAAAGTAATAATCCACCAATAATAAATTGAAATATTTCAGGAAGAATAAACATTAATTATATAATTTATTTTGATTAATATACGACTCAATTTCTGGCAGAACCATTGCCCTACATAGATCATTTTTCAGCAACCAATTTTTACGAATAAATGTTGATGAAACATCTACACCAACGTTATCTCTATATGATATATATTTTTGGTCTTCAATATGATAACCACTACGCGAGATGCAAATAAACTCTACCTTCTTCTTAAGTTTATCGATGCTATACCAAGTATTCAACTTCATACCCTGATCTTCTCCAATGATGAGCGTTATGGTAGCATCTTTAAATTTATTTTCCAGCCATTCTACAGTGTTAATCGTATAACTCACATCATTCTTGCCAATTTCATAGTCCAATATTTCTACATTATCAAACTTATCGAAAAACTGAATTAAACACATTTTTAATCGATGATGTGAAGTTGTGTGATTTTGCTCTATTTTATGAGGAGAGATATTAGCTGGAATAATTAAAAATAAATCACATTCTTTATTCAAATTTTCGACTATTTTTAAATGCCCCAAATGAGGTGGATCAAATGTTCCCCCTAGTACATAAATTTTCATTTATATAATCTTAAATATTCAGAGAGTCCCATTCCAGATTTCATATTTTCTATGAGTTGAATAGCTTCTTTAGATTTATCTAATGATACAAACTTCTCCTCATTATTTTTATAAAAAGATTGTGCTAATTCATGTTTATCTTGCAATAAATATGTAAAAATAATAGCGATTCTTGCATCATCAGTTATTGGAGTATCATAATATTCAGAAAGTATATTTTTTAAATAAATCAATGCAGAATCATACTCCTCTAGTTTTAAATATAATCGTCCTGATTCAAACTCTTTCCGTGCCAACTTTGTTCTAATTAGAGCCATTTCAGTATTAGCTTCTTTAGCGAACTGGGAATTGGGATAATCTTCAATAAACTCCTGTAATCTATTTAATGCTAAATTTGAATTTTCTTGGTCTTTTTCGAATGTATTTGAGGAAAGAATTGCGCATTCACAAATTCTAAATCTTGCTTGTTCAACTTTGTTGTAGTCTTGTGAAAATCGTGCAAAATAATCATATTCTTGAAGCGCATTTTCATATTCTTTTAAGCTAAAGTACGATTCCGCTAACAAAAACTGTGCATCCAAAGCCATTTGTGTCCCTGGATTATTACTAACTATGAATAAAAATTCGTCTTTTGCACGCATATATTTTTCAGATTCAAACAACGAAACCCCTTTTTCAAATCGTTGTTGTAATTCCTCTGAAA
Organism: uncultured bacterium; assembly: GCA_964344315.1. Classification (GTDB taxonomy): domain Bacteria; phylum Fidelibacterota; class Marinisomatia; order SCGC-AAA003-L08; family D37C17; genus JABHHG01. The sequence goes on along the minus strand of CAYFMU010000001.1, from coordinate 160,593 downwards.
TTGATAGTTTTGAGGCAGAACATCCAATAAACAAACATAACATTATTATGCTGATAATTCTCATCTTAATCCCAATTAATCTTTAACTTTAATCCTGCGGATTGAACATCATTTACAGTTGCAAAATATGGCTCTGATTCAATTTTGTAATCTGTGAGCTTATTTAATTTAGAAAGAATTAATACATCAATCATACTTGCAACATGATTTACCATCAACGCAGATATGGCGTACTTTGCTATCAAATAATAGTCTTCATTTGAAGTGGTCCAAATATCACGATAGTATTTTTTATGTGGGCTCATTGCAATTAGTTCACCCCCATTATTTTTTACCACCACGTATAGGGAGTCATTGTCATCCCAACCCGCAAAAAAATGGTCATATTTCCCAATATTTTCATAAAAATTATGATCTTTAAAAACTTTATAATATTCATCGTTCATTAAATCTTCGATAACATCTACATCATAATTTTCACAATTGGATAAATCTACCCCGCATAAATCTATAAATATTGCTTCAAACTCAGTTGAACTTGAGCTCACCACGTTTTCATTGCTTCCCCATTGAAAGTTTATATGGTGACTATCCTCCCAAATTTCTGGATAACTACCGTTGGGTTTAACAAAAATTGAATCAATGGATAAATTCTTCCACTTATAATAATCTTTTATCCATCGTGCCATACTCCAATGCTCAGAAGCATAGTCTCTATACTGATCTTGCAGCTTTTCACCTTCTTTAGAATAATAGTACCACGTTCCCAATGTAAGCGCTTCTATACTCCAAAATGCAATGGCGCGGTGCTTATGGCCCAAATAAAATTCACCTGTACCAGGTAATATTGCTGACATCAGCAACGCATGTGTGTGTGTATTGCCTAATGAATTTGAAGAAGATGATTGTTGGAATCTGTATTTTGAATTTGGGGTGTATTTATCATTCATTAAAAATGATGTACTGTATAAAAAACTGAAACAACAAATAAAAATCAAGTTTCTCAATTTGTAAATCCAAATAAAATTGATAGATAATGTTTAGATGATTCGGTAGGATCTGTAATGGCTTGGTGATATTCATATTCAATAGCGGTTGGATAGGAATAAAACGAATAACCATGTAATCTTAACTCAACTCCTGTAGAAAATTTATACTCTTTTTCACTGAAAAAATCAGCAATGTCTTTATTAAAAGCACCACCAAATTGACTGACTACTCCAAAAGTTAAATTTTGGAAGTATATATGATTCATTTTATAGTTCTTTTCTAAAAACAACGGAAATCTTGTTTCATTTGTAATCATTAATTGTTGAGCTCCAGTTAAATCTTCATTATAGAATGAATATCCTCTTATTCCAGGAAGCCCACCCGTAAAAAAGTGGAAAAAATTATCAACATCTGAATTTGAAAGATAGCCAATTTTAGATTTTATACTGGTTACAATTCGATGTTTTTTATTTAAAGTATAATGATGAAATGTATCTAACGTAAACCTAAAAGTATTTTGGGGTGCAAAATTCGCACCGAATGTACTGTATTCTTCATTTATTCCAAATCCAGACATAAAACTATTCCATTCATATCCTAATTTTGACTGAATTGTATATCCTGATCCTGGTAACATATCCTTTAAAAATGAAGATTTTCGCTTTGAAAATTCATATTTGATAGAGGTACCATGTCCTCTAAAATAATCAAATGCCAAATCCCCATTATATCGTACTGTATCATAGGGAGCATATTGTACAATTTTTTGACTTACATGCTCACGATAGTTTGTGTAGCTATAATCAATCCAAAATTTGTGCCCATTCTTAATAAATCGTGTGCCGATTTCACCTGAAAATAGTAAAAAGGTTAAGTCACTATTAATGTGAACATTCTCTGCAATGGTTCCGTTTGCACGATTATAATTTGAACTTATTTCTTTATGTCTGGTCACCCAAAATAAATTTGTATAGAAAGTGGGTTTATATTTTTTAAACTCAAAAATCATAAACAGATCAATGTCATTTTTACTATTTACAGAGCCTCCACCAAATACAGACAACCTATCCAACAAATCATGAGACATAAAATACATACCTGGTTTAAAAGACTTATAATCTAGCATTAATATTGGCATAAATGATAATGATGACATTGAATCTTTATACTTTTTTGATGGAGTTTGGTTTAATTCTACAATTGGTTCAGACGGAGGTAATCCTTCCCAATAATTTTCATCATAGCCCACTAAAGATTTATCAATAATGCTTTGGTCTGTTAAGAGTTTAATTTTATACCCCCCATTAACATATTCACTATAAAGTATATCACCATTGCTAGAAATTGAAGGCATAAATGCACCTCCACTCACATTGGTGATGTATTCCCCCTCTTTGTTTATTAAATTAAATACCCCAGATTTGTCAGACGTAAAAACAAATGATTCTCCACTAAATGCGATGCCTCGATCATCCCAATTATTAGACCTAAATGATTCTACATTTTTATTTTCAATATCAATTTTTAAAATATCTCGAGTTTGATGAGTTATTACATCGGAATATAAAAACTCACCATCCCATTCCAATGATGATAAATATGTACCGTCATCATAATCTGTAATAGGACTAAAATTAATTGAATCTAAAGAACTAACTACAATATTTGATGTACCATCAAAGATAGTTATGGCAGCAATACTATTGTTAGTTTCAATATATACAGGAGAATACAATCTTTCTGAGTGAGTAAGGCGTTTCGGTTCAGCATCTTCATCATTAATATTGATTTTATATAAATCAAAAAATTTAGATCCATTTTTATTGGGCTTACTTCGATGAGTATAAACAATTGTGGAATCATTTACCCATGTAGGTGCAGTTTGAACACCTCCCACAATTTTCTTGGATGTAGAATCTTTAAAGGAATAGACAAATAAATTGGTTTGCCCAAAATAGTCATTATTTTTATTAGATAAAAATGCAAACTTTTCTCCATTTGGTGACCATTTAGGGTGAATATTTGTGGTTCCTTCAGCTTCTAATAGGGTTCCACTTTTACCATGTTCATCTATTGATTCAGCAAATGATTTGTATTCATTTTTTAGTTGTACCACCCATTCATCATATAATTTATTTCCAGAAACTCCTGTTGCCTCCTCCATTGCATGAGAGACTGAATATATGAGTGGATTCGAAAGATTATGTGTAATCTCTCTGAGAATATCATTTCCAAAACGGTTAGCTAAATATTGAGTAAATCTAAAACCCATACTATAAGTTGATTCATTCCCAATACCCCGTTTTCCAAAAGTATTCATTGCATTTAATGACAATAAATTATCGTTAAGCACTCTATCACGAAGTGTCATATCTCGATGTGAATCCCAATAATCATAGTTGGCACTATCATACATAAACTGAGCCGTTCCCTCAGCCAACCACGGAGGTACAGCAGTTCCTGGAATTGGATATGAAATTATTGTATTGGGATATCCATACAAAACATCGGGCCGTTTCTCATCCTCATACCCCATAATTTGAATAAATGATGCTGGAAATTTTCGTAAATATTTCATTGCAGCACCAATTTGGATGATATGTGTAAATTCATGGGTAATTACATTTTGTAGCCATCGATGTGAACCCCGTAAATCAAAATCCAATGGAAGTGCCCAAATTTCAATTTTGTTATCATAATAATAAGCGGCACCATTAGCATAGTCATCGGTATCTTTTAAAATGATATGTGTTTTTGAGTCAGGTTCAAATTGATAAAATTCAGTAATTGGTTTATAAATTTTTTCTGCAACTGTTGCGGCTTCTCGACAACTTCGTTCAGTTTCATCATGATAGTGAAATACAAAATGCTCAGTTTCAAATGTATGCCAATTCAACTCAGTATGATTATACCATGATTGTGAAAATAATCCAGAGAGCAAGATGAATAAAAAATACATCATTTCAATACCATCACCTTTGTCATTGCCACATTATCTGAATCAAATTTTATATGAGCAAAATATACTCCAGGGTCAATATGGGTAGCACTCCATTGTACTTCATTATACTCATTATTTTGCAGATTTTCTTTGGTTATAGAATCAACCTTCAAACCTAAAATATCATAAATATTTATTACTATCTCACTTGATTCTTTTACGTAGAATCTAAAAGTAGTACTTCCATTTTTTATTGGATTGGGATAATTATAAAATTCAATGGTTGGTGTTGATGTAGATATTGTATTTAAATGATCTCCTGTAACCATGGGATAATTTGTATTTTGACTATATTCATGGAGCCAAAAGCTGTCGTCAGCATCAAAATCAAACAATAATAATTGATGGCCATCAACTAATGCGGCTCTTTCATCTTTCCAATTGGGGATTATAGATAGTTGCTGGTCTGGTGAAAAGGATGGAATTTCTAATATTCTCTCCCCAATATGATTTAGAATAGTAATGCCATTTTCTTCTCTACAAATAATTTCAGGAAAATCCTCATCAGTGTTAATGATGTCTGCAATTAATGGTTGGTGATAGAAACTACCATGTACAGGGAAGCCATTTGCATCAACATTATTGGGGTAATTTTCCACAACTAGTGAACTATCACTCACATATATCAACTCATCCAACCCATCATTATCTATATCTCCAAGTGAAACTTTCTTTTCAGTATAGTCCTCACTCTGGGTTGAATTGGTGAGAAAACCTACCACAAAATTCTCCGTTGGAAATATTAATTCTTCATTATAATATGCAAATAACGATGAATTAGAATCAAATTCAATGAGTTCTATACTTTCTTGCGTACACAACGCTAAGTTATAATTAAGATTTTCAGATATTAATTCTTGTGAATTCACACTGGTTTTATAAATTCCGGTTTCATTTTTATAAAATACAAATGAGGTATCGTTAACTTCACAATCACCAAGAATTTCCACATCATTTTTATGTATAAAACTCTGCTCAAAATCTCTAAATTCATTGAAATTAATTTCTACATCCATGGTATGATTAGGTTCACTCATAACCGTGAATTTTATACCCGAATGAACATTCTCCATAGTTGAAGAATTAGGGCGTGTGAAGTCATCAAATACCACATAATCATTATCATTATTTTTTTCTTCAGGATTTCCATATTCAAAATAGTAAAAATTATCTGCATACCAATAATCAAATTTCCACCCATTTACATGCTGTGTAAATAGAGGGTGGGCACTACTATACCCAACATCAACAGATCCATCAGCTTCTTCAATAGAAATGGCTTTTTGGCCAGGATTATTATTAACTCCGATTTGATTGGCATTCATTAATTTATCGTTTATATGCCAAATTAATATTCCAGATCCTGGTAGCCCTACATCATAGTTTTTAAATTTTGTGATCACACCATTTGTTAATTCTATTTCTTCTTCAGAAAATTCAGCTAATACAGTATCAAACCAATGCCCAACTTGTTCATCTGAAATTTTATGTTCTTCTTTTCTTCTAAGAGAGTCAATATCGGCAGATTCACCTTGAATCCAATTATTTCTATTTTCAATTAAAAAGAACTCGTCATTATTTATGTCCACTCTATAAACTGTAGGCAGTGATTCATCTATAGAAATTGAAAGAGTCGTATCATTATCAATTGTTATTGAATTAGACCAGCCTTTTTGAATTCGTGTCCATGGTGAAGGTGGTGATGGAATTACTCCTCGCCCATTATTTGAGCCATGATCCATTAATCCAAAGACACCTACACCAGCCATTCCACTCTCTGTATTAAACAATGGAGGTAGATCAAAAGCATATCCCAATAATAATGCAAAAGTACCCGTTAGACCCACTTGAATATCACATAAATCACTTGTACCTGAAAATATATCCTGAACTACATCGTAATAAATCATATTCTGTGTTTCAGGAAGGATTATACCTCTGTTAATCTCAATACTATTGATTAATATAGGTTCAACATTATTTAATATCTCTTCATCAACATAAGCTGATTTTAAGTCATGGCTTGTAGGATCAATAAGTGGGACTGCGAAATCTTGCCCCATCCCTGCGTGGAATATCACAATAATAGCATTATTTAAATCAATAGAGAGGTCTTCAATTTCACCTTTTGCAAGTTCAACAGACTCTTTAAAAAACTCACCTAAATAGGAATCACCCAAAGCATATTCTCTCATTGGTTTTGATGTTGTATATACTGAATCAATCATGTGGATTTCAAAGGATTCATCTTCATTTACAAAGGCATCATAATAATTTTTTACTGCCAACATTTGCGATGAAAAATAGTCTGCATTATGTGGGGGTTTGTCTGCTAAAAATCCATTACATAATAATGTATCTGCCATGGAATATTGTGCAGTAATTGAATCTAGAAAAGTACCTCTTCCTGTGGTAAGGGGGTCATCATCTTCCTCAAATGGGAACTCAACCATAATGCCAATTAAATGAGAAAACGATTGAGCATAAATTAAATTAGCCCCGATATCGAGGCTAATAAAAATGATGAAAATTAATATTCTTAAAATCAACTTACAGATTAATGTTTACAGAGAAAAACATGGTATTGGCACGAGGGTGGCCTTGCTCACCAGCAGTATATCCAAAATCAAAGCCGTATTGTGCAAATCTAATTCCTGCACCAAAGGTAGGATTTGTTATTTTACCCTCTTGGTCATAAATATATCCGCCCCGTAATACAAAATTATCAGTATACCAATATTCAGCACCAAAATTATATACCATTTCTTTAAACTCTTGTTTAATAGAACGGTCATCTCCTGAACCTTTTTCTAAACAGTCTTCAGGATCTCCTGAATCACAATTACCATAAAGGCCATATTCATTATCGTTGAAATCATAAAATTCATCAGTATCAGCATCATAAACACCGTCGTTATCAGCATCTACTTCTAATGTGGCAGATATTTCACCAGAATCAATTTTTCCATCAGCATCTAGGTCTTCCCAATTATAACCACCGATTCTAGAATCATCATCTAAATTATAATCGCCTCCATAATACCAATCATCTAACCAAGATGTAAATATGGCAGTGTACCATGGATCATCATGAGCACGTTCCTTTTCTCCAGAAATAAAACCATCACCATCCCAATCCATTTCTTGATATCGTGAAACTAGCAATTTATTGGCATCGACCATAAGATTTACTTTATTAAATCCATCATTATAAACATTTGAAAATAAACCAATCCGCATATTGGTTGGTGCAGGATCTGCTTGCGATTGATCTTGGAACCAAATTTTTGGACCTATATTGGCAATAGAAATTCCCAAATTTCCGAATGAATATTTCTTCAAATATCCCACATCAAACAAGAAGTCTGTTGAAGAGCCTTCGTTATCTTCAGCACCTGCACCTGGCCCAAGATTTTGTTGGAGTAATTTCACACCCACCCCAAGTGAAGAACTCTCACTGAGATTAGTCCCTAAGCTGGTAGTTAGTGCCCACATATTACTATTAAAGTTGCCAAGTTCATTTCCTTCAGCATCAGTTTGAACTTGAGATCCTAAATTTAAAAATATAAGATGCATTCCTAATGAACCGATTCCTGATAACTCTCTTCTATAGGCAAGAAAATCATAGTAAATATCGTCAGCCAAGTTTGGGAGCCAATTTACATGCATTCCTGCAACTTCACTGCCTTGTAAAAATCCTAATCCCGCAGGATTGTAATATGATGCATAGGCATCATCTACTTTTGCCACTTGTGCCTCACCCGTACCTGCAGCACCTGCACCAGGAGCAATTAACAAAAATATTGCACCCGCTTCACCCACAGCATATACTTGTGAAACTGATACACAAAAAACTAACATTTGAAAAAATCTTTTCATATTTCCCTCTATTAAAAAAAAACCGAGCAACCTAATGATAAGCTCGGTCAACAATAGAACATTACCACAAGGATTGCAAATTCACGTATTTTAAGCTTTCGCTTTAGATTTGTAATTCAAAGCAAATCCCTGTATCAAATGTCTATAAATGTTCTCCTTTACTCGGTGTAAATATAAATCTATTTTTCGGACTCAAACAATCCGTACTCACTCTCAAAATTACAATATTTTAATTAGTTCCAACTTTTTTAGGAAGTAAGATGGGAATCCCATTTTTTATATCATATTTTTCATTGCAATTGCTACATTCATAAGATGAATCTTTTTGAATTAAATCACTATTTTTACACCGAGGACACGACATTAGTTCAAACATTATTTTTTACCCTTCCAATACGCTTTCATGTATTTTGTGGGATTTTCTTTAATGTCTTGAATCAAATCTTTCCCTTCAACAGCTAATCCATTCAAATTATCAAAAAGACTAGCATCATTTATGAGTTTTCCTAAAGAACCTTCTCCATCTTCAACTTTTCGTAAGAGAGAGTCTAATCTTTGTGAGGAGGATTTTAAAGATTTACTGCTGATTTTAAAATCATCAATTGCGCTCTTGAGCTCTTTGGAATGCTCTGATACATCTTTAAAATTTGAAAGAATTTCACTGAAGTCACCATCCATTTTTTCATTAATTGTGTTGGATGCTTCCCCCAAGTTTGAAATGATTGTTTTTAACTCATTTTTCTCAGTTTGAGAGAGAACTTCACGATAGCTTTTTACAAATTCATCTAATTCTTTTGTGAGGGATTCAATATTTAGCACGGTATTTCTAATTCTATCTTTTTCTTCTTCACCTAATGTGGCCTTTAGCCGACGTGCAAAAACGCCAATATCTTGGGTAATGGGCACAATCCCAGGAGTAATTTCAGAAAAATCATACTCGCGTTGACCCTCAACTGTTTCTCCAGCTAAAATGTATTTTTTTGTATTTTCACCTGGAGCAATAGAAACATACTTTGAACCCATCAATCCTTCACTTTTTACTTCTATTTTGGAATCAACGGGGATTTTAAATGCAAAAGAATTATCAATGGAAAGTTCTACGGCAATTTTTTGTCCAATAATTTTTGCACGAGATACTTTACCAATACGTTTTCCGAGCATATTCACATCATCACCTTCATTCAAACCTTGAACATTATCAAAAATAACCGTAAATGAATAGTTTGATTTTTTAAGTGAAATATCTTGCACATAAAGAATTCCAAAAATAAAAACTCCCATGGAAACAAATATGAGTAATCCCATCCAAAAAAGTTTACTAAATCTCATTTTACCTCCAATTCAGAATTTATACTTTCTCCTGATATGAATTGCTTTACAATCTCATCATTTGACTGCTTTATTTCCGAAGGTGTTCCATCAAATTGGATTTTACCTTCATGTAGCATAATTACTCGTTCTACTACTTCAAAAACCGTACGTAGTTCATGAGTAACCATGATAGATGTAATATTTTCTTGACTGTGAATTTTGGCAATTAACTTATTAATACTATCCGTCATTATGGGGTCTAATCCCGTGGTAGGTTCATCATAAAATAAAAATTTAGGTTTAATTGCAATGGCACGAGCAATTCCCACTCTTTTTTTCATACCACCAGATAGATCAGATGGCATCATATTATTTGATTCTGCCATTCCCACTTCTTCTAATGAGGCATCGATTCTATCTTGAAGTTCACCATCTTTTAGTTTTGATAGTTTTGACAATGCTAGACCAATATTATCATTTACCGACATGGAATCAAATAATGCACCAAACTGGAATACCATTCCGCACTGAGATCTAATTTCCTGTAAATCAGAAAATGACATCCCATTCACCAATTGATTTTCGACCCACACCTCACCAGAATCTGGTTGGATCAAACCAATTAAATGTTTGAGGAGTACACTCTTCCCAATTCCACTTTTACCAATAATTGCAACACTTTCACCATGCTTAATTGAGAAGCTTACCCCTTTTAAAACATGATTTTCTCCAAAAGATTTGTAAATATCTTTAAGTTCGATCATAGTAAAATTTCAGCTAATAAATAATCTAAGAATACAATAGTCATACACGAAACTACTACCGTGGAAGTGGTAGATTTCCCTACGCCCTGTGCGCCACCGCTAGTGGTAAATCCTTTATATGCTGCAATAGACGTAATTGCCACACCAAAAAATACAGCTTTTATAAGTCCAAACCAAGCATCCCACGGTCTAAACCATGTTCTAAATCCTCTAAAGAACTCTTGAAAGCTCACATCCATGGCATTATAAGCAGCTAATAATCCTCCAAAAATCCCACATAAATCTGCAATAATAACAAGTACGGGAAACATAATTGCAGCCGCTAAAACTCTTGGCATAATAAGAAATGATACAGGATCAAAAGACAATGATTCTAATGCATCAATTTGTTCGGTAACCCTCATTGTACCAATTTCTGCAGCAATTGTGGCACCAATTTTACCTGTCATTACCAAGCCTGTCATCATGGGTGCAAGTTCTAATAATACGGACTCACCTACAATACTACCCACAAACCACGTGGGAACAAAACCTGATTCAAACTGATAAGCTGCTTGAACAGAGGTTACCATTCCTGAAAAAAGAGAGGTTAACATTACAATTGGAATAGATTGAGCTCCAATAATAACCATTTGATCTATGGTAAATCCAATATACAGATTCCAAGATCTAACAGAGCGAAACATTTTCGACATCAAAATTACATATTCGGCGATTCCTTCAAAGAAGAGAATAAATACGTCTATTGGATATTTAAGAATACGAAGCATTTGGTGATAATAGCACAATAATTATATGCTATGCAAGGAGGGAATTAGTCTTTTAAGTCGTCGATTTGTGCTTGGAATTCGCCGATATCTTGGAATTCTCGATATACTGATGCAAATCGAATAAATGCAACTTTATCGATTGATCTTAATTTTTCCATAACTAATTCACCAATGAGAGAACCATTAATTTCAACATTTGAAATATTATTTATTTGGTCTTCAATTGATTGAATGGCTTGTTGGATTACTTCTTGGGAAACAGGCCGTTTTTGACAAGCTAAGTGAAAACTGTTTTCTAGTTTTTCTCTACTAAACTCTTCCCTATCTCCTGATTTTTTAATCACCATAATGGGATTGGTTTGGATGTATTCGTACGTAGTAAACCTAAAATTACATGATATACATTCTCGACGACGACGAATACTTGATCCGGAATGAATAGAACGTGAATCTATTACTTTTGAATCTTCGGAACTACAATTGGGGCAGTTCATACCAATTGACTTTCATATAATAGAAATGTATTACAAAGTTCAGTTACTTCTAATTTTGTAGATAAAATTACTTTTTCATCATCAATATTTTGAATGACATTATGGATTAAATGTGCAATTTTTACCATTTCATCACTACCCATCCCGCGAGTAGTCATTGCTGGCGTTCCAATTCTAATTCCACTGGTAATCATGGGACTTCTCTCATCAAAGGGAACCATGTTTTTATTAGTAGTAATGCCTGCATGCTCTAGGGTTATTTCTGCTCTTTTACCTGTAACGCCAGTTGATGTTAAATCTATGAGTATAACATGGGTATCAGTACCGCCTGAAACTAATTCATAACCTAGCGATAATAGTGTATCTGATAATGTTTGAGCATTATCAATAATTTTTTGACAATACGATTTAAATTCAGGTTGTAATGCTTCGCCAAAGGCCACAGCTTTTCCTGCAATAACATGCATCAAAGGACCACCTTGCATTCCTGGCATTACAGCACTATCTATTAATTCTGATACATTCTTTACTCGGCCAGACTTTGGTGCTATTTTTCCCCATGTGTTTTGGAAATCTTCACCCATAAGGATTAACCCACCACGAGGTCCTCGAAGTGTTTTATGTGTAGTTGATGTTGCTACATGGCAATGTGGCCATGGTGATGGATGTAAACCGGTAGCAACCAATCCTGATGGATGAGCAATATCTGCCATGAGGAATGCACCTACCTTGTCAGCAATTTCTCGGAATTGCTCAAATTCAATATGTCGGGGATATGCACTACCTCCACAAACAATTAATTTAGGTTTATGCTCTTTTGCTAGGGATTCTACTTGGCTAAAATCAACACGACCTGAGTTTTTATCAACACCATAAGATACAAAATTATAAAGCTCTCCAGAAAAATTTACAGGACTTCCATGTGTAAGATGTCCACCATGTGCTAGGTTTAAACCAAGAACTGTATCACCCGGTTTGATAAATGTTAAATACACACCCATGTTGGCTTGTGATCCTGAATGTGGTTGAACATTTGCATATGCAGCATTATATAATTCTTTGGCTCTATCACGTGCAATATTTTCTGTTTTATCAACTTCTTCACACCCACCATAATATCGCTTTCCGGGATAACCTTCAGCATATTTGTTGGTAAGTATTGATCCCACCGCTTCCATTACGGCTGGGCTTGTAAAATTCTCTGAAGCAATAAGTTCTAATGTGTTAGATTGTCTATTTAATTCAGATTGAATAGATTGATAAATCTCTAAATCTTGAGTACTTAAACTGGAGTTCATGAAACCTCTATTTTCTCTACTCTTTGTTGATGCCGACCACCTTCAAAATCTGTTGATAACCACGTGTCAATAATTTTGATAAGTACATCATAATCGGTCATTCTTGCACCTAATGCCAATACATTGGCATCATTATGCAGTCGACTCATTTTTGCATGATCTGATGATGTACACAATGCTGCACGAACACCATTAATTTTATTGGCAGCAATAGATATTCCAATTCCAGATCCACAAATAACAATTCCTTTATCTACATCGTTATTTGAAACTGCCATTCCTACATCATGTCCAAATTTTGGATAATCTACTGAGTCATTTGAAAATGTACCCTTATCAAAGACCTCATGACCTTTTGATTCTAGATAAGATTTAACATCATCTTTAACATCAAATCCAGCGTGATCTGCACCTAAAGCAATTTTCATTTTCTTTTAATACTTCTTTTTATCCATGAATAGCAATCTGATTGAGGTGATACTTCTTTTTCATTATCTGGACGCATGAACCAATCTGCTGAAGTGGTTATATTGTTTTCCTTTAGAAAGTCACGACGTGTTTTAGCACGTGAATATCCATTTTTGATAGCTTCATTATAATCTTCCCAAGCAATTTCAAATACCACTTTATCCCAAAATGAAAGGGCATCACCTGTACACCCTTCAGCTAAAGCATAATAAACTTCTGCTCTCTGGAAAAATGTAACGCCCTTATTCCCACTTGCAGTTATTGCTTTTTGTGCCCAATCTAATGATGATTTATAATCCTCTTTATTAATGTATAATTTTGAAATTTCCATTGCAACATCATAATCAGATGGATCAATATTCGTCAATGAAATGTATGCTTCAAGTGCCAAATCATCATTATATTGATTAAGCTGTGCGTCTCCCAACAATCTTAATACTGTTGTATTGAATTTATCATAAACCAATAAAGACTGACAAACTTCAACAGCTTTTGCATCCTGTTCAGCATTTAGAAGGCCTTTTACATAATCAATACCATATTTAACATTTGAGGGATCTGCTTCCCATCGCTCTCTATCTACATCAACTTCATCTTTACCCAATGCTGCAAAAGCGGCTTTCTTTTCAGCATTTGCATTTTTATCACTGGGATTAATCTTTAACCACAGATTCAATATATCAATTTGCTCTTCGAACATTTCATTATCACGATAAACATTGCTAAGATTTTCTAATACTTTTGTATTAGTCTCATCGATGCTAAACCATTGATCTAGGTAATAAATCTGTTCATCTAGATTGCCTAGTTTTCCCGCATTCCACGCAGCAACTTCATAAAGGTTTTCATCGTCTTTGAGGTATTTAAGCCCCTGCTTAAATGAATAGTTAGCACTATCTAATTTTCCTAATTCAATATAACTTCGTCCCATCCATTGATAAATATCTTCTGCATTTCTCTCACCACATCCCAAATTCAATATGTGATTATAATTTTCAATGGTACTGGTATAATCTCTATTTTGATAATTTGTAATTGCAAAACTTACATATAAATCACACTCTTGATTTCTTTCAGCCAATTCTTCAGGAGATAATGATGGGCCAGAATCAGGAGAGCCACTACCATTGGGTGGTGTACATCCTGTAAAAAACAATATTAAAACTAATAAAAATGAACTTAAAATTTTCAATCTACTTTCTCCTTATTTTTTTGAACCAAGTATCTCTACTTGATATTCCAATATTTAATTTAAAATATGATTCTGCTGGTAATAATTCATTTGAAAAATCACGCTTTCCACGCTCAGCAGATACATTTACAAAATTTGTATTCTTCAATATACTAAAACCAAATCCAGCTGAAAAAGATTGATCTATGGCTTCAATGTTTGAATACTCTAGTATTCTATACATTCCACCACAATGTATTGAAATAGAATTCCAAAATCCAATTTTTGGATTACTTAGCGTGTAACTTAAACCTGAATGCATAGAAAATTGATTCGGATCTGATGCGAAATTTAACAAATTATCAATATGCGAAAATCGGCTTTTTCGATGCTGTAACTCAACAATTGTTGAAAATATAGGTGAAATTCCATATTTATACCCAAAGAACATATCTGAAATTTGCAGGTTTTTGATTGCATCAAATCGTTGATTACTCATCACACCATTATTTGATAATTCATATTCTACTTCCATGGGTGTGTTCAATTCAAGTTGTAGTGCAAACTCACTTTTTCTTATAACAGTTCTTGAATCTATTGTAAAACTATTCCCCACAAAAGTATACTTATGATTGATATTAGACGAATCCTTTACAGCATAATTAACGGTGCCATCCATATTGTAGTTTATATCATAGGTGAAAATTTTATTTTCAGAATTTAAATTACCAAATTGAGAATTCCATTTGATACCCCAATGTATTTTATCAATTATTATTGAGGAAAATCCTAGTTGTAATTCAGCAATTCCACCTTTATAAATATAATTGCCATTATATGCTAATGGTGATGAGCTGTCACCTCCACCTATCAATTCATAGTCTGTTTGGTGAAACTCATTATTGGTTCGAGTATACGGTGTAAGTTGAATTTGTATTGCATGTTTATTTTTAAAGGGGAAGGTAAATCCAATAGCATTAATATTTTCTTTAGCAATGGAGTTGTTCAATACTGAAAATGATGAAATTGAATTTGAAATATAAATTTGGGTGAGTCGACTTTGTTGTATGGTAGAAATAGATTTATTATTTACACCATCATTCCCATTGATAAATAGTCTTGAATTTGCAATAGATGTAGAATTGTCTTCTACTGTTTCTCCAAATCCAAACGTTTGGAATGAGGTGGCAAATAATAAGTTAAAAATTATAAAATTTAATGTCCACTTCATTTAGAGTGCACCACTTCTAATTTGATTTCATTTGCATCAAATACAATATTATTGAAATCAGTACCACTATATTCCAATTTTAATATGTATTGTGAATTTACATTTGAATTAGCACTAACCATACGCTGAATCTCAGGCCAAAATTCTACATTAATTTCAGTAGCTCCTAATGAAATCACATAGTGTTCTGAGGTGGCTATATTACCATCTAAATCAATGGCAGTAGAATCATCTACACTTTTATAAAATGATAATTTAGCCGATTTTGAACGCTCATCCGTTGATTCAGAATTAAATAGAATAATTAAACGCGTATGTTCCTTTACAATATTTATATTTTGGTTTGTATCTAAGAACTCTGTTAAACCTTCAAAAGTAATTTTAGATTCAATTCCATATGAAAAATTCAAGCTTAATTGAGATGATTGTTCAACTTCAATTACATCATAAATTGAAACATCCTCTATAAGTGATGTGGAATAATTGTTTGAATTAAAATTTTGTGCAACATTTGTTCTATTTAACCATGTTAACGGAACATGAGATAACTTAAATGAAATATACTTCACTTCTATAGATGCTTGTGCAGAAATAGTAATTTCAAACTCATTATCTTCATTTGTAGGAGAAATTTTAGATACCCATATTACCATATCGGCATCATCAATTTCTATAGAATCTAAAATGAAATCTTCAGACATTCCTTTAATAATGGTGTAATCATTAATTCCTTGATTAGTACCATTTTCTACATTGAGTAAGTTATCATCAGAGTTTTTCTCTTCATCATCAGACAATCCGTCAGTGCCCACATCAAAGAAAAACTCACCCTCGTCAAATTGATTATTAGAATCACCCAATTCATTATCCCCATTTGGATCGATATTTTCATTATCATTATTTGGGTCAGTACCATCTTCATATTCAAGGTTTTCAGATTCTAAACAACCACCCTCACCATCTTCGAAGTTATCAGCACAGCCATCAAGCCCTAAGTCAGTTACCAATTCTCCAAGATCGTAATATCCGTTATTTTGTGTACCACTTGAGTTATATCCCGACTCCTCATTGGAATACTTTCCATCTATTCCCGTATCAAATAAACAGTTGAGATGATCATTGAAAATAGAATCTCCCTCACCTTCATCTCCAGTATTCAACAAACCATCTTTACCACAATCCAAATATTCTTCACCTATTTCCCAAAGTCCATTTCCTTCAGTACCCTCTTCATTTTCATCATCATAATCATCACCATTGGGGTCTCTATTATAGTTGTCACCATTAGGATCACCATCTACGTAACTAGAATCCTCAGATTCCAAGCACCCTCCTTCACCATCTTCAAAGGAATCATCACAACCATCGCTACCTACATCTTGCCATTCATCACCTTCACCTAAATCCCAAAGGCCATCTCCATCTACATCTTCCCAATTCAACAATCCGTTATTTTCTGTACCTATTGAATTATACACACATGTTTCATGAACAATATCGTCTTCAGACGTAATTTTACATACAATATCTGTTGTGTCTAATTCAGAAATAGTAACTAAACAGCCACCATTACCATCTTCAAATTCATCAGGGCATTGATCTTCTCCATAATCTAAAAAAGGCTCACCTGTATCAAAGATAATATTATTCTCTGTACCTTCAGAATTATCATCACTAAAATTATCACCTGCAATATCATCATTTGTAGAATATGCTTTTACATTGTTTAGTGATACACCAAAAGACGAAATTGAGTCAATTATTTCATCATTAAGTTTTATTTTAATGGTGGCAATTTCAATATGGGTATTTAATTCACTTGTTGAAATAATGGGAGTATCACCAAAAACTAAGTCATTTACATCAAGCGTTGAATCTAAAGTAGAATTCAATTCATTCTCAGTATTTAAAAGATATATATAACCAAAATCTGTGATCGAATCATTATCTACAATATGTAAGGAAGCATTGTTAATTAGTGAGGTTGAATTCATAAATGAAAAGTATTGAGAAACGGTAACAACATCATCTATAACTTCATAATTAAACTCTATTTGAGGCTTATGAAGTGCATGGGTATTTGAAGTGAAATAGTCTACATTTGATGAATAAAATTCTATAAATTTGTTATCTACACTTTCATCTGGAGTATACGAAATAACTAAATATGAATCATCTCCATCACACCATTGGTTAATAACGGATTCATCCAGTGTAATATGTATCGCATCATCAGAAATTGTGAACTCAAGAATTTCTGCATTATCATCTAATAAATTTAATTCTTGGTCATTAGTTTCCAATAAATCTATATCTTCATCCCATGAAAATCCCGATGACAAATATACTTTTAATTGGCTAGAATCAATGAGAGTTGATTCATTTTCATCTTTTAAAGATGCATAACTATTGAGCGTAAATTTTAAATCTTCAATATTTTGAACCGTCGTATCCGTACATATAGGAAGCTGAGAAAAATCATCCGTATCTATATCCAATAAAACAATAGAAGTATCATCATTTTCATTTATTCCTGTATATAGTGATGTACTCTTACCTGTTAAAACTTTATTTTGAAAAGAATAAGATTCTGAAGAATCCAGGTTAAAAATAGTTCGTTCTAATTGTTGACCGTTTATGGGTACAATTTCAAGAGGTTGATTTTCACAACTGGTACAGAAAAGTAAAAGGCCGATAAATAAAATACCGACCTTTGATTTTATATATTCAATGTTCAATTTTATTATAACTTTCGAAGGGCAGCTTCAATGTCATTTGATGCATTCACCCAAACTCCTTTGTCTGCATTTTTGGGTATATCAACGACTAAACCATTGGATTGTTCAAATATTTTTTTAACATCCTTACTTTTGTTCAACTCACTCATTAAAGACGTTTTTTCATCATTGATTGCAATGGTAATATCTGCATGTTCAATAGCTGAAACTACGTTATCAGCCATCTTACCTTTTTTAGGCATATCCAAATCCAATTTGTCATATGCCTCATTTGAGAACATTCTATAATCATTACATGAATGCATGAAATAGGCCGTTTTCATATTGGCATAGAAAGGATCATCTTTGTATTGCTCTTTTAATAATCGAGGAATAAATGACATCTGCCAATCATTACATACGATAATATCTGGAGCCCAAAATAATTTCTTAAGCGTATCTAGAGCGACACGTGCAAAGAAAGCAAATCTCTCGTCATTATCTTTAAACACTCTACCATTTCTTGCTTTGTATAGCAATTCTGGTAGTGGTTTGAAATATTCATCATCCTGCATAAAATAAACTTGAACACGAGTTTCAGGAATGAACGCAGATTTCAAGCTAACAACTCGCTCCTCACCTCCAAATTCAACAGGCATTTCTTTTAGACGTATCACTTCACGCAATACATATTTTCGTTCACTAATAAAACCATATTTAGGCTTTGTTAGTCTAATATCAACGTCCGTTTTTTCATGTAAAATTGAAGAAAAGCGTTGAGAGAAATTTGCAACAGACGTGGCTTCTGCAAAAGGAGCAACCTCTGATGAAACATAAAAAAGCTTTAATGGAGCCATTTTTTCCTTAATGTACTTTTATTGGAGTTGTTTAATATACTGTTGTGACTTTTTAAAGTATTCACTATTGGGGTAATAATCGATAACTTTTCTAAACTCTTCCAATGCACGTTGATTATTACTAATGTTCAAATAACATAATCCTAATTTGTATTGAGAATCATCTGCCTTATTTGTTCCCGGGAATGAAAATACATTTTCAAATTCTTTAATTGAGCGCTTATAATCTTTCAGTGCATAATACACCTCACCTACCCAATATTGACAATTATCTGCCAAATCATGAGAACTATTCACGGCAATTAAATAAGTAAATCCTTCTAAACTTTTATTCCATTCACCATTTTGATACGCTGATAATGATTCAATATATCGTGCAGTATATTCTTCATCGCTAATAGATGGAAGTTCTTTAATTGCACCGCTAGTTTTTAGTTGAATCATTTCTTTATAGCTTGAAGTAAGTGAAACAATTTTATTTTCGATTTGTACTAAATCATTTACAATTTCAAAATATAGACTATCTGTGTAGAAAGCTCTATCTTCTAAAATTTTTATTTTATTTTTTAATTTTATAATGGTATTTAAAACATCAATCTGAGGTTCTTCTGCTTCAACAACCTCCGCTTTTTGCTCCATTGAAGATTTCAAAGAATCTAATTTATCAGATAAATCAGCATAATTATCATTATATTTTTCCAACTCTTTATTAAGAGATTCTACTGTTTCTTCAAGACTTTGAATTGTCTCTTTTTGTTGCTTTAAATATACTTTAAGTTTCTTCTCATCTAAACTATCATCAGATGAAGATTCAGAATCTGTACGCGTAGGTTCGGTAAATGGATCTTGCGTATCAGATGAAAGTCCGGCACAATTTGTAAATATTAATAATAATGTGAAAACTAAAAATTTTGAAAGAAGCGCAGAAAAATTTCTAATCATAAAGCCTCGGCATTTAATAAAATAATCTGTTAGAGATATAGCTTAAATTTACAACTCATTAAAACAGTTGAGCAATTGCAATCTCAAATCAAATTTCATTGTTTGTAATATTATTTACAATTCCAATCATGATAATACATGTGAGTAAAAAAGATCCCCCATAACTCAAAAAGGGTGCAGGCAATCCTGTAACGGGGAAAACCCCAACAGTCATTCCCATGTTTACTAATAAATGAACAAATAATATGGTAGAGAATCCAATTACAATTAAGCTTGAAAAATTATTTCTAGTTTTTTGTGCGTAGGTGAGCATCCAATGGATAAGTGTGGTAAATAGTACCAAAATAATGATAATACTCATCAATCCCAATTCTTCACCCGAAACTGAAATTATAAAATCTGTGTCTCTTACAGGTAAATATCTCAAATGTGTCTGTGTACCTTCGCCCAATCCTTTTCCCCATAATCCACCTGAACCAATAGCTGTCATAGATTGAATGATTTGATAGCCTGCATCTTGTGGATCTCGCAACGGGTCTAATAAGGTTAATATTCGATTTCTATGATGTGGATATAAAATATTTTCCCAAAAATAGGGAGTTATTAATCCACAACTAATGTTTATGACAAATAGTGAAACTGCCTCCCAAATTTTTGGCTGACTATAAAATAAAATTACTATTATTAAGAACATCCATAAATAAAATGCCACAATATTAAATGCAGCTAAAATGCTTACAATAGGGGCTAAAAATATGAAAAGATAATACGGGCGTACACCTGACCAATATAACATTGGATACGTGATGACGAGGTATATTATAGCTGTTCCTAAGTCAGGCTGTCTAAAAACCATATATGCAGGGATTGTTGCAAGTGAGAGTGTAATTAACATCATCTGAATTTGATTTTTATTTTCACGTTTATCTGACAGAAATTTTGCAATTACAAACACCATAACAAGCTTTCCTAATTCAGAAGGTTGAAATGTAATAGGGCCTAATTCTAACCAGCGTTGTGCACCCCCTTTTATGGGCATAAAATATGTGCCTAGAATACTAATCACCAACAGGATGTAGAGGTAGTAAGCATACTCATTAAAAAATTGGATTTTCAAAAATTGAGAAACTAAGAATATAACAATACCAATACATATCCATATAAATTGACGATAGAAAGTGGATTTAAAAAATTCTGTTTCAGAACTGGTACTACTCAATATTACAAGACTGAGAATACATAAAAAAAATACAGGAATTATCACTCGATAATTCAACGAAAGGATTGGATTTTTTTGAAATATTTTATTTAAAAAATTAATCATTATAATATTCTGAAAATAATTTAAACATTTCTCTAGCAACACCAGCCCCTGCTTGCGACCCCTTACCACCATTTTCTACAATAACCGCTAAACTCATTTGCTTTTTATTTGGAAGGGTTACATATCCTGAAAACCATGAATGATCTTCACCATGGGGGTTTTGTGCAGTTCCCGTTTTACCTCTAACTATCCCAATATCAATCAGAGCATTTTTACCTGTTCCATCCTCTTCGTTAACTACGGCATAAGTTGCCTTTTCAAGGAAATTCCATGTATTTTTTTTAAGTGTTACATTGTCATAAACTAATTCTGCATCTATATTCAGATGAGGATGCACAGCATTGCCCTTAGTCGCAATATAATTCATAAATTGAACCACTTGTTGCGGAGTAGCCAACACGTCACCCTGTCCAATAACAAAATTCAACAGACTCCCTTTTCCCCAACCTCTACTCGTATATTTTTTATTCATATATTCTCGAGTTGGAACAATACCTTTTTTCTCTCCAGGTAGATCGATACCAGTCTTACTTCCAAATCCAAAAAGAGTAACAAAATCTGACCATTGTTCAAATGGAATCTTTTGAATAAGTTTATAAAAATATATATTACATGAATGCTTGATAGAATTTTTCATATTCATTTCACCATGACCCGCTGTGTTCCAACAATGAAAAGTTCTATCTCCGTATGTGTATGCACCAGTACAATTTACAGACCACTCTGTACTCACAAGATTATCTTCCAAAGCGATGGCAGATGCAATCAATTTAAATACCGAACCTGGTGGATATGTCCCTTGAATTCCACGATTCATCAAAGGCTTATCAGGATTATTTGACCAACTATTCCAAAGCTTATGTGGAATTGGACCTACAAAAGATTTCAAATCATAATCAGGAGAACTAACATATGCCAGCACATCACCATTTTGAGGATTCATACTAATTACAGATCCTTTTTTATCAACCATTAACTTTTCAGCATAACTTTGCAATCGACTATCTATAGTTAAAATTAATGAATCACCTTTTACAATGTCATATTCTCTATCAGTTGAAAACTTTCCATGGTCAATTCCATAAATATCTACAAGCCTAAATTCAACCCCATCTTCACCCCTCAGAGAAGATTCATAAATTTTCTCCAAACCGCTAAATCCAAATACATCTTCATTCTGATATTTTAATTTTGGATCTGAATTTTCTAATACTGCTTCATTTACTTCTCGAAGATAACCCAAAACGTGCGTAAGTCGTGCTTCATTTGGATATGTTCGTGCAGGGAAGTCCGAAAAGTGCACTCCTGGAAATTCTAATAAATTTTCTTCAATATCTGAGCGAATTTCAAAATTAATGTGTCGTTTGAGTATAGAAGGCTTGAACCGAGAAAATTGTCGCTTTAACTTGTCAACTTTTGTTTTGAGTTCATATTCATCCAAGCCAACTATTTTTGAAAATAAACTAAAATTGAATTGATCAGATACATCAAAAGGGACAACTGATAGGTCATAAGTTGGTCTATTATCAACAATGGGGACATTATAGCGGTCAAAAATAATTCCACGCGGTGCTTTTTTTATGATTTTTCTAACACTATTGTTTGCTGATTGGGTTGAATATTTATCAAAATTTATAATTTGAATGGAATAAAAGCGAGCAAATATTCCGAAAAATAAAATCATTACAAGAATAAAAAGAATATTTTTTCGATGGCCCAGATTACCACTGCTGCCAGGAGACATTAAAGTATCCTTTTTCTAAATATAAAATTATTTAGCAATTCAAATATTAAATAGGAAATCACCGACTGTAATATTGATAGTATTATCAATTGACCAATAGAAATACTATCATTAGTAACAAAATAAAAATAAATTAAAAAGTGAATAAAGTATGAACCAAATATCACCAATCGTTTAACTTGTATACTCCAAATAGATTCAAAAAAGAAAATTGTTCCTAATAAATACCCACTTACAGATTTCGATAATGCATATAATCCAATTAAATTCACATGGGATGACAAATCTTGTAAAAAACCTAAAATAAATCCAAAGATGACTGCATTTAATCGACCATATAAAATTGAAAGGTATGTAATTAAAATAAGTACAATATCTGGAGTAAATGATACCTCACCTATATATACTACAGGAAAATAAATCTGCATAATTAAGGTAAGTAATGCTGTAAGGATGATCTTGAGGTAATTATTCATCATTATTGAACTACAAATACATAGTTTAAATCATGTAAATCAGTGAGAATTTCAACATTTACATCTTGGAATGGACTATTCGTATTTTTATTAACCGAAATTACTTTTGCAACAGGAATATTTGCCGGATAAATATCAGAAATCCCAGACGTGTAAGCAATTTCTCCTTCATTTAATTCCATACTTTTTCGTACTCCATCCAAAATACCATATTTCCCATGAGTTGGAATAAATATGCCCAATGACTTTTCATCACCAATTCTAATTGAAATTCTAAAATTTTTATCTGTAATCAATTGAACCTTTGTGGCATGCTTACCCACAGAAATGGTTTTTCCCATGACTCCATTCATATCAATGACTGGTTGATTTTTTTGGATGTAATCTACTTCACCAACATCGAGTATTATAGACCGAACCAATGATGAATATTGATTGGTAATGTTTGCAGGAATCAAACTAAGTGGAGAACTCTTAGCAAAATTCAA
Source organism: uncultured bacterium (assembly GCA_964344315.1). Classification (GTDB taxonomy): domain Bacteria; phylum Fidelibacterota; class Marinisomatia; order SCGC-AAA003-L08; family D37C17; genus JABHHG01. The sequence continues at coordinate 136,668 of CAYFMU010000001.1, read as the reverse complement.
CATGTCTTTAAGATGTGAATTTTCTACTCTAAAATTTTCATTTTGGGCATAAAGTAATTTTAATTGAGTAACCTGTTGAATAAGAAGTTCATTCTTTTCTTTTGTGGACAGTATATCTACATACCACTCACGAGGTGAAGATAAAAAAGAGTAAATATCAGAGATATCAGCTTCGAAAGCTTCTATGTATTCAGATTCATTAGAGAATAGAAGTAAGAATGAGAGGATAACCGTACAAACCAGCGCTAACAAGTCCCTGTTGAATAGGTTAATCCATCCAGAAAACATTAATGTTGAATTAAAACGCTTTTATATTTTTTTAAGTCATCTAAAATCATACCCGTACCCTTTACTACTGAATACAATGGATCCTCTGCCACATGAACTGGAAGTCCAGTTTTATTTCGGATATGAATATCGAGGTTTGATAATAACGCTCCACCCCCTGTGAGAATAATTCCAAAATCGATAATGTCAGAAGCATGTTCAGGTGGAGTTTTATCCAAAGCTCGTCTAATTGCAGATGTAATTTGATATACTGAGTCCGTTAACGCTTGTCTAATTTCATCAGATGAGATTTCAATGGTTTTAGGAATTCCAGTGATTTGATCTTGCCCTTTAACTGCAATTTTTTCACCCTGTGAACGAACCGCTGAACCCACATTGCATTTGATTTGCTCTGCAGTCCTTTCACCAATATGAAGTTTGTGCTGATTTTTAAACCATTCTACAATGGCATTAGTCTGTTCATCACCTGCATGTCGAATAGTTTCCAAAGTACCAATACCATTTAAGGATAACACTGCAATTTCCGTAGTTCCACCACCAATATCAACGATCATGTTCCCAACAGGTCTTTCAACATCAATTCCTATTCCAATAGCAGCAGCCATTGGCTCTTCAACTAAATATACTTCACTAGCATTGGCATGTTCAGCAGATTCTTTTACCGTCCTTTGTTCCACATCAGTTACTCCAGAAGGGATACAAATTACAATACGTGGACGTGAAATGCGACTCAGCTTAATTTTGCGGATAAAGCCCAAAAGCATGGCATCCGTCATTTTATAATCTGCAATCACACCATCCTTTAATGGACGAATAGTTTCGATTCCGCTGTGAGTACGACCAACCATTTCTTTGGCTTCTTTTCCAACTGCAATAATTTCACCATTCACTTTATTCCGTGCAACAATAGAGGGTTCATTTAATACTATTCCCTGTCCACGCATCCAAATAAGTGTGTTTGCTGTACCTAAATCAATTGCTATATCACCAGAAACCAAATTTGATATTTTTGAAAATGCCATTAAATAATGCCTTTAGTGGTAAAAATGTCGAGTTTTTGTAAATGCCATAACGAGGCCAAGTTCATTTGCTCTTTTTATAACTTCTTGATCCTTAATTGAGCCACCAGGTTGAATAATCGCTTTCACACCTTGTTCAGCTGCTAATTCAATACTATCTGCAAAAGGGAAAAAAGCATCCGAAGCTACGATTGAACCGTCTAAATTTAAGCCTGCTTCATTTACTTTACGAATACCAATTTTTATAGAATCTACTCGGGACATTTGCCCAGCACCTACACCCAATAGTTGTTCATCATTGGCATATACGATCGCATTGGATTTAACATATCTTACTAAAGTCCAACCCAATTTCATGGCGTTAAGTTGTTCATTAGTCGGTTTAAGTTCTGTAACAACTTCTAGATTTTCAAATTCTCCCTGGTCATCATTTTTATCCTGGATAAGAAATCCCCCCGCAGCTGACTTTAATGAAATTGGTGTTTGGGAATAATTTTCACCTACAACTACCACTCTTAAATTTTTCTTCCGTTTAAAAATCTCAACAGCAGTACTCGTTACAGATGGTGCAATTATACATTCTAAAAATGGTTCAACCAATAACTCAGCAACAGATTCATCAACCTCTTTATTGAATGCAACAATACCCCCAAAATAACTCACCGGATCCGTTGATACTGCTCGCTCGAAGGCTTCTTTTAGATTCTTACCCTTACCAAATCCGCATGGATTTGCATGTTTGATTATTGCACATGCTGGTTCATCAAATTTTAAGGCAATTTCAATTGCTGATTCCATATCTGCGTAATTGTTGTAAGATAACGCTTTTCCTTGAAGCTGATTCCATGGCAATTTTGAACCTTGGGGTAGATAAAACGCTGCGGACTGATGAGGGTTTTCACCATATCGCAGTTCAGATGCTTTTTCTAAAGAAATATTTACATACTCAGGATTTTCATCATCATCTTTAGTAAAGTAGTTAAATATTGACGCTTCATAATTTGCAGTCATGGCAAATACTCTACATGCAAAATCTTGTCGTTTTTCTAAGGGGATTTCTCCATTGTGAGCAGAGAACTCACTCATAAATTCTGAGTATAATTCAGGCGTGCATAGTGGTACAATTGAATGGTAATTTTTTGCAGCCGCTCTAATCATTGATGGGCCACCAATATCAATAAATTCAATAGCTTTTGAGAATTCCAACTCCTTTTCTACAGCTTCTTGAACAAATGGATAAAAATTTACCACTACAACATCAATTTCTAATCCATTAATTTTTTCTAAATCAGATAGATGTGATGGATTTTTTCTATCAGCCAAAATTCCACCAAAAATTTTGGGATCAAGCGTCTTAACTCTTCCATCCATTACAGAGCCTGTCCCAGTAATATCGGAAACAGGTGTTACTGAAATTCCATTTTCTTCTAAAATTCTTTTAGTGCCACCCGTAGATAAAATTTCAACATCATTATCACTTAAAAACTGGCCTAATTCCACAATGCCATCTTTATTCCAAACACTTATTAGTGCACGTTTTATCACTTATTTTCCTCTAATATTATGATTATTTACGCACAGACTTTCCACTACTGATGGATATACTCTGTGCTCAACTTCTAAAACTCTTTTTGCCAATGACTCTGGAGAATCCCCTTTCAGAACAGGTACACGTTCTTGAATGATTATCTCTCCCTTATCATATTCTTCATTTACAAAATGAACCGTTACTCCACTCTCTCTTTCACCACTCTCAATGACAGATTTATGGACATTCATGCCGTAATATCCTTTACCGCCAAACTTAGGTAAGAGTGCAGGATGAATATTTATTATTTTTCCTTCAAATTTTCGTACAACTTCTACTGGTATTTTTTTCATATATCCAGCAAGTACAATTAATGTTGGAGATATACTTTCTAATTTTTCCAAAATTATTTTTTCATATTCTGATACATCGGGAAAACGATTTTTATTTAAAATGAATAACTCAATTCCATTTGAATTTGCAAATTCTACAGCTTTGCAGTTTGGATTATTGCTTACCAGTAGTGCTATACTTGCATCAATTTGATTTTTTTTAAAATGGTAAAAAATCGATTTAAAATTTGAACCACCACCTGAAGCAAAAACTACAATTTTTTTCATTTAATTGCTTAACTTCGACTCAATTTGAGAATATATTTGATGTAATTTATCATCATCTTCAAATATGTTAAACTCATTAGTATCAACCACTAAAACAGGGATATCCTTAATTCCATCAATCCATTTTTCGTAGGCTAAATTGAGCCTATACAAATATTCTGCATCAATACTTTTTTCAAAATTTCTATTTCTATTTTGTATTCGACTAACCAACACATTGGTATCTGCTTGAAGATATACAATTAAATCTGGCTTCTTTAAAAACTGTGTCATATTTCGGAATAAATCTCGATAGGTTTCCCAATCTCTTTGAGATAGCAAATTCATTTCGTATAAATTTCGGGCAAAAATTTCTACATCTTCATAAATAGTTCTATCTTGAATAACGCCTTTCTTCCGTTTGGCCATTTCAATATGTCCTGCAAATCGATGATGCAAAAAATAAATTTGAAGATTGAAACTCCACCGTCCCATATTTCCATAAAAATCTTCTAAATAGGGGTTATCAATTACAGATTCATAATATTCATGAAGACCATAATGATTTGCAACAAATTCCGTAAATGTAGTTTTACCTACACCAATATTCCCCGCAACACCAATAAATGGAGATTCGACCACTAAACCAATTCTCCAAATAATTCTGCATTTTTCATTTCATTTATCACTACGGGATTAATTGTATTTACGAGAGAAGCATCACCACTTACATTAACTCTTATATAATTTTCTGTAAGACCCGAGAGTACACCATTATCTTCATTTTCAAACAATACCTGCTTTGTAGAGTTTAGATTTTTTTGTCTAAACTCTATTCGTTTTTTTTCAGATAATATTTGGAGCATTTTACTTCGTTCAGATCGCTTTGATAAGGGTACTGAGTTTTTAATGAGTAGTGCTTCAGTATTTTCTCGTTCTGAATACGTAAAAACATGAAAATAGTTAACATCTAATTCATGAAGGAATGTATAGGTTTGATTAAAATCATCATCAGTTTCATCAGGAAAGCCTACGATTACATCTGCACCAATACAGGCATTTGGAATTTTTTCCCGAATATATTCTACTCTATCTATATATAAATCAGAGCGATATCTACGCTTCATTAGCTTTAAAATTTTGTCACTACCAGACTGTAAAGGGATATGAAAATGAGGAAGAATTTTATCTGATTTTGCAACATAATCAATAATTTCGTTCGTAAGTAGATTTGGTTCAATGGATGAAATCCTATATCGGGATATACCATCAATTTTATCTAAAGACTTAAGTAATGTTAAAAAATTATAATCTTTATCTTTACCGAACTCACCAATATTTACACCTGTTAGTACAATTTCTTCCACATCTGAAGATGCAATTTCATTAACCAATTCAATAATTTCATCAACTGTACCAAATCTACTTTTCCCTCGCGCAAGTGGGATAGTGCAATAAGTACAAGGATAGTCACATCCATCTTGTATTTTTAAAAATGTTCGAGTTCTATCACCCATAGAAAATGACGGCTGAAACTCTAGTGGATTGTCAATCTCTTCATTTTTTATTACCGTAGAGTTTGCATCCCAATATTTTTCAATTTGTTCAGGTAAATTAAATTTTTCATGGGCACCTAATACCAAATTAACACCCTGAATATGAGAAATTTCGTCCGGTTTAAGTTGAGCGTAGCAACCAATCATTGCAATATAGGCTTCAGGTGAACGATTTAAAATTTGACGAACTATTTTACGTGCACGCTTATCTGCATTGTCAGTAACTGAACATGTGTTTACTACATACACATCAGCAGTATCATAAAATGATACTTTCGAATATCCAAAATTGGTGAAATCTCTGGAAATAGATGAAGATTCAGAAAAATTTAGTTTGCAACCCAAAGTGTGAAATGCAACGGTTTTAAACGGTGAACTCATTACAATTACGCTTTGTGACAAGACACAAAATGTGCCTGCGACTTTTCATCTAATGTTGGGCTAGCATTCACGCAATCTGAGATATACTCACCATCTTCCTTTGAAAACTGACATCGAGGATGAAATGTACAACCAGATGGTGGATTTGTGGGACTAGGTACATCCCCTTTCAGAATAATTCTTTCAGATTTATTTTCAGGATCTGGAACTGGTACCGCAGACATTAGCGCTTTCGAATAAGGATGCATCGTATTTGAATAGAGAGTTTTTGAATCTGCAATTTCAACAATTTTCCCCAAATACATTACTGCAACTCTATCTGAAATATATTCTACAACTGATAAATCATGAGCGATAAATAAATAGGTGAGATTATACTCTTTTTGTAAATCTTTTAACAAATTAATCACTTGTGCTTGAATAGATACATCCAACGCAGAAACAGCTTCATCACATACAATAAGCTCCGGCTTTACGGATAATGCACGAGCAATACCAATTCGTTGTCGTTGACCACCAGAAAATTCATGTGGATATCGAGTGGCATGAGCCTTGGGGAGTCCTACAACATCCAATAAACGAAATACTTCTTTTTCAATTTCGTGGGAAGGTACAATATTATGAACTCGTAGTACCTCTGAGAGCATATTTCCTACTGTCATTCTTGGATTTAAAGAACTATATGGATCTTGAAAAATTATTTGCATTCGAGGCCGAAATGGCAACAACGCTTTTCTGGACAAGGTTGAGATATCTGTACCATCAAATAAAATAGAACCCTCTGTAGGATTTAATAGTCGAAGTAGCGTTCTACCAACGGTAGTTTTACCACATCCAGATTCACCCACAAGCCCTAATGTCTCTCCTTTAAATATATCAAAAGAAACATCATCTACTGCACGTACATAACCCGAAATTTGAGAAAATAATCCCTTTCTGATAGGAAAATACTTTTTAAGATTTTTTACCTCAACCAGTTTAGGTTTATTTTGTAATTGTTTTTGGCTCAATTCTGTCATTTTTTAGCTATGAAGAGCTATAAATTTAGATGTTTTTTAATGCTTTTAACAATGCAGAACTCTTGAAAGAAAATGAATATTTTACTAATTGAACCCTTTTATACAGGTTCACATAAATCCTGGGCAGAAGGATACCAGCAAAACAGTGCATTCAATATATCCATTTTATCTCTAAAAGGTATATATTGGAAATGGAGAATGCATGGTGGTGCAGTCACTTTAGCAAAAAAGTTTAATCAATTTGTGAAAAATCATGGGCACCCAGATTTAATTCTAACAACAGACATGCTTAACCTTCCTGTATTTGTAGCATTTGCTAATGTAAAAGATATCCCAATTGTCACTTACTTTCATGAAAATCAACTAACATATCCATGGTCTACCCAAGATAGGGATAAGGAAAAGAACAGAGATCACCATTATGGTTTTATCAATTATACTACTGCACTAAGAAGTAATAAAATTTTGTACAATTCTCATTTTCATAAAGATTCTTTTATTTCAGCATTAAGAAAATTTCTAAAGCAATTTCCAGACAATAACGAGTTATCAACAATTGATACTATTTCAGATCATTCGCATGTACCTTATCTAGGTTTAGATTTAAAAAAGTTTGATCAATACAAATTTGAAAAAGATAATAATCTTCCTATAATTTTATGGAACCATCGATGGGAATATGATAAAAACCCTGATTTATTTTTTGAAATTTTATGCCAGCTAAAAAATCAAAATATAAAATTTAAACTAGTGGTACTTGGAGAAGAATTTGACACAGAAATGAGTATTTTCACTGACGCTCGAGATCAATTTTCAGATGAAATTCTTCATTTTGGATATTGTGATAAATTTGAAGATTATGCACAATGGTTATGGAAATCAGACTATCTGCTTGTCACATCAAATCAAGATTTTTTTGGGGCAAGTATTATGGAAGCTGTTTATTGCAATACATCCCCTATTTTGCCTAATAGGCTAACTTATCCCGAATTATTTGATGTGAAGGCAAATCCAAATTTATTTTATAATTCTACAGATGAATGTATTGAGTTACTACAGCTTAAGTTAGATAACTGGAATGGACGAACAGAATGCTATTCAGAAATAGCAAAGGCGTATGATTGGTCAATCATTGCTCCTCGGTATGATTCAATTTTCAAATCTCTATAATATTTTTTCCATGAGATAATGTTCAATTTCATCAAAAAGTAAATAAGTCTTCTTAATAACTTTATAACCATTAGACTCATAAAATGGAATAGAGTAGTCTCGAGCATGCAAAATTACTTTACCAGCATTTAATTGAGTCGCAACATTCTCTAATTCTGTTAATAATTTGCTTCCCAATTTCAGTTTTCTATAAGAATCTGAAACGCCCATATATCTTATTTGGGCTTCATGCTGTGAATTTAAATGTAACCGCCCCACACCTACAATTTTCTTATCTACCACAATCATTCTATGAATTGATGAATCATCTGAATCATCCAATTCACTCCCTTTGGGTTGATTCCAAGGTTTACGTAAAACTTCCCATCTTACCTGTAAATAATTATTCCACTCTTCTTCAGTCGTGGGTTGTGATATCTTAAAATCCATTGTTAGGCTCTACGGGCAGGGTTTTGGACAGACTTTGCACTACATTCATCCCAATAATAACACCAATGACAAAGCAGCGATTCCTTTGGAAAAAATGAATATCCATCTCGAATATTTTTTTCTAATTTTCTCACTCTATTTACTATTGTTTTGGTATTTTTTTCAATTTGATCTCTATCAAGCTTGATATACACATCTTGATTATGACGAAGAAAATTCCATCCACATTCAATTGATTTAGAAGATTCAAAATTTTGTTGAACAGCCAAATTATATAATGTTAATTGTAAGTCTCTTTGAGCAGCTTTATCTGTTTTTGCTCGCTTACTCGTCTTATAATCTGTTACTCTCCATCCATTTTCATCTGAATAATCTAAGCGATCAATAATTCCTCTAAAATGAAATTCTCCCACTTCAAATTCCAATTTTAACTCTGTCCCATATAGCGGTTGATTAAAAATGGGACCATTCTTGTGGCAAAAATTCCCCAAACACCTTAATCCCAGTGTATAAATATGCTCTTTTGTTACACGAGGGTCCGCAATATAAATTTGGTCATGCCAATTATCATACCAATTTTCATGGAATTTTTCTGATAACATATCAAATGTGGTAAATTTTTCATGCCTTTCTTTATAGAGCCATTCTAACACTTCATGTACACGATTTCCCATATACGCTTCAATGCTTTCATGAGGCTTGTAATTTTTATCAATATATAGGAATTTATATTGCTCTGGGCATGTCTTAAAGGTATTGATTTGGGAATAGGAATATTTTTTTTGAGGCTGTTCCAAAAAGCTTAGATTCCACTTACAAGATTAAACTCACCAAATGTTCGTCTATCAGAAAAAGTAAATCGTCTACCTGAACCATAATACCACACAATGACAGTATATGATTGTTCTGCATTATAGTGACTATCAATAGATTCAGGAGGGCCATAGATTATATGGATTTTACCCATATCAGATTTCCATCCATTATTCATAATTGAATAATTATCATTGGCATAAAACACTCTGTTATTAAACTCTTCTAGCAATTCATTATGCTTGGTTGTGGGCGTAGGGTCACGCTCTTGCCAATAATTACGGATATATAATTTTAAGTCTGAAAAATTCATATCATACACTTGCTTCGCTTCTTCGTGAGAAAGGACGTATAACATTACACCTAGAAGCTCACTTTTTTTCTCTGACCATAATTGAGTTGCAGATTTATTGGGGATTAATATTTCTTTGGTTAAATACTGACCATTGGTCCCAATAAAAAATGTATAGTTACCTTCCCACTCTTGTTGAATTTTATATGAAATATTATAAATTTGTTCATCATTTAAGATTAGCTCATATTTGGAAGTATCTATGAAGCTTGAATCTGAAAGGACTTTAACTTCTATATTAAATTTTTCACTCTTAGTATTTAATTGTTCATACTGAAAAACCATCCATATTGTATCAATTTCACTATTTAATTTTTTATTAATATGAATTTTTTCGCCATCGATAAATGAATATAATCTAACATCACTTTTAGAAGAATCCTCCATTACATCTACAACTGTTGATTCTTTCATTACACGATGACTATCTTCATCTTCAATAATTACGGAAATTTTGTATTTACCTTCGATGGTAGGTAATATTATTTCTTCCTCAATTTCAAAAAATTTAGTGGGATTTCGTGTATCATCATAATATTTTAATGATATAATATTAGATTTCGAAATCCTACGAATGAGTTTTTCACTCTCTTTTTCATTAACGTGAATAGTATAGTTTACATTCGCTGTAAATTGTGAATTCTCTTTATTAAATACTAAATTTTTAAACGGAACTTTGATTAATATATTCACTTTTTTAGAATCATCTTTGGTAGAGTAAACGACGGTGTCAATTTGAATTTTATTTTGTTTCGGCTTATTCATTTTAACTGGACTTACTGCACATCCAGAAAATAATAAAAAGAATAATATAAAATATCTATTAATCAACAAGTTCACTCCAATAATAAAAATGTACGCCTTGATTAGTGAGAAACCATGCCCATTCCTCATTAGCTTGGATTTTATAAATTTTTATAGATTTTTTATCATTATTAATAGGAATTCTCCACTCTTGTTCATCAATCAAGCTTTGCAATGTTACTTCAACGCCATTGGTCATCCACAAATAATCTCCAAATAAATGAAAATTATTGATTCGATTGGATCTTTTTATTTCATTTCCATTAATGATTTCCCAAAGGACATTGTCTAATCCCCAAATGGTTTTATCATCAATTTGTATTTGAGAAAACTGCTTTTCTGAAATTTTATCAATTTTATTATCAACTAAATTTACTCCATATAATCCATTTTCGCAGGAGATATATGCACTATTCTTAACAAACTTAATCTGATAAATTTCCAGTCCATCGAAGGCACTCACCCAATTTTCATTATTGGGAATAACCTTAAAGTTTTGAGTTGAAACTTCACTAATTCCCAATTTTGTACATAAATAAAGTGAATTATTATGATAAGATAAATCCCAAATTGCATTATCTTTTAAGCCATCCCTTGAATTTAACAATGTCCAATCTTTATGAATAGTATCATATTGAAGTAAACCATTAAGGGTAGAAACATAAACATCCGTATCCAATAAAAACAGATCGTGTACATCTGAGTAAAGTGATTGGTCAAGTGCTTCAAAGTTTAGATATGAAAAACTATTTTCACTCTCATTCCAGTGAGTAAGAATCGACTGAAATGAATTCACAGTTCTTGAAGTTCTACCATGTCTTTTAAAGAAACTATCCCCAAAATACCAATTGCCATTTTCATCTACATCAGCTGCAGTAATTGATGATGAATGAGGACCATATTGAATTACTTCCAATCTGGATGAATATTCGCTTCCTTTAAGAATTATACCTTCTTTGGTACCAAACCATATGTTACCCAGATCATCTTTATATTTTACATTAGGATGTATTTCAAAACCGTCCTTATGCTTAATGGAACGAAGACCAACACTCCAATTTTCAAATATTACGTATGGAGAAATATCAATATTTTCACTTCCTTTACCTTGATGATAAGATGACCATTCTATAAAATCAATTTCATTGCTATTTATTTCTTCATTATCACTAATCTTTGTACCATTTCCATATATTGGATAAACTGAAAAACCAATTTCTAACCATACATATGAGGATGAACTTCCAATATTTGTAATATTTCCAGAGGGTATATTTAGATTATAATTATACAATTCGTTCCAATATGAACTTACGGAAGGTTTTACAAAAATTTTATTTCGTGCAACAAGCCAATAAAAGTCTGAATTTTCATCATAATGTAGGATTTGAGGAGTATATTCATTTGAATGTAACTCAAGGTTTAAATCAATATTTCCACTAAACTTATCATAACTAAAAATACCATTTTCAGCTAAAAAATGTATGCTATAGTAATCTTCAGTAATAGATTTCACTTCACCCATTTTTTTAACAATAAACCAATCATCTACATCAAAGCTTATACCATTTAAAAATGATATAAAAATTACAATAAGGTAAATTGCACGGATGGACATTTAGGATTTTTTAATGAGAAGATTTTCACCCGTCATTTCGTCAGGTATAGGGATTTCCAAATATGATAAAATGGTCGGTGCAATATCTGCCAATTTTCCATATTTCTTTAAAGAATATCCATTATTATCCACATCAATGACAAACGGAACTGGTAATGTGGTGTGTGCAGTATGTGCTTCACCTGTTTTAGGATCAATCATCATTTCTAAATTGCCATGATCAGCAGTTAAAAATACAGCACCACCCTTTACTTTTACTGCTTGTGCAACCTCCCCAACACAATCATCTATTTTTTCAACGGCTTTTATGGCTGCATCTAAAATTCCCGTATGACCCACCATATCAGGGTTTGCATAATTCATAATTATGGCGTCAAATCTTTCAGATTTAATTGCAGCTATTACTTCATCAGTAACTTTTTCAGCACTCATTTCAGGTTGTAAATCATAGGTTGTAACTTTAGGTGATGGAACTAATATCCGCTCTTCTTGAGGGAATTGTGCTTCATCACCACCATTGAAAAAGTAAGTTACATGTGCATATTTTTCAGTTTCTGCAATACGAAGCTGAGAAAAACCATTCTCATCCAAAATTTGAGGAAAGATATTTTTCAATTGAATAGGTGGATATAGAACTGGGAATGTAAATGACTCTTGATATTGAGTCATACTGGTTAAATATATATCTAATTTCTTAGCTTCAAACTCAGAAAAATCTGGTTCTAATAGGACTCTACATATTTGTCGCATTCTGTCAGCCCTAAAATTAAAGGTAAGTATGGCATCATTATTCTCAATTTTGCACGCTTCGCCAATAATTTTTGGTGTAATAAACTCATCTGTTTCAGTTTCGTACATTCCATCAATAAATTCAGTTAAAGAATCAAAATTTTCACCTTTACCTTCTGTTAACATTTTATATGCCTTTTCAACCCTATCCCATCTATTATCTCTATCCATAGCATAATATCGTCCACATACAGTCTTAATTGTCCCATAATCTAATTCATCAATATAGTCTTGTAATTTTTTTATATATGATTTTCCACTCGTTGGTGATGTATCACGCCCGTCTGTTATTGCATGAATGATTACATCTTTAACCTGTTGTTTTTTTGCTGCCTTTAAAATATAGAATAGATGATCAATATGACTATGTACTCCACCGTCACTGAGTAAACCATATAAATGTAATTTTGAATTATTTTTATTTACATGATTAAATACCGATATAAGATTATCATTTTGAATTAGCGAATTATTTTTTATATCATCATTTATTCTTACTAGGTCTTGTTTTACAATTCTTCCAGCGCCTATGTTAGTATGTCCCACTTCAGAATTTCCCATTATTCCATCAGGTAATCCTACGAATGGGCCAGATGTTTCAACCACACTTAGGGGCTTATTTTGCAGTAAATTATCAAGATGAGGAGTATTTGCTAACGCATAAGCATTTCCACGTTCTTCTTCCCTCAGACCAAAACCATCTAGAATGATAAGTATAAATTTCAATATTTTCTCCAAATTCGCTTAAATGTATGGGTTATAATTTAGATGAATACATATTGGTGTATAAATAAAAAAGCCCCTGAAATCAGAGGCTTTTTTATTTAATTTGCAATTATACAATTAACGTAAGAGCACTAACTTCTTCGTAATTACTGCTTCTGAAGTTCTTAGCTGATAAATATACATTCCAGATGAAACTTGCTCTCCATTATTATCTACCGCATTCCAAACTACTGAATATCTACCAGGTACATGATAACCACTTGCTAGAGTAAATACCTCTTTACCCGTTAGGTCATATACCACCAATGATATTGACTCAGGCGTAGCCACGTCAAACTCAATAGTTGTAGATGGGTTAAATGGATTTGGATAGTTCTGATGAACTGCAAATTCAGTTGGAATACCATACTCATCAATAGAAAGTGATGATGAATATACAAATTCTGTCTCATAACAGTTCTCATCACCTTCTAAGAAGCCGAAAATACCAAATGAAGGAGAGTCACCATCATAGAACATATATCCACCACATTCAGATTCATCACCAACAGTTAAACAAATCATATCGTCACCATATACAGCCCAATTACCAGGAATTGGTACTGGTACAAGTGAAGTTCCACATTCTCCATTAAATGAACCATCAGTTGAGAATGAAATAGTTAAACTTTCGCAATCATATCCTGAGAATGAAAACGGTCCTTCAGCAAAACCTGAAGATTCACCTGCACAAGTTTCATCAAAAGTATATACTCCAGTAGCAGACCACTCTTCTACGGTTAACTCAGCAGGGTTTGAAGCACATGAAGAGTTATCTCCACCACATTCTCCACAATAATCAACCGCAGCAATACAGTTGCCATCACAATCGTAGTTTACTTCTGCATAAGTACATTCACCTGCATCTGTCGCAGTTTCATCATAGTTACATGCGTCCATATCTTGACAACCAACTACTTCTAACTCATCACAGACTTCATCACCATCTGAATCTGACTCACAATTTCCATCACAATCATAATACTCTTCTGGTATAGTACCTTCACAATCACATGCACCATCTAAAATACCATCGCCATTACAAATTCCACATTCATCTTCTATAGCAGTACCACCACATTCACCTAAACAATCAACATCAACTAAACAATTTCCATAACAATCAAAATTTTCAGGTGGCAATGTACCTTCACAATCACATGCACCATCTAAAATACCATCGCCATTACAAATTCCACATTCATCTTCTATAGCAGTACCACCACATTCACCTAAACAATCAACATCAACTAAACAATTTCCATAACAATCAAAATTTTCAGGTGGCAATGTACCGTCACAATCACATGCACCATCTGCTATACCATCTCCATTACACACACCACATTCATCTTCTACAGCATTTCCACCCCATTCTCCAGCACAATCTTCTACACAATCATTTTCAGGGTCATCATCACATACATCACAATTATCATTAGCAGCTGCACCACCACATTCACCTAAACAATCAACATCAACTAAACAATTTCCATCACAATCATAATTAGTGTCTGTTGGACCACCATCACATGAACCATCATCATCTGTTGCATCTGCATTAAAGTTACAAGAGTTTTCATCTGTACAACCAGAAACCTCCAACTCATCACACACACCATCAGCATCGGTATCTGACTCACAATTGCCATCACAATCATAATATTCCTCTGCAAACTCACAACCTGAATTTATATTTGCAGAAGCATCATAGTTACATGCTGTATCATCCATACATCCTACTACAATTGTATCATCATCGCAAGTACCATCATCGTCTGAATCATTATCTACAATTGAACCATCAAGACAATAATCACAATCATTGGTGATTCCACCATCACATGAGCCATCATCATCTGTTGCATCAGGGTTATAGTTACAAGAATTTTCGTCTGTACAACCTGCAATCTCTAGCTCATCACATACACCATCTGCATCGGTATCAGACTCACAATTGCCATCACAATCATAATGTTCATCTGCAAAATCACAATCACCTTCAATAATTGCATTTGAATCGTAGTTACAAGCAGTATCATCCATACATCCAGTACATGATGAATCGTCTCCAAGACATACACCACAATTATCTAAGAAGTCTGAAGTACCATCTCCATCTCCGTCTCCACCACAAATACCACATTCATCTACTTCTGCACTTCCACCACATTCACCTAAACAGTCAACTTCAACAATACAGAATCCATCACAATCATGATTTTCTTCAGCATAATCACAATCGCCAGCAATGGTTGCATCTGCATCATAGTTACAGGCTGTATCATCCATACATCCAATAATACCACCAGAGTTATCTACTAATTGCAATTCGTTAATTGACTGTATTATATCTCCAAAGTTTCCAGTACCTGCACCCCATGTAATCTCAGTAGAAAACTCAGTATCAGTAGATGCCCTATACACTCTTATGGTTAATGGGTTGCCTTCAACATAACCTGCAACTTGCACTCCCCCAAATGGACAAGTATCTGCAGATCCAATACTAACCACATTTAATTGGCTACCATTCCAAACACCTGAACCTACGAGTAATTCACCCAATATATTATCACAGTTATTATAGTTGGTAATTGCATTTTCATCAAATATACCAATTTCATCTCCAATTTGAAGAGAAGAAATCGATTCTGTAAAGATTGTCAATTGAGTCACCCCAGTGTTTTCTAGTTCAACAACGTAATATTGTGGGCTACATGTAGAACCATCACCACCACAAACACCACATTCATCTTCTTCAGAAATACAATTTCCATCACAATCAAAATGTTCTTCAGGTCCATCACCACCACAAACACCACATTCATCTTCAACAGCATCTCCACCACATTCATCTGCACAATCATAATAGTTTGCTGCACAATCTGGGAATTCATCTGAACAATCTGTTGTCCATTCTTCATATGTAGGTTCTTCGTAGTATACAAAATCAATGGCATCACCAATAGCGTCAGAAATAACAAAGCCAGATAATCCAGTAGCAACACCATCATAATCAATAATTACCATTGTGCCACAAGGACCAAAATTTGCACCTGTCATTGAAAATCCTAAAGCCATGCTTCCTGCGGTGGATATCATAAATCCAGCATCTCCAGCATCACCACCAGAAACATTTGTTAAACTTCCATCACCATCAACATTAAATTGAAATCCTCCAATATTGGAGCTTGAATTATAAACAACTGAACCGTCAGAATTTAAGTAGATATTATTCTCTGGTAATTCACAACCATCCATATCATCTCTTTGGGGAGGTTCAACACATTCTATAATTGTATCATCTGGATCACCCAATCCATCCATATCTAAGTCATGGCAAAGTTCTACTTCAATCCAATCGCCATTTGGAATACCATTACAATCAGAACATGAAACATTCCAATTTGGATCATTATCGCCATTTTCATAGCAATCACCACATTCATCCATGGTAGCATTTTCTTCAAGACCCGTATTACCGCCTACACATACTTCACAATCATCTAGAAACGCGGTTCCACCAAGATCACCATTACAATCTGCTTCGCATTCATTTCCAGGAGATACACATTCATCACAATTATCAATAATTGAATCACCCCCACATACACCAGCACAGTCTGTATCATTCGTAGCACAATCTGGTTCTTCATCAGTACAATCTTCTACAAGGTCACTACCACCTTCACCATCAAAATAAGACATTTCAATAGGGTTGCCATCACTATCTGAGAAAACTAAACCACTTAAACCTGTTGGTTCTCCGTCAAATTCTAAATTAGTAATCACTCCACATCCAGGTCCAAATGATTCACCAGTAAAAGAAAACCCTAATACTGTTGCTCCTGGAGTTGTACTAAACCCAGCGTCATCTGCATCACCGCCTGATGCTGAAGTTGCAGATGCGCCATCTACATCAAATTGGAATCCAGCAATAGCAACAGATGAATTATAAAAAACTTCTCCATTTGAACCTAAAAAGATATTTAAATCAGGTAAATCACAACCGTCAGAAATTGTTGAGTCACCGCCCACACATTCTTCAGTTTCACTTCCAGGATTACCTTGCCCATCACCATCTGTATCTTCACATAAAGTTACTAAATAAGCATCACCTCCACATTCACCAGCACAGTCTACAACTGCACCTTCACCATCTTCACAAGTACAGCCTTCCTCAGCAAACCAACAATTTCCATCATCGGTAGCAGTTTCATCGTAGTTACAGGCTGTATCATCCATACAACCTACGATTTCTAATTCATCACAAACTTCATCACTATCTGAATCATTTAAACATACACCTTCACAATCATAATATTCTTCTGCAAATTCGCAACCTGTATTCATTGTTGCTGAAGCATCATAGTTACATGCAGATTCATCCATACATCCCCATACTGGTACTTCTGGGCAGTTATCACAAGTTACAGGACACCACTCAGAAATTGGAGAACCAGCAAAAACAAAATCACATCCTAATGCAGCAACAGCAGCATTACAATCATCAAACCCTGTTACTTCACCATCTTCACATGCATATGGATCTGCCAAAGTTATTTCTGAAATATTTTGAATAACATCTCCAAAGCTACCTGTACCAGCACTCCATGTTAATTCTGTATCGTACTCAATCATTTCAGAGCCACGCCATACTTTTACAATTACTGGATTTCCTTCAACATATCCTGATACTTGTACACCACCGAATGCACACATATCAACAGAACCTACACTTACTAAATTTAATTGAGAACCATCCCACACACCTGCACCTACTAGAAGTTCACCAATTTCGTTAGTACAGTCATTATAGTTAGTAATTGCATTTTCATCAAAAATTCCAATTTCATCACCTACTTGCAAACCAGTTATCGAATCAGAAAAAATAGTTAACTGTGTTGTACCAGTATCTTCTAAATCAACAACAAAATGATCTTGGGCAAACAAAGACCCAAAAAATGAAAGGATTAATACGAGTTTATTGTAACGATTAAGCATAAAGCCCCCTGTTTTTATATTATAAAATTCTTTTGATGAGCGGAAAATTTAAACAGCTCATCCCCCTTTAGCAAATTAATTTCTTTTTTGCATTTTCTATACTTCATTCTGAGTGTAATTTATCAAATTTCAGAAGAAGAAGACATGTAACATGATGTAAAAGTTAAAATGGCCAGTTTATTGGAATAAAATACACTGCAATAATCCAAAAAATAATGGTTAATGGAAATCCCATTAGTACAAAATCTTTAAATCTATATTTTCCGGGGGCAAAAACCATTAAATTGGTTTGATAGCCCATAGGTGTCATAAAACTAGCAGATGCACCAAAACATATTGCAACTAAGAATGGGCGCGGATCAACCATGAGTAAGTCTGCAAGAATGAATCCAATTGGTGTTACAATTACCGCTACTGCGGCATTTGATATAAGTGCAGATAGTACAAATGTTACAAAATATAAAATTGCTAAAAATAATCTGGGGTTTACGCTGTCGATACCACCAATATAATGCCCTAGCTGCACAATTAAATCACCAATAATTTTATCTGCACCTGTATTGTGTATGGCTATACCTAATGGTAATAATGCTGCTATTAAAAATATTACCGACCAATTTATGGAATCATAGGCTTCTTCCATAGATAATGACTTTAACACCAACAACAAGATTGCACCTAATACCACACCTTTTACGATAGGTACAATTCCTAATGATGCAAGTAGCATAATTAATGGAATTACTAAAATGGATAACCACCAATATTTTTCATAATTAAGATGGATATCCAACTCTTCTAATACAATCATGTCTTTGGTACCTCGCATTGAATCTAAGTTATTACGAGGAACCATAATGAGTAATGTGTCCGAAAATTTTAAACGTATATGGGCTACTTTTTCACGTAATAATTCTTGTTGCCGCTTTATGGCTAATACAAATGCTTGATATCGGCTTCTAAAATTTATTTCCTGTAATGACTGACCAATTAGACTTGAGCCCAATGGAATAAGACCCTCAACAATGACATGGTTTTTCCCTGCCAACTCTTGTTCTGATAATTTTATATCTGAAAGGAGTAGAACACTCATATCATCTCTAAATTTTAATAAATTATCTATATGAACTTGAGCCAAGAACACATCACCTTCTTGGATTTCCATCGATTTCAAGCTAAATCGAAATTGCTCTTCTCCTCTAATAATCTTAAAAACTTGTAAATTATAAACATTTTCCACATCTAATTCTTTTAATGTTTTACCTACAAGGGGAGAATTAGGAGAAACCACAAATTCAGTAAGATATGTTCCCAAATGATATTTCTGTGTTAACGATGAAACTACTGCGCGTGATGGTAAAAACCACCGTATGATTATCACATTATATACGGTACCCACACAGAGAAAAATTAATCCCAACTTAAAAAATTCAAACATAGAGAACGGTTCATATCCAGAAGTTTCCATCAGTGAACTTACCACGAGATTTGTTGAGGTTCCGATAAGCGTAAGAGTGCCACCAAAAATAGCGGCATAAGATAAAGGTAGCAATAGCTTAGTTGGGCTAATATGGAAACGTTGGCATAAGTTTATGGCAAGTGGTATAAATATTGCCACAGCTGCGGTATTATTAATAAATCCAGAAATAATGGAAACGGTAATCAAAAAGATAATAATGGTAGGCCATTTACGTTTTCCACCTTTTTGATACATATAATCGGCTAATACTTCCAAAAATCCCGTTTTAACTAAGGAGCGACTTATAACAAAAATAGCACCAATCGTTACTACGGCTTTGTTACTAAATCCGCTTATTGCTTCTTCTGGAGTTAAAATATTGAAAAGAAGTAATAAACCTGTAGCACCTAATGCTGTTACTTCAAGAGGTACAATATCTAGTACAAAGAAAATAACTGCCAGTATAATTACTGACAGTAAAATGAATAATTCTAAATTAATTTTTTACCTGTTTTTAACTTTTTTGATAAACTTTTTGATGTTGTCAGATGAAATTACTTCTACGCCTTCATCCTCACACATTTGAGCAAATATACCATTATCTTTACGTAACTTACCAGAGAAAGTACCATCATATACATTTCCATACCCACATGAAGGACTGTTAGATTTTAATAATGCAATTTTTATTTTATTTTCACTAATTTTTGAGAGTTCTTTTTTACTTCCATTGACAAATTGAGATGTAACATCATCACCTTTTTGCGTACATATTTTACCATTGCCATTAATAATTTCCCTTGAAGTGTTTTGCATCTCTGCTGCAGGACGAGGGGTTCCTAGCCCACCAGATTCTTCTGGACACACTGAAATTATTTCTACATTTAACTCGTCTAATTCATCAATTTTACAATGTTCACCATCGTAGCGACAATTTTCCCCGAGCAAACAAGCACTTATTAATACTGTGGTTTTCATATGTAAATTTTATAACAGTTTTTAATGAAAAAATAGGAAATCAATGAAAGGGAAAATTTTATTCTTATGTACAGGAAATTCCTGTCGTTCTCAAATGGCAGAAGGATTCGCTAAATCTCTAGGTTGGCATTCTTCTAGTGCGGGTACAAAACCTGAAATAGCAGTAAATCCCCATGCAATAAAAGTTATGAAAGAGAAAGATATTGATATAAGAAACCATACACCTGAATTAGTGGATAATTATATTAAGGATAATTTTGATATTGTTTTGACGGTTTGCGACAATGCAAAGGAAAATTGCCCTGTATTTTTAGGGAAAACTAATAAGCTTATTCATTACAGTTTTGAAGATCCTGCAGATTTTGTTGGGGACACTGATTCTACGCTCAATGAATTTAGAAGAATACGAGATCAAATTGAAGTTTATTTAAATAAATTGCTGTAAATAAAAAAGCACCCAAAAGGGTGCTTTTTTATTTTGTTTGAAGTATCCCTTCTTATGCAGGAACCAATTCTTCTGTACAAACAGTTTCCATTAAAGCCGCACATACTTTATATGGATCCATATTTGCTGATGGTCGTCTATCTTCGAGATATCCAAAGCCATCATTGGCAGTTTGCATTGGGATTCGGATAGAAGCACCCCTATCACTAACACCATATTTAAATTCATGCATACTACATGTCTCATGAAGTCCAGTTAACCGTTCTTCATTATGAGCACCATATGCCTCAATATGCTTATCATGAGCTTTTCCCAGCTTCTTACACGCTTCTTCTATAACTGCAAGTCCCCCTGCTTCACGCATCGCTTTTGTACTGAAGTTTGTATGTGCACCTGCACCATTCCAATCACCTTTAACTGGCTTAGGATGTAGTGTTGCACTTACTCCGTATTCTTCACCGATTCTGTATAGCAACCATCTTGAAAGCCAAATTTCATCTGCAACTTCAAGTGGTCCTAATGGTCCTATTTGATATTCCCATTGTCCAGGCATAACTTCTGCATTGATACCAGACATTTGTAATCCTGCAGCAAGACATGATTCCATATGGTCTTCCACAATATCACGACCAAAAACTTCATCTGATCCAACACCGCAATAGTATCCACCTTGAGGTGCAGGAAAACCGTTATCTGGCCAACCCAAAGGTTTTATTCCATCAAAAAATGTATATTCTTGTTCAATGCCAAACCATGCTTCTTGATCTGCATGCTTAGTAGCCAATTCTCTTAAAGCTGCACGAGAATTGCTTGCATGTACAGTTCCATCTGGATTAAAAACTTCACACATTACAAGTAAGTTATCTCCTCCACGTACAGGGTCAAGTATCATTCGTACTGGTTTTAACAAACAATCACTTGCATGACCTTCTGCCTGTTCAGTACTCGAACCATCAAAACCCCAATCTGGTAACTCTGATAGTGTTTTTACAGGTCCATCTACAATTTTAGTTTTGCTTCTCAATTTGGCTGTCGGCTTATGGCCATCTAACCAAATATATTCTGCTCTTACTTTTGACATATTATCCTCTCTCTGGTTGATGTTATGGTAGTTGAATTGAATTTTTTTGTTTATAATTTGAAAGTATAATTTGGGTTTCTGTACGTGTAACACCTGGCCACCCTTGGATTTTTCTCAATAGCTTCTCAAGGGATTGTGTATTTTCAGTTTGAATTATTAATACATGTGAACCATTTCCTGTAGTAGTAAAACACTCTACTACTTCAGGTGTGTTATTTGCAGATTCTACCACCTCGTTATAATGCATAGATGATTCAGAGATTACGGTAATCAATGCAGAAACATCCATTCCAACTTTTCGTGGATCAACAATGGCTCTAAATCCAGTAATAACCTGTGCATCTTGTAATTTTCTAATTCTATCAGTAACTGCAGGAACAGACATTCCAATTTTAGTTGCAATATGACTGGCTGAATCCCGTCCTTGTGATTGTAGAATTGAAATTATTTGCTTATCGATATGATCTAAATTTATCATAATACTCTCAAATGAACGACTGTATTTTATTAATTATTTGCACATATTTACAATAAATATTTATGTATTAATCATATTTTACTTAATTTTTTAATTCTACTCAATTATTAATTTTAATGAAGATAAATTTGTAATTTTTACCATTATTATAATGAGGAAAAATGAAACAATATACTATATATCACAATCCACGCTGTAGTAAAAGCAGAAATACATTGCAAATTTTAAATGATAATAACGTAAATGTGGAAATTAAACTTTATTTGGAAAGCCCTCCCACATCAGAAGAGTTAGCTAACATTGGTCAAATGCTAGGGAAGTCACCAATGGAATTTATTCGAAATAAAGAGGATAAGTTTAAGGAATTGGATCTAAAATCATTTTCAGGTTCAGATAATGAACTATTTCAAATTATGTCAGAAAATCCCAAATTGATTGAACGACCAATCGTAGTTTGTGAAAACAATGCTATCATTGGTCGTCCACCTGAAAATGTAAATGAACTACTTTAGTAGTATCATTTTCTTTGATAAAATTCCTGAAGAGGTTTTTAGCTGATAGAAGTATAATCCAGAAGATAGATGAGTAGCATCTAATGTATAATGATGCTTCCCAATATTAAGGTATTCATCATTTATTAATGATGCTACCAGCTTTCCATTTAAGTCATGAACAAATAATGATACCATTTCAGACTTAGCTAATTCAAACTCAATTTGAGTAGATGGATTAAATGGATTTGGATAGTTTTGATCAAGTGTAATTTCTGAAGGGATACTCATATATTTTGAATCTAGAAATGAATCTGAGCTATTGGTCGTAAATAAAATTGCCATTTCATTTTCAACGAGTTGAGAACCATAGGCAATATTTCTAAACTGATATTGGTAACCAAAATTTTGATCTGGTGATTCTATGCCAATAGTAGAATAATTACCGTTTTCATCAATATCATGTACTTCCTTATATTGGAACAAAATATCCCCATTTTCATTATCATTCGATGTTAATATAAGTTGAAATGTTTCGCGAGTACACCCGTCAACAGTACCACAATATTCATCATCCTCACCGTTTGCAACATCATCCCATTCGATAATAAGTTGATTACTCTCATCATTTACATACGAATAAACATTGAATGGTTCTGTACCCACATTATCATCTAAATCATCCATAAAAGGAGCAATAAGTGCATTGGGACCCATTGGAAATGGAATTGAAAAATTCCAAAAATGAGATATATTACATGGTTCAAAAGATACCCATCCATTTGAGCACACGGTAATACTATCATAAACTTCGTCAAAATATGTAAATTCAAACCCAATGGGAATTCGTGTAATAGTATCATCTTCTAAATTTAAATTCGTGCCTATTGCATTAATTTCTATCCAATCATATATAGGCGCATCTTCAGAATCATCAATACTTGAGATTACTGCATATTGAGTATACTCAACGTCTTCAATCTCATAATTATAGGCTCCTTCAGTAAATTCTGTACCATTATCTGACTCAAAAGTTAAATCAATTTTCGTCTGAAAGTATTGTGCTGCATTTAAATATAATTCTAATGCCGAATTTTCATCAACTCCATCAAAATTTATAGAAAGCTCACCGTACTCATTACTACATCCTTTTGCAATGAGCTCACCATCCGTATTTAAAATAGCACCGACCACATCTTGTAATGGATTGCCATTTTCATCTTTTACTGTAAGATTAACAAAGGACTCTGTTAATGTTTGTGATGCTAACTCATAATTAAGCTCGCTAGGCTCACCTAACCAAACTGATAAACTGGGATCTCCCAATACGCTATATACGTGATGATAAAATTTAGGAATACTCATTTCACCACCATTTACAGATGGAACTTCTAAACCATCGAATTCTTTAGCAACGGCTTGTTTTCCTGCATGTAAGATTGGTGCTAATTCGAAAATTCTACCCTCTAACATTTCATCCCACATTTGACCACAAAGTACATTATTAAAACGAGTGTCCGTATCTAAATCTGATGGTCCAATCACAGCCACTGCACCTTTAGGATCTGATGCACTCCCATGGGTAGTGAGTTTTTCACCAAAACATCGATCATTGGTTTCATTTCCAAAATCACCTGTATTACATACAAAACTAAATACTACTGGAAGATTTTCGCTATTCGTAATATCGTTTATATCATCTAATTTAAATTCAGGCTTTGTCCATCCCGTAGCATTTCCCCAACCCCTATAATTCACCATTCCAATTCCATCATTCCATGGATTTACCACATCAATTGTTGTGGTAACTTGGTTGTTAATATGAAAAAGTGCTGTATCAACTTCCATTGCAGTTTTTGCTTCCAATTCATCCTGAATCCATAATGAAGTCCAATATGGCGTTAATGGCCATGATGTTGCAGGAACTGGTGCAGCATTGCTCTCAGTTTTATAACTACCTGCAACCATTAGGGCTTTATTTAAGTATGAAACATCATCACCACTTGATACGGTTTCATAATCAATAGTTCTCTTTTTAATACTAATAAACTCGGATGTTTCACTTACCGACCATCGCCCAATAAAAAAACGAGGTTCATACATTTCGTCATCAGAGAAAAATGTAAAGGGATAGTCAGTAGCATCTTGCTCCGGCTCATTATATGAAGGTATTCTGTATGTTCCAATTTCTGCAAAACCAGTTACATCTCCAACAAGTAATACATATTCCAATAAGGGATTGTCATCAGAATAATTTTCAATCCAATTTCTTAAATCATCTACATCACCATCAGAAGAAATATCAGATAATTGTACTACTTCTACATCGTATCCTTGAGATCTTTTCAATTTCAAAAAATCACCATATGCCGATTCCTTTGATATCAAACTTTCAAATGATGAATTTCCAAGAATAATTAAAAACCCACCGCGAGTATAAGTATAGGCTTCTGGGTTATCTATAAACGGTCGCATAGATAACGTCTTAAGCTCAGCATTAATAATTCCTAATAGAATAAACAAAATGGCAGTAATTTTTTTCATTAATTTTCCTATTTAAGCAATAGCATTTTTTCAGTTATACTAATTTCATCTGAAACTAGTTTATAAAAATAAATCCCTGAAGACAACCCAGCCCCAGAAAAAGTATAATCATGATTTCCAGGTGATAATAATTCGTCTTGAACTATTGATTTTACAAACTCACCCTGTACATTATAAACATGTAGGGATAAACGTTGACTTTTTCCCAACTGGAATTGAATGTTGGTGTGTGGATTGAATGGATTTGGATAATTTTGTTTAAGCATGAAATTCGATGGGATTCCACTATCAACTGATAATTCTTCACTTTCAGTAACAATCCATAGACCATTCAACTCTAAACCTCTATAATTCACAGATTCATCTGTTACAAGATGCAATGAAATCTTGTCAATACTATCTGTACCATTGGGGATGTGTAAGTAAAGATATTCACCATCCCAATTTTGATGAGTAATTACATGATTCACAATCAATTCATCTTCATGAGTAACGGAAATTAAAAGTGAGTCCTCATCCCATTCTAATTCATATTTTACTTCTAACTTTATAAAATTATTATGATCAGTGCTTAATGAAATATCATCATTCATTGAAATTATCTGATTGGTATTTTCACTATACTTCAAATCTGATTGTGACGATATTTCATCAGATAAAATTTGCCAATCACCAGATTCTACAGTCCAGTCCAATAACTGACTATCATAAACAATTTCTTCACCCATCAACTCAATATCAAATTCAGTTAGTTCTGTATCATGAATTATAGAATTAAATATGGGTAGTCTATTTTCAGTAAAAATCTTAATATCATAATTTCCCATAGGGTAATCAAAGGACTGCTCTCCAATTGCCAAAGAAAGCGTATCAATTAATCCATTTTCATGATAAATGATTGACAATATTTCAGAAGAGGTTGAACCAACATCTGTAATATTAAATTTTAAATCTCCAGTATCCAATGGTGTGAGTTGGATATCTAAAAGTGTAAAATCATTGTCTGATGGGGTAAATTGCAATTCATAAGATTCATAACCAATTGCATCAACTTGAATGGTATAGGTACCATTTACCAATAATCGCCTAAACCGTCCATAATCATCGGTTAACCGGGGAGAGAGTACCCCTCCATCCATTTCAACAATTTTTACGTGTGTATTTTGAATTGGGCTTCCAGTAGTAGCATCCGTTACTAATCCAGTAACACCATAGCTATCTGCGCCTAAATTACCAGAGCTTATTCCAGCCGTTCTATTAAGGGCATAAAATGCACCTAATAAATTATTATGAACTATGCTATTAATGTCTGAGGGTTCACTTGGCTGCATCCCTTCGCCACCTTCACCCACTTCAATTAAATATTGAAAGCAACCCGTTCGGGCATAAAACCAATTGTGAGCCACACCTTTGAATGATCCGCTAAAAGAGGGTTCATAATGACCGGCGCCTGCTGCATCTACCGTTTCAACTAATGTAGCAATATTAACACCTAAATCTTCAAGTACATCTTTATCTGGTGGATATTTGCTACCTGCCCACTCCCATGAATATTTGACCTTTTCGGACAAACACCCAGAACGAGAGCTATGATAAGCCAATGATACTACAAAATTTTGCTCTAACGCTAAATCTCGTATAGCCTGGATTTCAGATTCTGAAAAAGGTTCAGGTCCCCGATAATAATCAAAATCAGTAAAATATGATCCATTACATCCACCACCATCGGGCTCATATATTCCATCACCATATATCCAGTTGAAGTCGTAGTTTCTATTTAGATCCACTCCATCTGAATCATTACCTTGCCCCACAATAAAGTTGAAAATATTATTCCCATCTAAATCATGTTTATTTTTTCGATAGGTAACATCTTGATACCATGTATCATTTTCTTCCCAACCATGAACCACTGAAAGTCCTTCAGGATTATGAGTAGGTACCACCCATACTTCACTCTTCTCTAATATTTCAGAAATATGCGATGTATTTAAATCTCCCCAACTAGGTCTAAATCCATTTGGATACATAAAATTATCTGTACCATTTTGTGGAGTAGGGTTCAACAAGATTTCTATCAACGCCATAGAGATTTCAACACCTAAAATTTCCTCTGCATGGCATTGCCCAAGTACTAATATTTTGGGCTTATCATGATCTTCATCAGCATTATAGGTAAGTTTTACTGCCCAAAAGGGGAGTTCATCTTCATGTGATTTCCCAATCTCCATGAGCTTATACATAACCCCACCATCTGAATAGTTTGGATTGGCATCACTGCCATATGTCTCATTCCACTCAAAAAGTTGAGATTCTATCTCTGCATAGGTGTGATATCTTTCAGAGAGTGGGCTTTCACTAAGCCCAATAGCAATTAGAAATGTTAATAAAAAATAATTTTTCATTATTTAATAAATAGCATTTTTCTAAGTTCACGATAATTATTGGTTTCCAACACATAAATATATATTCCATTAGAAACCTCTACATCGTGCAAATCTTTTCCATGCCAAACCACTTGATGATAGCCTGGATTTAAATTTCCATTCACCAAACTATTTACCAATTGACCATTCACATTATAAATATTTAATTGTACATTTGAATACTCAGGTAATGCAAATTGAATGGTTGTACTCGGGTTAAAAGGATTTGGATAATTTTGTGCTAGGGAATAATTAGTTGGAATCTGACTAGTTATTGATAATAGCTGTCCTTCACAATCATATTCATTTGATGGATATGTAACACAATCCTGTTCGAAGCAACCATTTCCATCACATACTCCACAATCATCAAATTCAGCATTTCCACCTTCAACACCAGCACAATCTAACGCACAATCGTTTGAGGTATCACTATCACATTCACCACAGTCATCCCAATATGCATCACCACCGGGATTACCACTACAGTCTGAAACAATCAATTGCTGTGCAAACACATTCACAAGATCTTCTTTCCCTGAGCTTCGCATATCATCCCAATAAAGAAGGTATGAAATATTTGATTCATCTGAAAGTAAACCAATTTTTGGATTTACTTGATTATGAAATCCGTCACTGACCACAATGCCACCATCTGTATATACTGCACTTCCATTAGATAATTCCTGAAGGTAAATATCAGAATATTCATTGGTTCCACTTCTAAAATCTTCCCAAACAGCTAGCACTGTATATGTTTCCGAAGTATATAAAAATGGGTTCATCTGGTCTCCAACATCATCAGATAATGAAAATTCTTCACCCACAGTATGTGATTCCAAATCAACTTCTTTACAATAAACATCCCAGTGGGTACCATTTCTGAAATCTTCCCAACACGTAGTAGTCGTATTATATGTAGAAACAAAAGTTGTACTTACACCACTTTGGTCATTATTTTCTTCACATAATGAAATTCCATTGGGGCTATTTGATAAAATCTCACCATCAAATGAAATATGTTGCGCAAAAATATCACTATTCCCATTTCGAGAATCTTTCCATGTAATGAAGACTCCTTCTTCTGTAGTTGTTGCATCTTGAAATTGTTGATTGTCTTCATTTTCAATTATTGATACTGAATTTTCCCAGAATGATCCATCCAGGCTAATTCCTAACACTCTAATATCAGCATCATTTTGATCAAATACTAATACCACTCCCCCATTAGGATGTTGAATAAGTTCACGAGGATAATAATTATTCCCATCACTATTACTAACAATATTCACACGTTCTGAAAGCTGTGCGTTTCCATTTTCATCATAAATTTGAAGCCAAATTGAAGAGGGATCCCACATTTCATAGGCATAGATAACATAAAGATTCCCATCAATATCATGAGTACTCAAGAAATTCTTTTGGTTTGCCCATGCTGTACCGTCAACGCTTATAGCTTCATCTGTCGTTGAATTAAAACCATTATCTAAAATTTCAGATTTTAATACATTTTCGCCTGACTCAATGTCTTGCCCGATAAAATGATAAATATATCCATCATCAAGTTGTGAAATTGATGGCTTATATTGGACTGGATCTCCAGATAAACTCATGCCATTTGTCGTACCATTATCACCAAAATCTGAATTAATCAATTCACCATAAACATAGGATGTACTAATACTGGTTCCATCTACATCTTGGTTTCCAAATCGTTTATCTTCCCAAAATAAAATGGATTGATCTTCACCTAAATATAATGATTTAGGCGTAAGCTGAAGCGGGTCATCATCATTAAATAACTTTCCATGTCCATCAATACCGAAAAATAACTCTACACCATTTTCAGAAAGTTGAACCGTCCCACTGGAATTTACTAGTTGAGTGTATAAACCGATACTTCCTTCACGTTGATCTTGCCATACCATAAAAGCACCACCCAGACCATCTTTACGCACCAATGGACTAATTTGATCGCCAGTTGCATTGCAAATTACCAATCCGTTATCAGTATATGTAGATTCACCATCTGAGTCCAAGTGCTTTAAGTTAATATTTTTTTCTTGGTCATCATCATTTTCCCACACTACATATACACCACCATTACCATCTACCGTAAGCCTTGAATTTGATTGCTCACCAAATTCTTCCGAAATAGCAATTCCATCATATGGAAGTTGAGATGAAGATTCCCATACTCCATTGTCTTCATGGGTAATTTTTTGTACGTAAATATCACCACTACCATCTATTCTAAAATCATTCCAAATGACAAATGCCCCATCACTATTGGCTTTTACACGGGGTTTTTTATGACTATAATTATAATGTTGTTGTTCTCCATTAGCATCAAAACTAGATACAATGGGTAACCCTGTATCTCCATATAAACTCGCTGGATTACCACTTTCATCTAAAAATGTTGCAAATATATCTGGAGAAACTGAACTATAACGCTCATCTTGCCATACAATTACGGTATAATCTTCACTATAATAAGTAACTTTGGGAGAGGTTTGGTCACCTACTGCAATAGCTACAGGAATACCTCCCGTAGGATAGTTCTCTTCCTCTAATTCTTCCCATTCCATTACAATTGCTGACCCATTATACCCTAATCGAGAGGCATAAATATCTTTGTCATCATTTCTTTCATCTGACCAAACCATAAGTGCATCACCACCTCCAGCAGTTTCTAAACTTGGACTGGTATGTGCCCAATCATCAGATATGACTTCTAGTTCTACTGTTGGTTCAGCATTGTCTTTATGTAAATAGGATGCATAATGCCCCCCATTCTTTTTTTTCCATAATGCATAAACACCACCATTACCATCTTTACACATATTTAAACTATATTCTGTAAGCTTATCATCAGAAAGAGGTACACCATCATCAGCCCATGTTTTTTCTCCATCAGAATTTAAATGCTGGGCATAGGGTTGTCCATCAGAGATTGGTTCGTTTCTAAAATCTGACCATATGATATAAACACCACCGTTACCGTCACTAATAAAAACAGGGTCTTCTTGACGACCTTCATAGTTAACGACAACTAATCCATCTTCTCCCCATAATTCATTGCCATCGGAATCAATTTTTTGAGCATATACATCTCGTCCACCAGTACGAGTATCTGACCACCCAAGAATCGTGGTGCCATCTTCACCAACATCACCTGTTCTTGACCATTCAATATGGGCTCCTTGACGAACAGGAACACCACCTTCGTCCCATCCCCACGTTTGAGAAATACCCATTGTTGATAATATTAAAAAAGTAAAAATAAAATTCACTTTATTTCTCTTCCTTCCTTTTAGTTTAAATTTCATAAATCTCGATACCATTCTTTGTACCAACTATAATTTTGTTTTCATCAAATAATCGTGCAGAATAGGCATAACCACTGGCTATATAGGCCAAAAACTGTGGTTCCAATGAGAAATCACTCCACTCATACACTAAAACACCACCATACCCTGCAGAAAGAATTAACCTGTCGTTGCTAAAATGAACTTCGCGAATTGAAAAGCCATTCGCAATGCTAAATTTATGATGTACACCGTCATTCTCATCAAGTAACGCTATGTAACACCCTGCCTTATCAGATAGACCAACAACATAGTAATTTTCATAAACTTTTATCGTATTGGGTTCAACTGAGAGCATATCTTCTGCAACTAATTCCACGTTGTCACTGGTATATGAAAAAATTTGTATTGAAGTCGTATCAGGGTTAGAATTTGCTAAAAATAGACGATCGTTATAATAATCCAAATCAGTTAAATCATAATTCAAACTTGACAATACTTCTTGA
This sequence comes from uncultured bacterium, assembly GCA_964344315.1. Classification (GTDB taxonomy): domain Bacteria; phylum Fidelibacterota; class Marinisomatia; order SCGC-AAA003-L08; family D37C17; genus JABHHG01. The sequence goes on along the minus strand of CAYFMU010000001.1, from coordinate 104,815 downwards.
GAACAATCCTTATCAATATACCAAATTTCATTGGTAAATTCAGTTTTGCCTATAGATGTACTACGATTCGTTTCATCAAACTGATCAATTTTACGATTTAGCGTTAAAATTTGTGGATTTGCATCATCCACCAATATTGTTGAACGACTTTGATAATTATAACAGGCACTCTGGGTAACCATTCCAGAACCATCAACAAACAATGATTCTTTTGTTCGTGCAGTTGTATAATTAAATTTATCTAAAAGGAAAAAATATTCGAAGTTTGAAGTGGTTACGATGCTTATTAAATTTTCACCTTCAGAAAATCCATATCCATCATAAATAGTTGACAATGTAAAATATTCATCGTCTTCAATTTCAAATATTTTTAATCCATCTTTACCATTAGCTACATATAGTGTATCATTTTGAATTTCTACATTGTATACCGCATCTATTGTTGGTTGAATGAAAATAGATTTATCACTCTTCACTTCTGTAGATTGCTTCATGCATCCTATAAAAAATAAAATTATGAGGAAGAAATATTTCATTTATATAAATTCAATGCGACTTTATATGAAAGGGTAAACATAAACTCATATTTTGAAAAAGACTTTAATCCTTCCACGAACTCTTCTGTTGATGCAGTCTGTCTACTTCTGTACCGAGTATAAATTTTCGAACTCAAACTACGCGTTAGATCTTTTTTCAACCATAATGAAATTTTAGAATCTACATGTGTTCTATCCTTATGAAGGGGATCAGTATCTAGAACTGATGAAAATGTTCTATTCTCAATACTTAATGATGTACCAACTCCATTAAAAAAGGGGGTTATTTTATCACTTATACTCATGGAAGTATATATCTTTTGTTGTACAAACCCTCTATCTTTGTATTGAGATGCAATAAGCCCATTTTGAAATGAAATATTCTCTGCAGTTGAATTGGTAAAACTAAAATTGAATTTAAATTGAGGGATATTCCTTAAACTTAAACCCAATGTAAAATGGTTAATATCTAAATCAAATTCAGTAAAATTTTCATTATAATACTGTTTTTCTTTTGCCAATTTTAAATGGCCCCACCCTTTTATCACAGGTAAAGGATGTGAATAATACATACTTACAGACTCAATGCCAAATGATGCCGGTAAAAATGAATTGCCAATGGTATGGTCTACATTATCTGAAGGTGCATTTATTACGGGTAAATCTCTATCTTGATATGTGCGCAAATAAATGTGTGGAATATAGCTATATGATAATTTCAACCATTGATATTTCCCTATATGTTGCGATAATTTTATAGAAAAGCTATTATTAGATTTATCCTTTGCATCTAAGAATTGCGAATTATTGAATTTAAAATAAATCTGTGTTTCATGATTAGATATAAAAAAGGGGTAATATTGTAGCGTAATACTATTTTTTAAAATAGATGAAGCTAAATCATTTTCATTTAACAACCATGGCTTTGTTGACGAATCATCAATCTCTTTTTCTGAAAACTTGAGTACATTATTATCATAACCAACACCAGTAGATATGGTAAAATATAGTGGTACACTGAGACGATGTGATAAAGGGATTGCCCATATACATGTAAAGAAAACTAACTTGAAAATTAAAATCTTCACTTATTTCCTAGTTCGTTTTTGAACAACTCGTGACAGAATTGGTAAATTCCAATGCGATCGGTTGGTTACTTGTAACCTGAACTCACCTTTCGGTACATCAACAACCGTTTTTGCTGATTGTGTATACGCATGCATGGGATGTAGGGTTGAAATTACGTTTTTATCTTTTTTCTTAGAGACTGACTCAACTCTATCTACTTGTTCAAAACCTTTTAGCAATGTTGATAACTTGAGTTCAAAATCACCACTACTCTTTTTAGGGAATGCCCCTCTGGAATAAATGGTTACTGTAGATGGACCACTTACAAGATATTCATTTTTTTCCAACCGGTAATAGGTTCTTTCTTTCCCTTTAATAATGAGGTCTTCTGAATCTACATCATTTAATGGAATTAATACTTTCCCAAAACACAGAGAAAATAAAATGAAGATGATGGATAAAAATTTCATTACAATATTGATTCGGGTTCGTAAGATTGCATTCGTTTTTTAATTTGTTGATGGCTATAAACTCCCACTCCAATAACCATACCCAGTAGAAATACAAGGGCAATGCCTGCCACCATTAAATTATATCGTGTTTCTCTATATAAACTGCCATCACCAGTGGATATTTTTTCAGCACCATAGGGGATAATTCCACGTACCAATTGGGGGATATGTAGAATATTAACAATAGGAACACCATCATTAGCAAATTCTCGTACAACACTATTACGGGGTTTCATATTCAACAGTGATTCAGAAGTAATAAATCCACTTTTTGAAATTTTATCTTTACCCCCCACTCCAATACTTGAAACACCTCCACCCACATTCACATAGGTTTTAAAATTTGTAGCATGTTGATTGAATAAATTCAAACGTTCAATAATGCTTTTGGATACATTTTTATTTTCAATTGGAATAGTATAATCAATAAGTGGAATATTATTCCTAATGGTAGCTTTAATAATTAGTTTTCGACCCTCTTTACCGCCAGACTTTCCAATTTTCCGAAGACAATCTCCTCGTCCTCCTAATGAAGCGGCCACACTTTTATATTCAAAAACCTCATGCTTGTTTAGTGTAGATTCCATATCTAGCCATGTAAATGTTGGGTCTGTTGCACCCCACATTGATGCACTCACCGAAGTAATAGGAATAGGGTGAATACCCATAGCTTTGCATGCACTATATACTGCAATATTTGCCCCAGGCATTGACCCCGTCATTCCTACGGCTATAGTATCACCTTTTTCCATCCCAGATTGATGAAATAAATCCACAACAATGGCAGCAAAGTTTGGTTTTAATACAGTCTGTTTTGCTTCCAAATCCCCTGAACTTGAACGAATAGGACTATCTTCTTTAAAAATCAAACCCGTTAGATTAGGATCAATATCTCTAAAAATGGTAAAGTCGCGGTCTTTTACTTCTTTTTTTAGCACTTTCAGAGCAGATTCCATAATCTCAGAAGCGAGAAGTTTTTCTTCATAACCCACAGCTGTATGAACTACCGTTGAATTAGATGCCCAAAAAACCATGGATAAACCAAAAATTGCCATGGCGATTAATACGCGCGTTTTTTGAATTTGGGGTCTAAACATAGATTACCCCCTTGTATAACAACATCATACTTAAATAAACAATACTGGCAGTTATAAGGATTACACTTATTGTTCGCATCACCCCCTGCCTATCCATCCAACTTGCGATAAGCCCGGGAATAATATTACCGATAACATAAAGATCACCATTGATGTAATTTTCTTTCACATAATAACCCAAGAAGAATCCAACCAATAGACTTAATACTAAACGACGTTTCCCATAAATAAGCATAAACTTGGATAACAGCTTAATAAATGAGAATGTGACTAAACTAATTAAAAATGTTCCTACAACCATTTGGGGATCATGTAAATATAATGCAATATACCCAGGCACTATTACACCACCCGCAGTAACACCTAATGTTTCTGTAAAAAATAAGCTGAGAATAATTCCTATACCAATTGCTATTTCTGGATCAGCATACATTAATTCTAAATTCCTTTAATTTGGAGACAAAATTCTCTCCCCATCCTACAATATTTCCAATTCCCATAATGAATTGCTCATCTAATGTATTTAAATATTCAAAAATATCTTGAGGTTGTGAAGCATCAGAAAATATTTTTACTTCCATATTATCATGATTATCAATTTGTTCATGAATATTTTTGGGTAAATCATCTCCACGAATTATAAATAAGTCAGGTTGAATTTCATTAAATACTAAACTTACTAACTGCTCCGTTCTGTATCGCCTATCAGAACGTGTATTTAAAAAAATACACGTAGATTTATCTTCAATTCTATGCTCAAGCATATTCCAGATTTGTAATGTAGATTTGGGATCATTTGCTGCAAAAGCACTCACAAAATGATGAAGTGTTTTATCAAAATCCAAGTCCCAAATTACCAATGCACCCGGATCAGGATTTGTTTTCAACATCCCATTTAGTGCATCTTCTTCACTGACCCCCACATCTTTACAAACTTGTAGTGCTAATGCCACATTATCTGCATGCTCTAAAAATGGAAATTTATTTAAATAGTCATCTGAAATGCTATCTCCATCAACTACATGAACTTGAGAGTTGCGTTTTTTCGCAACATCTTCAAGAGGAGTAAGTACATCCCTTTCTGCGGTTACCAAAGTACCATTAAATGGGATGGTATTGGAAAGTGAGTATGCAATATCTTCCATTGTAGATCCCATTTCATCTAAGTGATCAGGACGCACATTGGTAATTACACTTACCGTTGATTGAATCATTTTTTGCTCAGCTACCCATTGATATTGAGGTTGTACTGCCATACATTCAATAACTACAGCTTCTGGCTTTTTACGTGAAAAACTTCGTAGTAGTTTAACTTGTTCTCCAATTGATGCTGAACGCAACCGATGGATTATTAAATCTTTTCCATGTTCATTAATAATTCTTGGTGCAGACCCCGTGGTTTTGGCCATAGTTTTTATTCCACCTTCGCGGAGCCCTGCTGCAATTAAACGTGTAACGCTTGATTTTCCCCGTGCACCATTGACGTGAATTCGGATAGGCAACTGATTTAAGACCGACCGATGATTGATACTCTCAATTAGCCCAAAAAGTAGTAATGAAAGGATTAAAATTATGAGTGTGGTTTCAATCAATTGCTATTTTCCTAGAGATTCAGAGCATGAAATTTAGAATGTTTTGGTCTGTATTAGGTATATCAATGATTAAAAAGTGAGTATAGAATTAACCAATGTTACAATATCCAATACATTCACAATTCCATCCTCATTCATATCTGCAGATGCAACTTGAGATGCACTAAATTCAAGATTACCTAAAACATAGTTCACAATTTGAACTACGTCTAAAACATTCACAACACCATCTGTATTTACATCACCAGGTAGAGCACCTTCTCCTACGCTTAAATTGATTGGAATCTGTACTGTACCTTCAGCATTTGTAGATATATTTAAATATGCAACATAATCATCTTCAGGCATATCCGAAGTATCAATTGAGAAGTTTACTTCAACACTTTCACCATCTAATAATGTGCCGGAACTCTGAGGAGAATCAATAATTAACCAATCATGATACACTACTACATTTTCAAAGTAAAGCGATAAACCATCATGATAATAATTACTTAAATAATCATCAACTTGAACATATGAGGAGGCATCTGAATTTTGAATTCCAACGGTTGCAGAATATCCTCCATTTAGCTCCCCATAATTAATTTGAATTTGTCCATTTTCATCAATGATTATCTGGAAATCATAAATACTATTAGGATAATCTTCAGTAACCCAGTGAGCCACACCATTAAATGAAACAATGAGCTGACTACCATCAGAATAATAATAAACATTACCTTCACAACTTGCATTACAATTATTATTTATAGGATTTAAATCATCCCAAAAACCCATAATTGCTGCCTGAGGTCCATCACTACTTTCGGATAGATTATCATTGTACCACTCATCATTATCAGATTCAAAACCAATCCAGCCATTTGGATTCACTAAGAACTGTGTGTACTCTTCACCATAAAATGGAAATGTAAACCCAATATCCATCAATGTAGTTCCATCATCATTATTAACAAACTCTACCAATGAACCCATCTCTGAAATATCAACCCAAGTATAATCTAATTCAACATTAATATCTGAATCACTCCAAAAATATCCAAAAATATCAGGACCACCTCCAGTTACAGCAAATGGAGATTCTAAATTTGGGTAAGACACATTTACATTATATGAAAGTACTGATTCTTCTTCGCCATCATTTCCAATAATTATAGCTTCAGAAGCTAAACTTTCGCTTTCCACTATCAATTCAAAACTATCTTGAGATAATGTTAATGCTGGTTGAGGTAATTCTTCAGGAGGATATGTTGTTATATAAATTGCAGTTTGAGCACTCAATTCCATGGCCTCTGTAGAATACTCATCATCAAAAGTATATTGAAGCCCAATATCACCTAAATGATTTTCCACACCGATTGTAGCATAACAGCCATGCAATGGTGTATATTCATAATAATCACCATTAGATACATTCCTAAATTCTTGATATTGAATTTTAATTTCACCATCACCTGTAGGAGTATATGTTGAATTAGGATTATATAAAATCATCTGAAATGTATTTTGTGAATTACTATGACCATGGATGCTCATGCTGTCCCATTGAATTATTACATAGTCATTATTACTGAGGTAATACACATCACCACTACCATCTGTGGTTAAATCATCCCAAAATCCTGCCACCATTGGAGAAGGACCACCTGCACCAGGAATACTGTAATTTCTAAAAGATGACATATCAGATTCACCAAAGGCAATCCACCCATTTGTGCTTATGGTAATTTCATCATAAACAATTCCATAAAATTGGAAATCAAATGGCAACTGAATAGTTTCAGTATCATCAGAATAACCCCATGAAGTAGATTCTCCGTCACCGCCATCATTAAAGCTGATTTGTGTACCACCGTTATTTACAATTTCAATCCAATTATATGTTGGTGCTTGGGCATAATCGGTATCACCCGAGTCATAAATATAATATCCATATTCATCTGGACCCAACGGATCTGTAACATCTCGTTCGCCTACAGAAAAGGTTAAAAAGTCAGTTCCTAAAATTCCATTATCTGCAACGTATTCAAATGGGATATGTATTACTTCTCCATTTAAAATATCAGTTGATGGAAGAATACTTATATCTTCAACCATGATAGTTTCAGATGCACTGATATTAGATAAGTAAAACTCATGAGGTGTAATATTAACCCTTGAATCTGGATTCAATGTGATCATTATATTTGATGCTGGTACTGCACCATTATTCTTAAAAGATAATGCAATATCTGATTCGATGCCTTGCATTAAAATTCTATCTTCAACAATATCAATCTCATTCAATTCTAATTTAGGAGCAAAAACAATGAGTGGAATATTAAAACTCCAGTTATTCTCATATATATCCTCAATCTGAAGCTGAATTTGTAATTCTTCGCTTTGATAAATACTACCCGCTAACTGTAAATCAAAAATCAACGATATTTCATCATTTGGATTCACTGAATCTACATTTATTTGAGAATTATTAATGCTCACCTTTTCGCTACCTGTAGATAATGTCGCCATCAGTTGACGTGCAGTTTCATTACCCAAATTCGATATTGGGATTTCTATGGTAACATTTTCATTTGCATTGGCCAAATTGTTTGCATTACCATTAATGGCATCATTTACTGATAATCTATTTTGATCTAAATGTAACGAAGGACCTTCTACAACACCTTGTGCTATGGACTGTTGTGCCAACCTAAATCCTTTTTTAAATACTGAAATTTGACCATGTCCAGAAACATCACCACTCCAATTTATAGTCGCATTACCATTTTCATCAGTGTATTCTGTGAAATAATCACTTCCCCATGTTAATACTACACGTGCATCAGTTACAGAAAATCCATTTTCATCAGTAATATTCACATCAACACTGGATACAGATTCTGGAATTGTTGTTGGTGCATTAATATTAAAATCTTGAGGTACATCTGTCCACAAATGAAGTGCGGGATCACCAATTAAATTGGGCCATGCCGAAAAACGCGATACTGCATAATTAGGATTGGTTGGATAGGTTTTATATAATGCCACTTTTCCATTTGCTAATGCAGCCCCAGCATGGTACATCCCCTTTGAGAAAATCCCTTCGTACATTCCCATGTGAACAATATTGTTATAAGCAGTATGTGTATTAAGTGTTGATACGCCCACACAAGCTACAGCCCCTTGAGGAGATGTAAGAGAACCCGCTCGTACAAAACTTTCACTTTCTGAAGTACTATTAAAATCTCCTGTACCGCAAGTTACCGTAGCAGCAAATGGAGCATATATTCCACTATTTAATCCAGATTGGCCAATACTACTAGAACCATAATATCCTCGATAATTGTAATAGAGTATTCCTGCATCAAACTGATTTTCTACCCAACTATCAAAGTTTCCATTTCCATAATTGGTTTGAATATTATCCATACCATAGTTTTCCATAATATTCTCTATATACTGCATGGTGGTAATTGTAGAAATTCCTGATGTTGAAGGATCACCCACTAATGCAGCTTTTTCGTACCACCAATCGGCCTGGTTTTCAGCTTTTTCGTAAGTGAGAGTTTTATTTATTAAGTTTGAAATATCACTAGAGCTATTTACAGAAATTCTTCCTATATAAAGTTCGGGTAAAAAATCATTCCCACTCAAATATGAATAATCCACATCGGTGGCACCACCCTCATAAGTATGATAACCAATTGCATAAGTGCCTCCAGTATCTCCAATTAAACCCACAATTTCAGGAGGCGATTGCCAAGTTTCGTAAACATCTTCTAAGTAATTCTCAATTGCACTGGCACTAGATCCCGTTTCAGAAGTTGATACTATATGAACATCATAGCCTTGTGTTTCTCTCCATGCTTCTAACTCTCTTACATAGGGATGACTCGCCGCCGCACCACCACAAATATACATGATGGTTTCTGGTTGATATTCATCTCTTGAAGATAATGGTTCATAATCAACAATCATTTCTTCATAAAGGGGTTCTAATAATTTTGAACGTTTTGCAGGGAAATGGTTATTCTCTTCTCGAGTTCCATTTTCTGTTATTTGGATTTCAACCTCATCATAAATGGTAAGTGTTTTAGTCGCAACATTATAATCAAATGGAGTGATTGAGACTAATCCTACTTCCATATCTCTTAGAACCATGGGTTCTGAAACTGTCAATTTGGTTTGAGGATAGCCTTGGTTTGAGTTATAAAAATTGAGGTTTTTTATAAATGGCTTTTCAACGCCTACAAGTGGTTCACCTTGATATGGATAAATTTCTACATCATTAATTTCATGAAAAGAAATTACCTCATAATCCACTTCATATTTTATACCTCTTTCCATTTGGAAAAAGGTAGTAAATACTGGAAGTTCAGGCATTCCATCTTCAACAGTACTACCCTTTTCTGGTGTGGTTAACCGTAGGTATCCATCCTTTTGATTAAAAGATAATTCTTCTTGTGAAAAATGAAGGGTTTTAATGCCATTCACTTTAGATTTTAATGTAAAATTTTCTGAAAACAGGAACGATGAAATAATTACAATAATTGCTACGGATAGTCGTCTCATAACTCGTATTCCTTCAAGATTTATAGATTGTTGATTTATACCGTTATGAAGATATTTATAATTGGCACTAAATATAAAAAGTAAAATTGTATCAACATGTTAAAAAAAAGCCCCGATATACATCAGGGCTTTTAACAAAAATTTGAATAATTCTTAACCAGCCAAAATAATATTTACTAATAGGACTACATCTAAAATATTAATTTGATTATCATCATTCATATCACCTGCATATTGCTGATACGCCGTAGCTTCAATGACATTCAAAATAATATTCACCTCTGTAACCACATCCAACACATTTACTTCACTATCTTGGTTTAAATCCCCTAATTCAAAAGTATAACCAAGGCTTGTAGTTATGAATAAAGCGGTTTCATCAGAAGGTTCCATAGCTTCTACAGGATAATCATGATTAAATGTATATTCCAGTCCTACATTTCCAAAGTGATTTTCTATACCTATTGTTGCATAACATGGATGATGTTGGTAGGCTCCACTACCATTAGAAATATTATTAAATTCTTTATATTGAACTTTCATCTCACCATCGCCAGTTGGAGTAACATACCCCATATAATCTGGATTATATATAATGATTTGGAAAGTATTTTCTGTATTCCCATAAGATTCGATTCTCATCTCATTCCACTGGAAAATTACATAGTCATTGGATACATATTTGTAAACTTGACCACTTCCATGGGTGGTTAGATCATCCCAAAATGGTGCTACCATAGGAGATGGCCCACCTGCACCAGGAATACTGTAATTTCTAAACGCTGCCATTGGATGATTTCCAAAGGATATCCAACCATTTGAACTAACAGTTACTTCATTATAAATAATTCCATAGAATTGGAATTCAAATGGAAGTTGTACAACATGTGAATGTATCATATCTTGCCAATTCCAACCAGATTCCGATTCACCATATCCTCCATCATTAAAATTCATACTTTCACCGATGCCATTAAGCCCTGCCAATTCAATCCAATCGTATTCAGGGGCAATTGGATATGCAACATCACCTGAGTCGTAAATGTAATACCCATGTTCATCTGGGCCTAACGGATCACCCTCTTCACGTGTACCTAATATGAATGTAATTACATCTTCACCAGCATATCCACTTTCACTTTCAAATATATATCCGAGTGAAACTACAGAACCATTGATAAAATGATTATTTAATTGTAGCTTTATTGAAGATAAAACCGTTTGTTCACCCGAGTTTATATCAAATGATGAAAAATCATTCTCAATAATTGTAAACATGGGATTAGAATTGTCCAATTCTATTTGCATATTTTCTATATCAATTGAACCAGAATTATGGAATAGTAAATCCAATTCAACCACTTCACCATTATCAAATCTACTGTTATTAGATACTAATTCAAATCCTGAAGACTCTAATTTAGGTCCATTTATATAAGATGGAATAGTAAATTCATGATTTTGATTTTCATGTTCAACTTCCAATTTAAAATCTAAAGATTCACCTTCATAAAGGTTTTCACCTAATTCAACTTCAAATACTAAATTAACAGATTCATTAGATTGGATTGAACCTACCTCAATCTCAGTATTCACCACATTTACATTATTATTGCCTGAGATTAGTTTTGCAATAACCATATCGCTATTTTCATTACCAAAATTATGTAATGATAGGTTTAAAGTTATCAGCTCACCAGGATTTAATTCACCATTTCCATTTCCAAAATTTGAATCATCCATACTTGAATTTAATTCATCAACATTAAATGCAACGCCTGATACTTGGCCAATCTGAATATTTGTTTCTGCTAAACGGAATCCACCTTTAAATGCAGTAATAATAGCATCACCATTACTACTGGAAGTCCAAGTTAAAATTGCATCGCCTGATTGATCAGTATAAGCTGAAAAATATTGCCCACCTAAAATTAATGTAACCCTTGCATCATCAACAGGATTTCCATTTTCATCCGTAATATTTACTTCCATATTTTGAACATCTGCTGGTAATGATTCTGGAGCATCAATTACAAAGTCATGAGGTTTATCTGACCATAAATGAAGTGCAGGGTCACCCATTAGATTTGTCCATTGTGAAAATTGACCAATGGCAGAAGAATTTGTAGGATAGGTTTTAACTAATCCCAATTTACCATTAGCAAGAGCTGCACCCGCGTTATAAATATTAAATGAAAATATACTGGCGTAAATTCCTGTGTTTACAATATTGTTGTACATAGTATGTGTACTAGAAGTAGCTACCCCAACTGCAGCAACTGCTCCTTGTGGATTTGTAAGTGATCCCTGTCGAATCCAGTTTTCACTTTCAGAAGTTCCCCATCCAAAATTACCTGTACCACATGTAATTGAAGATACAAATGGCGTATAAATTCCCGTATCTAAACCACTCTGACCAATTCCACTTGAACCAATGTAACCACGATAGTTGTAATACAATATGCCATCGTCGAACTGATTATTTACCCAATTGTTATAATTACCATTACTATAATTAGTACGAATATCATTCATTCCAAAATTTTCCATAATGTACTGAATGTATTGATTTGTTGTAATCGTTGATATGCCCGATGAAGATGGATCCCCCACAAGAGCCGCACGTTCATACCACCAATCTTCCTGATTTTCTGCCTTTTCATAGGTAAGTGTTTTATTAATTAAATTGGATATATCACTTGAGCTGTTAACAGAAATCCTTCCTATAAAAATTTCAGGCAGATAATCTCCGCCATTGATGTAAGCATATTCATTATCACCATCACCACCATGAACTCCATGGGTAGCTAACCCGTAGGTTCCATCCACATCACCAATCAAACCCACAATTTCAGGTGGATTTTCACTTGAATTATATAAGTTATCTATAAACGATGAAATCGAAGTGGTAGAACTTCCCGTTTCATTTTCGGGAGCAATGAGTACTTTGTATCCTTGCTTTTCTCTCCATTCAATTAACTGTTGTACATAGGGATGTGAATAAGAATTCCCACCACAAATATACAATATAGTCTCTGCTTGATATTCTTCTCTACTGGTTAATGGTTCATAATCAACAATCAAATCCATATAAAGTGGCTCAAATAGTTTTGATCTTTTTGCAGGTAGATTTTGGTTAACCGAACGTGTTCCTGACTCCACAATTTCAATTTCTACTTCATCGTAAACAATTAGCGTTTTTTCTGATGGATTATAGGTATAGGGTACAAATGTAATTTGTCCAACTTCTAAATCTCGCATTATCATTGGTTCAGAAAGGGAAAGGTTTTTCTCAGGAAAGCTTACATCTGAATTATAAAAATCTATATTTTTAACAAGGGCTCTATTGCTTGAAGATTGAGTTTCTAATTGATGTGGATAAATGTTAATATTTTCAATTAAACGAGAAGATACCACTGTGTATTCAACATCATAGGCGATTCCAGGTTTCATTTGAAAAAATGTGGAATAGATTGGCAACTCTGGCAAACCTTCTTCGGATAAAATCCCATCATGAGTAGACGTTATTTTGGAATACCCATCTTCTTGTACAAGTTCAATTTCATCATTTTGAAACTGAATAGATGTTGATTGCAAGCCTTTGCTTACTAACTCAAAATTTTGGGGGAAAACGATAGAAATTATAATTAATAACAGGTAAGCGTTTTTCATTTTTTATCCTTAATTGGTAATTATTTTATAATTAAATCAAATACACAATCGTAAATTTGCGAATATTATAACTTTTATTTTTGTATCAAGATGTAATAAAAAAAGCCCTCACTAAAAAGTAAGGGCTTTTAAACTCGCTATAAATTGATTTTCTAGTTAGCTAAAATTGTATTTACAATTAATACTACATCAAGAATATTCAATGCATCATCTTCGTTCATATCACCAGCAAATTCTTGATATGCTGTAGGTTCACCCACACCCAATATAAAGTTTACAATGGTTACCACATCCAATACATTTACTTCTTCATCTTGATTTACATCACCCATAACAAATGTATTACCTAAACTTGTGGTAATAAAAATTGCAGTTTCATCATCTAATTCCATTGCTTCAGTTGGATAGTCATTATCAAATGAATATTCTAGACCCACATTCCCTAAATGGTTTTCAATTCCAGTAGTAGAATAACATCCATGGAGTGGCGTATATTCATAGTAATCACCATTTGAAATATTTCTATATCGTTTATACTGGATTTTTATTTCACCATCACCTGTTGGTGTTAAATATCCCATGTATTCAGGATTATACAAAATCATCTGGAATGTATTTGTATCGTTATTAGTTCCATGGCCATGAATTCTCATATTATTCCATTGAATAATAACATAGTCATCAGTAACCAATTTATAAACTTGACCACTACCATCTGTAGTCAGGTCATCCCAAAAAGCTGCCACCATTGGAGATGGGCCACCTGCACCAGGGATGCTATAGTTTCTAAACGCAGACATTTCTCTGTCTCCAAATGCAATCCATCCATTGGTACTTACTGTGATTTCATTATAAACAATTCCATAAAATTGGAAGTCAAATGGAAGTTGAATTACTTGAGTATCTTCACCTTCAAGATCATCACAACCATACCAACCACCAGCTGAGTAGCAACCATCACCAGTATCAGTTAGATTCAAACTTTGTCCGCCACCAGCACCGCCAGTAATTTCAATCCAATCATATTCTGGGGCCAATGGATATGCAACATCACCTGAATCATAAATATAATATCCATGTTCATCAGGGCCAAGTGGATCACCTTCTTCTCTCGTACCAACATTTACAACAATATAATCTTCACCTTCATAGCCTGAAATGGTTGAGAAAGTATATTTCAATGAAACTGTTGACCCATTGATTAAATGTGAAACTGGCAAAATCTTAAATGATGGAATTACCACTTGCTCACCTGTATTAATATTGAATGATGATAGATTGTTATCCATCACATGAATAAAATCATTTTCTTCTAATTCTACCACAAGACCATTAATTGATTGTGAACCTGAATTATTGAAAATTAAATCAATGGTTGATTCAACTCCAGGACTTAACGCTTCATCACCAACAACTTCGAGACCTGAATTCTCAAGTTTAGCTGCATATACATGCGCAGGAACAGAGATATTCCATTCACTACCATCAACTTGGGCATATAAGGTTAAATCTAAATCTTCACCTTCATACAGATTATTCTCCAATTCTAACTCAAATACTACATCTACACTTTCACTTGATAAAATTTCTGCAATTACTTTTTCTGCATCTATAATATTTACATTGATATTTGAACTTAATAATTCAATATTTACATTTTCAGCATTCTCAGACCCAAAATTTAGAAGTGGTAATGTTAATTCAACGACTTCACCAGGATTCAATTGGAAGTTTCCATTTCCATTAATTTCATTAATAGTTGTTCTGGTTTGATCAACATAGATAGCTGCTCCAGCAACTTGTCCAATTTCTACCATCGTTTCACCCAATCTAAATCCACCTTTAAACGCGGTAAGAATTGCCTCACCATTACTATTGGAATTCCATGTAACAATGGCATCACCAGACTCATCGGTGTATGCGGTAAAATGTTGTCCACCAAGAATAAGGGTAATTCTTGCTTCATTCACAGGGTTACCATTTTCATCAGTAACCGATACTTCCATATTTTGCGTATTTGCAGGAAGACTTGCAGGTGCATCAATAATAAAATCATGCGGTTTACCAGTCCATAAGTGTAATGCAGGATCACCAATTAAGTTTGGCCATGCTGAAAATTTTGATACTGCACTATTGGGATTGGTGGGATATGTTCTATACAATGCAATTTTTCCATTTGCCATGGCGGCACCAGCATGATACATGCCATTGGAGAATATACCTTCATACATTCCCATATGAACAATATTATTGTAAGCAGTATGAGTCGCAGTAGTTGCTACCCCAACGGCGGCAACCGCTCCTTGTGGATTTGCTAATGATCCCGCACGATAAAAACTTTCACTTTCGGAGGTACCATTAAAGTCACCAGTTCCACAGGTTAAGGATGCCGCAAATGGTAAATAATCACCACTATCTAATCCATTTGTTCCAATACCACTTGAACCATAAAACCCACGATAATTATAATATAAAATGCCATCATCAAATTGATTTTCAACCCAATTATCATAGTTACCATTATCATAGTTTGTTCTGATATCCGTCATACCATAGTTTTCCATAATATTTTGGATATACTTCATTGTGGTAATAGTCGATACTCCTGAAGAAGAAGGGTCACCTAATAATGCTGCACGTTCATACCACCAGTCTGCTTGTGTTTCTGCCTTTTCATAAACCAGTGTTTTGTTAATAACATTGGAAATTTCACTGGAACTATTAACAGAAATTCTTCCCACAAACACCTCTGGAAGAAAGTCTCCACCCGAAATGTAAGAGTAATTTACATCGGTAGCACCTCCACTATAAGTGAAATTACCGATGGCATAGGTTCCACCTGTATCTCCAATCAATCCCACAACTTCAGGCGGATTATCCCAAAGATTGTATGCAGAATCAATATAATTTTCTACAGTAGAAGCACTGGTTCCACCAACTTCATTGGTAGATACCACATATACGATGTACCCCTGTTTTTCTCTCCACTCAATAAGCTGTTGTACATAAGGATGAGAAATTGATCCTCCACCACAAATATAAAGTATTGATGATGGTTGATATTCTTCTCTACTGGAAAGGGGCTCATAATCAACAATAAAGTCTTCATAAAATGGTTCAAAAAGTTTTGATCTTTTTGCAGGAATTGTTGTGTTTTTATCTCTTTCACCAGATTCAACTATATTAAATTCAACTTCATCATAAACGGTTAATGATTTTTCTGAAGCATTATACTCAAAGGGTACAAATGATATTAATCCCACTTCAATGTCCCGCATAACCATAGGTTCTGAAACTGTTATATGTTTTTCAGGATATGAAGCATCCGAATTATAGAACTCTATATTTTTAACCATGTTTCGTTGCAACCCATCTTCACTTTCACCCTGAAAAGGAAATACTTCTACATTTTCAATTTTATGAGATGCTAACACCGTATATTCAACGTCATATGCGACACCTTGCTTCATTTGAAAAAATGTTGTGTGCAATGGAAGTTCAGGCATTCCCTCATCAGTGGTACTACCTTCAGTTAATCGATGAATTTTCTTGTATTCACCTTTTTGCTTTAATTCTAAATTTTCTTGTGAAAATTTAATTTTTGTAGAGGTTTGTGATTTTTCAATCAGTTCAAATTGTGATGGAATTACTACCGCAAGTAGTAAAAAAGTTATTAAAATTCGCTTAAATGTCATCTTTCTTCATCCTTAAATCATTAAATTTTTCGGCACTATTTATCAGCCAATTATTATGGATTAAAAATAGGAATTTTACTCAACTTAAATTGATTTAAACTTTGTATCAAAATGTAATGAAAACGTTACATTTATAATCCATAGCAATCCTCCTCGACAAAATTGCCATTTTTTGTAGGGGAATTACTTACAAATTGTTACATTAAGGCTTTGCATCGAACCCCTGATTTGTGGCTATATTTGTTAATCGACAGGCAAATTTTTTATAATCTTAGAAAACAGGAGAATGCATGAAGCAATTCAAGCAAAAAATCCAAGAAGGCTTTACCCTAGTAGAAATCCTTATTGTAGTAGTAATTATTGGCATTTTGGCAACAGTGGCAATCCCTACATACTTCAGTTATGTAGAAAAGGCATATGCATCTGATGCGAAAACTCAATTAAAAAACATCCTCATGAATGCAAAACTGTATGCTCAACAAACTGGTGATTTCCCAGATGAAGTTGATCAAATGATTGAAGATGGCTACATGACACTTTCTGAGTCAGTTAAATTGAAGTGGGAATTTGATATTTCAGGATTAGAACTTGTTGATGGTGAAGCAGGTGGTGAACTTAAAGCAACAAGCCTTGAAGAAATGGGTGGTGGTGCTGGTAAAGAAGTAACTTACGATGTAACCAACGGTGTTTGGACTGGATATGGTCAAGCAGGTGGTACTTCCGGAGATGATGGCGGAGAATAATTAATGTCAATAATTTCTAATTTACTTGAATATTCGTTAAAATCTGGGGCGTCGGACCTACATCTGAGTGTAGGTTCAACTCCCATGGTTAGGATACATGGTGAAATGAAGCCATTGGATATGGCCAAGCTGGATAATTCCACCATGGAATCTATTGCCAGTGAAATTTTAAACGATAATCAGAAAAAAGTATTTGAAGAAAATTTAGAGATTGATTTCTCTACTGCACTGGAAGACAAAGGTCGTTTTAGGGTGAATTTTTTCAACCAACTCAATGGTATTTCTGCAGTATTTAGAACCATTCCATCAGATATTAAATCTGTGGAAGAATTAGGACTACCTACTGTGTTTAACCAATTGGCGGAAAAAGAAAAAGGGCTCATCCTTCTTACTGGTCCAACGGGAAGTGGTAAATCTACAACTTTGGCTGCAATGATTGATCATGTGAATAGTAATTTTAGAAAACATATTATTACTATTGAGGATCCAGTAGAGTATTACCATACTTCACAACAATGTTTGATTAACCAAAGAGAATTGGGACAATCTACCCATTCTTTTAAAAATGCGTTAAAATCCGCATTGCGTGAAGATCCAGATGTTATTCTTGTAGGTGAGATGCGTGACTTGGAAACTATTCAGTTAGCACTTACTGCGGCTGAAACGGGTCACTTAGTATTATCCACATTACACACATCAAGTGCAGTTAAAACTATTGACAGAATTATTGATGTTTTCCCTACGGAAAATAAATCACAAATTAGATCAATGTTATCTGAAAGTTTAGTGGCAGTTATTGCACAAAAGCTATTGAAAACTAGAAATGGTAAAGGGCGTGTGGCTGCATCAGAAATTATGATTGCCAATACTGCGGTAAGAAATCTTATTCGTGAAGATAAAATTTATCAAATTCCTTCGTTAATACAATCAGGAAGTAAAGAAGGAATGCAGACATTGGATATGGATTTACAAAGGCTTCTTAACCAGGGACTTATCGACCGTTCAGACGCAATTCAGGTGGCAGATAATGCAGAAATATTTGAAAAAGGTATTTTCTAAAAATTCCCAAGGTGGATTTAGCCTGCTTGAGTTAGTAATAGGCATATTAATTACCATGGTGATTGGTGCTGCTATCATGGAGGGTACCGCATTCTACCGGCACAAAATGCTTTCAATAAACATCAAAGAAAAAGCATTTAGTGAATTAAAAAACTTTACCAATTATTGGAAATCTAAAATTGCTGCAGGCGAATGGCAGGTAGATGAAGATGTGAATTGGAGAGACGGTGGTCAAGTGGAGCTTTTTACTTCTGAATTTCCAGAAAGTAATAGTGAAACCAATAAAGGACGACTCTATTACAAGGCAGAAAAAGTAATAAAGTATGATAATAACGATTATTTCTATTATACACTCAACACAAAAATCACATGGGGTTTGTTAAATTCTAGAGACTCCCTCGTTTTTACAGTAGATCAAATAGTATTTAATTAATGAACGTAAAACGTATATATATTAAACAAAGTATAGAAATGCAACACGGATTCACATTAATGGAATTCTTAGTGGCATTACTCATTTCTTCAATTATTTTTTTGGGGATGTGTTTTGTAATTGTTGAAACTTCTGCAATTAACTCTTATGAATCTATCAAACTAGATTCAAAGGTATTTGCAAATTATGTTCTTGATGATATTGAAACATCTATTGTTAAAGGATCCTCTATTTCAATTTCACCTGGAACTTATTCTGGCATTGATGAAATTACCATTAATAATTCTGAAAATGTAAATATTATATATTCTAGTCATTCAGAATTTGGTGTTTCCCGAGCAGGTAAAAAGATTTATAATTATGATAATACATACAATAATGGCCAAGCTAAATATAATGTTTCAGAGTTAAAATGCTATAGGCCTACCAGTGATAATATCAATCCTACCAATCCTGCATCTCTTGACATTTTAAACTCATCGTATATAATTGAGTTGAAAATTGATATTTTTGATGCTGCTGGTGATGAATTAGAATCCTATTATGTTGATCGATATGTTTTTAACCCTTATATATATTCAAATCAAATATAATGTCTAGTCCATTAAATAATCAAAAAGGATTTATACTGCCTTCTGCCATGATTTTAGGCGTAGTTGGAATGTTAATAACATTGGCACCATTTACCAATTTAGTCAATAGAGAAATCAGATTAGATCATAGAATAGCAAAAACAAAAGCCCGTTTTAATGCGGAATCTGGTTTAGCCAACGTTTACAGCTATTTCTCGCTAGATTCATTAGGTTTGGATAGTATTACAATTGGAGAAGAAAGATTCACAATTGATTATACCACGTTTAAAAATCCTGTACAAATAACAAACAATATGGGTAACTATCGAGATGTAATATTACAAGAATCTTTAAATGAACTTTCTCGAAGAACGGAGCGAAATGCTTATGCAATTGGTGAATCTATTATCAATAGTTTTGGAAAAGATGTAACTGTTTTAGATACAATGGTCATGTCATTTGAATTAGAATCGCTTTCCGAATATTTATATTTGACTAATCATGAACATGCGGGAGGTGCCCCTGGAATTTATGGGACACAGGGCTCTAGCCCATATGGTGGAACAAGTACCAATGCAACATGGAGAGGAAAGCCTTGTTTTGGTCCCAATGATGCTATTGGTAATGATATAGAAGTTTCTGGATTTGTACAAACAAATGACCCCATATTAATGTGCAGTACAACTGGGGGAACTGAGTTGTTTCCTAATACAGTTTATATTACAATGGCAGATACCGATTATGAAAATTCTGAATTTAATACAACAAATGTTTCTGCGGGCGACCCAATTCTTCCAGATGGAGGAATATTCAACTCAAATTTTACCGGTACGTCGGGGCCACCAGAACACCCTAATTATATAGAGAAAGAAAAGGTCTGTTTCCCTATGAAAGGGTTTTGGAGTACTGTTTCCGCTGCAAGTGTAACTGTTGATGCAACTCGCCTTTTAGACCGTTCTGCAAATCCAGCTAGTGGTGAACGGGATAAATTAATTATGACGGATGTAGAATTTCATGCTGAAGGGGGATTTACAGTAACGGAGTTTTGGTACCTTCTCCCCCCCTATCAAAAAGCTATTGCAGGTGATAGTAATCTTGATGGTGTAACAGATAATACCGGAGAAAGACTGCTTCAAAATGTAATGCATTTAGAAGGTGTTGATGATGCATCTGGGCAATGTAGAGTAAATAACGCTATTAGTACAACTACCGATCAGAGTTCATGTGATCAATACACTCAAGCTATGGAAGATTTCCATGGTAAATACGTTGATACTCCAAGTGGAACCTTTTTTGGAAGTAATTACATAGAACGATACATGCTCACTTATGATAACTTTAATGGTTACACTAATGACTCTTACAATAGAGGAAATCCATCAAATTATGGACCTGATGATAATAACCAAACTACAATTGAGCATCCAAATGGATATGGAGCTACAAATTTAAGCCATTATGATCCACATAATTTCTGGAGATATTATACTAACCAAAATAATACATGGGAAGATGCTACCATGACTTTTGGTCCGTATACCACTCCTGGGGATCCTTATAATGGCACATTAATTTCTCAAACCTATTATAATGATGAAGAAGCCGTGATATATGTAAAAGGTGGACCTGTAACTGTTCATGGTACATATAAAGGACGATACACAGTGGTGACTTCTGGATTTGATGCCGTTGGAGGTGATGAATCTGCAATGTATGAAGGATGGGCAACCTATTACAGGGATGCATGGAATAGCCGTTTCGCGGGGGGTACATCTTACAATGCATTTACTACAAACCCTTGGGATTCATTCCCTGTTGATACAGTAGTTACAAATATTTGGATTACCGGCGATTTAGTTAATGCTGATGCCATCGCATTCAATTCTGGACCGCCTCAGCCTGTGGTAGATGAAAATGGTGATGGTATAAATGATTGTGCATTAACAGCTCCTGGTGACTGCGGTGGATCTGCAAATATTATGGGGCTAGTATCATCAGCAAATGTAGTTATCGCGAATAGCCCAGATAATAGAAATGCACCAAACAACTTTTCTGTTGGCGTTAATGTACATGCTAGTTTAGTTGCATTACACGAATCTTTTGTCATGCAATATTGGCAACATAATTTGAATGATTTTGGAAATGTTTGGGACGTAACACCATTAACAGATGGTAGAGGACAAGATATTTATGGTACTTCAAATTCAGATGACCATAGAGGATTACTAAGGTTATGGGGTGGCATCATTCAAGAATATCGCGGATATATGATGAGAAGCGCAAATGGTCCGTATAATGGGAATGACATCGGTATGGATAAGGATTACTATTTTGATCAAAATTTAACATTTCCTCCTCCGCACTTTCCGTATCTTGCACGTTGCCCTGATGATGGAGCATCAACTGCTGCCATGACTATGATTACCTATCAGCCCGTAACAACTGACATAAAAGCTATTTACGAACACGTGGATTAAAATATGAGTATTGGAATTGATTTTGGATTTTCAGATGTAAAAATGATACATGCTGAAAAAGACAATGACGGAAATATTGAAATAAAAAATGCAGGTACACGTCCAGTGATGGATGGTGAGCAGGACTTTGACCCTGAAAAACTATCTACTGCACATTGGACTGCTGCGGTTCAAGAGTTAACCACTGAGCTAGGGATAAATACAAAAAAAGAAAAGTCCCCTATTTCTTCCATTTCAGGAAGAAATACCAGTGTAAAACAACTCACCACTTTAGAAATGGATAGATCAGAATTATCTGCTTCACTTGAATTTGAAGCTAGAAAGCACATCCCTATGGACGGAACTGAGCCTGTAATTGATTTTCATATTTTAGGTCAAAATGAACAAGAATTAGATAAGAATGATGTTTTGCTCATTGCAACTACAAAGAATACCATTCTTCAACATGATAAAATAAAAAAAGCATCGGGATTTAAGTCGGGAATATTTGACTCTGACCCTATCTCCCTAGCAAATACATATTCACATTTTCATGAGTTACCAGAAGAGGGTGTAGATGTAATTATCAATATTGGTAATTATTCAACTACACTCATTGCTTGGGGGCAAAAACATCGATTTTTTACGCGTGAACTTGATATTGCCGGTTATCATTTTACTCGCGAAATCATGAAAAAGAGAAATATTGATTATAATTCTGCAGAAGCAATAAAACGGCAAGATGGTGTAAATGCAGTAAATGATGACGGCGGAGATACTGCCGAAGTTGATCCCCTTGCTATTAAAGTTGCTGAATCCACAATTTTTAATGATTTGGTGGATGAATTAAGAAAAACACTACGCTATTACATGAAATCAAGTAATCAAGCATTCTTCAACAAATTCTATATTTCTGGTGGATCTGCCTATGTACCGGGTCTTATAGAATTCATTGCAGAGAATCTAAATATTGAAATTGAAATTTTAAACCCATTTGAGGGTAATTCGAAATTTGATGATATACCAAATCCTGCACAATATGCAGTTGCATTTGGATGTGCATTGAGAGGATTGGTAGAGGCATCATGAGCAATAAGTATATATTAATTGATTTAAACCAAACGGTAAGCCGACACCAGTTGGAAGAAATGCAACTGGAAAAACGGAGAAATATCATTCTGGGTGCAATCTCTGTTGCCCTTTTGAGTGTATTTGTTTGGTTTAATGTGATTAACTTCAATCTTTCATCTATAATTTCTGAACGTAAGGATCGTATTGCAGATTTAAATAAGAAAATCGATAATTTAGAGTCAGAGAGTAAAATCAACCTTTCAAAGGATGATGTAAAATCATTATTTAGATTAGATGAAAAACGTGTGTTTTGGGCACCCAAAATTATGGCGTTGACTAAATTAACTCCAGAGACCATGTCTATTACTCAAATTGAATTTCTCCGTAAAAAATTAAACATCTCTGCTATTACAGAATTAGAGGAAGGTGTAAAAGAGTTTGATGTTGTTAAAGACTTTATCAGTCGACTAAAATCAAGTAATGAATTCTTTTCTGATTTTGAATCTGTACGATTCTTAGATTCTTCACAAGATAATGTGAAAGGGCATAAAACCTTTACTTTTAGAATAGAAGCCAAATTGAAATCAGATGCAAAACGTAAAAAATCTAAGAAAAGTAAGCGAGGATAATGATGAATAAAAATTTAATTTTCTTAGGAATTCTATCCTTCTTCTTGCTTTCATTCTTTATTGAAAATAGTTTTTTTGTATCTTCAAAACCCGCAAAAATTAGAAAGTTAGAAAAAACATCTAAATCTACTCAAGAGCGATACAATGCAGCCTCAATTCTTTCCAGTGAATTAAAACGCATGTATAATATTTTTGAAGTCAACTTGGCCACAAAAACAAATATGATTGATAAAGAAGCCTCTATCGAATTTTTGGAGTCTTTAACGGATATCATTGAAGAATTAAATATTGCGGTATTAAGTATCAAACCTCAGAAGAAAACAAAAAAAGGGAAATATACCTATATCCCTTATGAGGTTGATATAAGATGTTCGTACGAACAATTTGGAAAACTTGTGAATAAACTTGAAACCAATGATAAGCTTATTCAGGTTGAATCTTTTAAACTCAAAAATAATGTTGAAAAAGTATCTAAAAGAAAAGGATTAAAGGATTTAATGAATCATAATATTGAATTAGAGCTAACCACCATTTCTATAAATAAGTAGGCATAAAATTGAATTTAAGACAGTCATTATATTGGAACATACTCTCAGGAGCGGCAGCACTTATTCTCCTGTATATGTCATATTCCACATACACATTAAATACTCAATTAAATAAGTTTCAGACTAAACTTGAACAAGAAGATGCTGGATCTGATACAGAATTGAGAGATATGATCGAAAAACTTGAAGAAAATTATTCAAATCGTTCTGAAACACAGTTTAAAATGACAATGGACCCCACTAATCTAGGTAGAGCTTTAAAAATTGAAGGACTGGAAGAATATTATCTGTCTGGAAGTGGAAAAATCCATGTTGATTTTATATGGACAAATAAAAAAAATATTACAAAAGCGGCTATACAGTACAAAAACGAAATGCATTTCCTAACCCAAGGTGACACGTTAGCCGGTGGTAAAATTACCCAATTATTACCAACTAAATTAGTTTTTGAAAAAGACGGAGAACTCACTGAACATATTGTTCAGTCAAGATAGAACGGAATGAATACAATGAAAAATATGAGATCACATTTTATTTTTATAATGCTTATTGGAATTGCTTTCAGCACAAAGATTTCTGATAAGGTTACCCTCCACGCAGAGGGTGCCCCACTGTCGGCAGTGTTAGCAATGTTAGCAGATGAGAGTGGATATAATATTGTAACAGGTGCAAACGTCAATGAGAAAGAAAAATTGACCATACACTTAAATGATGTACAGATTGATCAAGCCATCAATTTAGTTGTACGTGCATCTGGGTTGAGCTATGAAATTGTTGGAAATTCAATTTTAGTAGCAAATCAGGCAAATATTACTGAAGATGTGGGTGTAAAACCGCATGTAATTACCTTACAATATGCAAATACAGATGAAGTGGTTCAACTTCTCACCAATATTTCTTCTCAAATTACGGTTGAAAAATCAGGTAATAGACTCCTTATTCATGCAAGCCCAAAGAAAATTGCAGAAATTGAGGAGATAATTAAACAAATCGATGTTCCTGCACTCCAAATTATGTTAGAGGCAAAACTCATTGAAGTGTCATTATCTGATCAAGAAAAAATGGGTATAGACTGGGCCAAACTGGCAAAACTAGGATATATAATAACTGAAGCGGGTTCACCTGTCTCATTTTCAGGCGGAGGACAATCAGGATCACTCATTCCAGGTATGGAAGTTACCCAAGATGCGACCACTGGTGAAATTATTGAAACTTTTCAAGCTGAAAAATTAGGTTTATCTGAAGACTTATATTTCCAGAGATTTTCAGATGGTGCCGTTCCATTTCAAGGTGGCGCTGCACGACAACTTACACAGTTTGATGTTACCTTAGACTTCTTATTGAGAAATAATAAAGCTGAAATATTAGCCAACTCTCAAGTGGTAACACTCAATGGGCATGAAGCAGAAATTTCAATGGTTGATGTGGTACCTTATATCCTTTCTAGTGGTGGTGTAGGTGGACAAGTAAAAGTTCAACGTGAAGAAGTGGGAATCAAATTGAAAATTATTCCTACAGTGAATACTGATGGATTTATAACTACATCTGTTACTCCAGAAGTAAGTTCAATATATGATATGATTGGTCCTGATAGAAATATTCCCCATGTGAAGAAAAGATTATCCAATACAACTATCCGAGTAAAAGATGGTGAAACTATAGTCATTGCGGGTCTGCTTAGTGCAGGTAAAAGATTAGATATAAGTAAATTCCCTCTATTATGGAGAATCCCTTATATCGGTGAGAAATTTTTTGTTCATAGATCAGAAGTAATTGAAAAAACAGATTTAATTGTTCAAATCACTCCACGAATAATACATGATAATTATTCTGGGATTAGTAAAAATGAACATCATTCTTCTGCAGAACAAGACTTAGAGAATTAAATTAGGAGATAGATATGAAAAAATTATTAAATATCAAAAATATACTTATTTTTAGCTTTGTCGTTATTTTTGGGCTATCATGTACAGAAGATAATCCCCTTAATCCAACTGTTGACTTTGATTATTCCATTAGCGTAACTCCCTATTCTACGGATACCTATTACGCAGATGGTTGCACAAATTGTACGGACTATAATCCCATCACGTTCATTGCCACGTTGGAAAGCCCATCAACTTCTGTTTCTGGGAAAACCATAAATTTTTCATACTCAAGCGATGACTTTAACCATGCATCTAGTCCATTTAGTAATGAATCACCGTCTACCCAAAGTAATGGTAAGGCACAAGTCACTTATGATGATAAAGGATTTGCAGGTACATTAACGGTTACGGCTTCATTTACTGAGAGTATTGGTTTTGGAGATTCCACTATTACTGCAACCTATGAGGTAGATATACATCCATACTACGAACTTATTGATACAGAAAAGTTAAGTATTTATACGTCTAATGGTGCAGATGATATCATTGCAGGTGACTTTGAAGGTGTAGATGTTATATTTAAAGTAACAGATTCAAATAATACCCCTCTCCCCAATGTTCCGGTTTTATTCTCTAAAAATATAGAAGATGGAACTTTAGATCCCAGTTATGAAATTCGTACAGATGAAGGTGGTGAGGCATCAGCTAAAATTTTCTTTCCCAATGAAGATACAGAAAATACTGATGTGGTAATTTCAGCTTCAATTACTGATTCAAATATTCCTGATGGAGATGAAAATTACAAACTTACTAAATCATTAAATATTCAACCTCCAACCACACCTGATTATTCATTAACGCTCAATAGAGTATCTACTGGTACTACCATTTATAATGAAGTGGGTGAAGATGCAGGCACTCTAGGTTACTATGCTGATGGTGATGCAAAAAATATCACCTATCAAGTTATTTTACGAAATCATCAAGATGCTGCCTATAATAAACAAATTAACTTCTCATGGCAAAGTATAGATGAAAATAACATTATTACAGATGCTTATTTTGAAACCCATAGTGATTATATAACAGGCGATTTTACAGATGGTGCTGGAATATTGAAAAAACATCTAAATGATGGTGGCCAGAGCGGGGTTATTTTAGTTACAGCTAGTTTAATTGAAAATGGAAGTGTGATGGCTTCAGATACAAGCCATGTTAAGATTGAACCTTATGAAATTGCTGTTGGTAATATCTCTGGTTATACAGAAAAAGAAGTTGTTTATTCAGGTGTAAATGCAGAAACATTAGATTCTGTTAAAGTATTTGCCCGTGTACAAGATCACCAAGGCTTTGCCCTTGAAAATGTAAAAATTCTCTTTGACTTTGGTGATAGTGATGGTGCCCAATTTGGAAACTTCAGAGATGGTATTAATGTTGTTGAAACTGATGCTGCTGGACTTGCACAAGTTACTTATGAAGCATTCCCAAATACTGAGGGATCAGAAAATTTAGTGATTGAAGCACAATTATTAAATGGAGATAATAGTGACCCCATTGCGTCTATTCCTTTTATAGTAGAAAAGCCATTGTTTGACTACTGTCTATTTATGGAAAGTGATGGAACGACTAATTATTCTGATAATAACCTTACTAAAACTCATTTTAAAGTTACATTGTTAAATGTAAGCTGTGAAGGTTTAGAAGAAGGTGTAGATTGCTGTTCTCAAACAAGTGTTATTGATGAAGGTGTAGGAATGGTTAATATCCCTACGTCTTGGGTAGATAATGGTGAATGGCTTCAAATTACGTACGAAAACTCAACGACAGATGTACCTGCTGGTGAAATTTCGTATGAATCGTATATAACAAATTCATTTGGTGAAATTGAATTCGATTTTGAAGATAATGGAGAAGCTGGTAATATTTCCTTTAGTATTGAATTTACTGACCGTTATGGGAATTCCCCCGATCCAATTACTCATGAATTAACTATTCATCCTGTTGAAGATTTGGTTGAGACCGTTCAGTTAACATCAAATCCAACTGATTATGTAATCATTACAGATACTACAACCATATATGAAACAACATTTACGGCACTCATTTCTGATGAGAATGGTGCCTCTGTACCAAACGTAAATGTAGAATTTTTTAATAACTGGGATTATGGTACTTTATCAAGCGCTAGTTGTGTTACTGCTGAAAATGGAACCTGTAATATTATATTAAATTCAACTCAGACTGATATTGGTTCTGCTGAAGTTGTAGCCTGTGTTGAATTTGAAGAAATTGCACGTGCTGTAAGTGAGTCTAACAACCAACTTCAATTTTCGTGGATTGAAGAAGAAACGACTTCATTAAAATCAAAAAGTAAATTTAAAAAAGCTAAAAAATCCAATTCGTTGAAGATCAATGTTGATGCACTGAAAAATTCATCTTCTTATCAATTGTTTAATTCTGATAGAGAAGTATGTAGCAGTGGAATTTCTGATAGCCATACCGTTGAATATATTGAAGAGCAACAGTATTATATTAATCAAGCTAGTTCAATTGATGTTTGGGTAATTGCAGAAGAAGTAGTAGAAGACAATATCAATGTGACCATCATTGATACAATCTTCGCCCGTGCATTGAATGAAGATGGTGAAGGGATTCAAAATGTTCCCATCCAATTTGAAAAAGTTACTGACGGATTTGGTTATATCTCATCTGCAGAAGTAATTACAGACTCAACTGGACTCGCCAAAACCATATATTATCCAAATACTGAAAACTATACCGGTACAAATGATACTGAAGTCGTTGAATTTAGTATTGGAATTAATGGAAATGATAGCGTAACCGATGTAAGTCAAAGTATTACCTTGGATATGTCAGGTAATATCAACGTTGAATTAGATGTTGAATATTTTAACTTCAGTCCTAATTTGAGTGAAGTTTCTCATATAATGGGTAATGAAACGGTGATTTCTGTAATGGCAAGAAATTCAGATGGTGTAGGCATGGCCAATGTACCTATTCGTTTTTCATTATCAAGTGCAACAGCCCCATGTCAAGGAGATGATGGATGTGAAAACTACACTACAAGCGATGATTGTACTGGTGCAACTGAATCCTGTACATGGGACGTTCAACCCCCAAGTGGAAACTTGTCTGAATATTTAGTAAATACATGTTGTAATGAAGATACTTCTGAAGATGATACACAAACAGAAGCAGATTCTACTGCAATTTCTACACCAGGGGTTGCTCAAATTAGTTACTGGAATTCTGAAGGACTTTCAGATAAACTTACTGCTTATATCCAACATCCTTTAGATGCAAATACAACACTGTTTTCTGATGAGGTAACGATTACTACAAATATTGTTACCGATTTAATTACATGGTCGCAATTGAGTACAGTTTCAGTAACGAGCATGGATAGTTTATATTGTGATTCTTTATTTGCAACAGCTATCGATGCCAATGGAAATACACTGGCAGATATCCCCATTACATTTAATCTTGAAGATGATGTTGACGGTTATTTAACCGTAATAAATGGACAAACGGGTAATGGAGGCTCACCTGCCTCTGCACTCTTCTGCCCAGTTCAAGGATTTGTAGGATATTGTGATGGAAGTGATGGTTGTGATAACTACGAAAATCTCGATGATTGTTCAGAAGATGCATCTACCATTGGTGATTGTTCTTGGGACAATGTGGTCAATGTATCTGTTTCAACTAGTGTTACTGGTGTTGAAAGTTCTACCATTAATATGACTTATTTAGATGCTACCCCAGAATGTCCAGAATGTGTAGCTGAGTTAAAAATTGAAGCAGATGATTATATCCTTCCATCGGAAAGAGCAGGGTCCTGTACTGGTGATGCAGGATGTACTGCATATACTGCTGAAGAAGATTGTGAAGAAAATGAAGATGGTAACAGTTGTACATGGACAGGTGAAGTAAGTACATATATTACGGCAACAATGATTGACTCTTTAGGATACGGGCCTGACGATAATACAGCTATATTTTTTGAAGCCATTCAACAGGTACCTGAGCCAGACAATCCAGATAACTTAATTTGGGAAGATATCGGTTCAATTCCTGAAATTGGATATTTTGAAAATGATACATCTAAAGTAATTTTCAGTATGGAAAATGCATCAGGTCTAGTTGCTATTGTGGCTAATTCTGAAGCACTTACAGACACATTATATCTTCAATTAAAATCTACAACTCCATCATATATTGAAATTTTTGACCCCTACCCCAGTAATATTATGGTACAAGGTGGTGGTGGTCAAGCATCAACCGACATATCCGTAGCTATCCGTGATGCCAATGGATCAAATGTAGATAAACCTTATTGGGTTAAGTTTACTATTGTTGGAAACTCTCCTACAGGCGTTCATATTAATGGTGAACCGGGTGTTATTGAAGTAGATCAACTTTCTTTAAATGGTGAAAGTTCAATCTCGATTAATGCTGGAACTACACCTGGTACGGTAAGAATAAAAGTTGAATTGTACGAGGATGATAATGGCGAGATTGGTTCAGCAGTGTCTGATGTCCCAACAGAAGAAAAAAATATTGTTACCGTACTTACAGGACCACCGGCTCAAGGTGAAATCAACTATTCGTATGTAGATATATCAAATATAGGTGGTGGACTCTATGAAATCCCTGTTACAGTAATGTTATGGGATATTCACTCTAACCCTGTTTCAGATAGTACTAATGTATATTTTGATGTAAGGGGAATCACTGATGTATATGACCCTGATGCAACATATTTCCATGGTGATAAAATTTTCTGGGGACTTGATGCAGATGCTGATAGTCTGGTTTACAAATGTGTTGTACCAGAAGTAAATGCTGACTTATTTGATATGATGTGTCAAGATGGTGATGGTGTAAATGTAGTAGTACCTGATGAGAATGATCCAGGTACAGACAACTTTGGATTTTTATGGGTTGAGCAAATCCACCCCGCATCCATTGAAGGTGCAGCAAAAACGGGGAACGAAAATAGTGAAGGTGAATCTTATACAGGGGTTGCCAATACAAAATTAAGATTTGGTAGTGCAACCATTTTTAGTGAAACAATCATCCGTGCGCATACTCTTGGTACAGGAGGTGAAGAACTCATCATTGATAGTAGAGCGTCACATGCAGGAGAAAGTTTAGTTTTACCATTAACTCCTGATGGTACATTAAGTGCATCTGCAAACCCTAATGCTTGGGATTTTAGTACATTAGGTGCTCCAGCTGTTGTAACTGTAACGGCAACATTAATGGATTATTATCAATATTTTATCGATGACGGCACATTAGCATTAACTGCCCCCTTTGGTACCATAATTTCATCCTGTAATGGAATTGATCAAGATGGAGATGGTATTACAGGAGTATGCTATGAAGATGCTGATTTTGATGGTCTATTTGATGAAGATGAAAACTCACTCCCATTTTATAATAATTGTTCTACATGTGCAGATGCTGGTGGAACTTGGCAATTTGCAGATAAAGATATAAGTGAAGATATTTCCTCAGCCAATTGTACCATCCAAGGTGGAACCTTCTGGGGTGGTGGAACAGATGGTGATACAGATGCAAATGGTTGGTGTGGTGATGGAATTGCTGATGATAATCCTACGTTTGGTGTAACCAACCCCTCTGGCCAAGTTACATGGACTGTACGATATGATGTAGGAATAAATGTATGTGATGATTGCGATGATGCACAAAATCCAACTTGTGAAGATAGAGAATCAAATGTAATTGTACAACTTATGGATCCATTATCACAAGCAAGTGACCCTGCAATAGTTGTAATTTCTAGAACCGATCATTGTAATGATGGACTATAATATATAAACCTTATAAAAGGCCACAATGAATAATAAATATCAATTTATGAAATTGGGTGACATTTTAGTCGCCGAAGAAATAATTACGCAATCTCAACTTGAGGCAGCATTATCTGAGCAAAAAAGTACCAAAGGCAAGTTGGGCAATGTTCTGGTGAAACAAGGTGCCATAACTGAGGACGATTTAGTAAAAGCATTTTCACTTCAGCTGGGTGAAGATCATATCTTAGAAGAAGATATGATGAAAGCTCCTGAAGAAGTCGTTGCACTTATCCCTGAAGATTTTGCTGTTGAAAATAATGTATTGGCATTAAATAAATCAGATAATACCCTTCTCCTTGCCATGGAAGATCCTGAAGATTTAGCTATCTTGGATTCAGTACGTAAACTTACGGGATTAAATCCCAAGGTGCGTGTGGCTGGACATTCTGCCATCAAAAATGTTATTGAAAAAATGTATGGCAAAATTCGTCAATCTGGAGAAGTTGAAAGTGCAATTTCAAATATTAGCATTGTTCGTGGAGGTGAAGAAGAGGCCGATGAGCTAGATTTAGGTAGTGAAGAGGTTTCCCCTGAAGATGCACCCATTGTTAAATTGGTAAATCTCATTTTAATGGAAGCCATTAAAGAAAATTCTTCAGATATTCATATTGAAGCCGGTAGAGATGAAGTTGCTGTTCGAATTAGAATTGACGGTGTATTGGCTAAAATTATGTCACCGCCAATATCTTCTTTAAATGGTATAATTACGCGTATCAAAATTTTATCTAAGTTAAACATTGCTGAACACCGTCTTCCTCAAGATGGTCGAATGAAAATCAAAACCAAAGAACGTGATATCGATGTGAGGGTTTCAATTCTCCCTACTGTACATGGTGAAAAATGTGTACTTCGTTTGTTGGGTAGTGGTGAAAAATCTATGACGCTTACAGATTTAGGATTCCCTGAAAGTAAGCTAAAAACATTTAAAAAGTGGATTAACCAACCTTATGGTATGGTACTCATGTGCGGTCCAACAGGTTCTGGTAAATCAACTACACTTTATGCTGCTCTACAAGAGATTAATGATGAAGGAATTAACATTACCACAGTTGAGGATCCTGTGGAGTACCAGCTTGCAGGAATTAATCAGGTGCAAATGCATGATGAAATTGGGTTAACATTTTCCAGTGCATTACGTTCAATTCTTCGGCAAGACCCCGATGTACTACTCATCGGTGAGATTCGTGACGAAGAAACTGCAGGGATTGCTGTAAAATTCTCCCTTACCGGTCACTTAGTATTCAGTACGGTACACGCCAATGATGCCATTAATACTGTAACACGTTTGTTGGATATTGGTATTCCCCCATTCTTATTGGGCTCTTGTGTAAACCTTATCGTTGCACAACGATTGATTAGAACCATTTGTAAGGATTGTAAAGAGGAATACACTCCAAATCAAACTGAATTGGATATGATAAACTTCCCTAAAGAAAAAATTTCATCCACTACGTTCTATCATGGTAAAGGATGTTCAAAATGTCGCTATACTGGTTATAAAGGTCGTACGGCCATTGATGAAATTTTGGAAGTTAAACAAAATATCAGAAATCAAATATTTGATGGTGCTAACGAAGAACAAATTAAAATTGAAGCATTGAATAACGGCATGACCCCACTTCGTGAAGCTGGAATTGAAAAAATCGAAGAAGGTGTATCCACCATTCAAGAAGTAATTCGATCGACAGTACAAGAATAGATGGCTCAATTTAATTACATTGTTAGAACACAAGATGGTGCACGCCAAGAGGGTAGTGTTGATGCTGAAAATATAAATGATGCATCGGAAAAGCTACGCTCTGACGGGCTTATTGTGGTTAAAATCACTGAGCGTGACACCTCATTTGATTTTCTCACACCATTCCTCGAAAGATTAAATCTTGAAATAGAAAAGTTTAAAAATAAAATACCATTATCCACATTGGTATTTTTCACACGTCAGTTAGCAACCATGTTCGCATCAGGACTAACTATTGAACGGTCTGTCTATTTCTTGGCTCAGGAAGAAAAGAATAAAAAGTTTAAGAAAATCCTCAAAAATATTGAATCTAATATAAAAAGGGGATTACTCCTTTCAGACTCTTTAGAACGGCATCCAGGGGTATTTTTTAATCTTTATATTGCATTAGTACGTGCAGGTGAAGTAAGTGGTAAGTTGGCAGAAACTCTTGAAGAATTATCTGCTTATATGGAATCTGTTGAGGATACCCAGCGTAAAGTTAAGTCTGCCATGTATTATCCTGTTTTTATCATTGGATTCCTTTTCTTTATGATGTTTGTAACATTCACATTTATTATTCCTCAGTTTAAATCGGTATATGATCAATTGGGTTCAGAACTCCCCTATTACACTGTATTATTGGTGAATATTTCAGAATGGTTTCAATCAAACTTTTTCTCAATTAGTCTGTTAATTTTCTTGGGACTTTTTGTGTTATGGCTCCTCTCTCTTACTGATAGTGGACGTCTTACACGTGATAGAGTCTTCCTTAAAACCCCTATCTTTGGTAGTCTAATTGAACAGGGTATTCTGAGTAAATTTGCAAAAACTTTTGGTATATTGGTGGGCTCAGGCGTTTCTATTATGGATTCGATGGGGCTTCTTCAAAAAGTAGTAGATAATCGAGTGTATGAACTTGCCATTAAAAAAGCATCTAAAAATATAGAAAGTGGTGTAAATATCTCAACTGCATTAAAGGAAACAGGTGAATTCCCTCCTATCATGATACAGTTATTAGCCACGGGTGAAGAAACTGGTGAAATTGATGGTTTAGCACTAAAGGCATCTGATTTCTATACCAAACAAGTAAATGCAATTGTAGATCGATTAACCTCAATTATTGAGCCATTACTCATTGTACTAGTGGGTGCAGTTATTGGAGGGATTGTAGTCGTTACCTATCTTCCAATTTTCCACTTTGGTTCTGCCTTAGCCAATTAATAATTTCCCCAATGGGAATATATCATCTTTTTGTAATACTCTTGGGTTTAGCCTTTGGCAGTTTTTTAAATGTAATTATTTATAGACTTCCAGAGGGAAACTTCTTTGCGCAGAAAAGATCGTTTTGTCCAAAATGTAATACCCCTATACCATTATATAGAAATATCCCACTTATTACGTATATTCTACAACAAGGCAAATGTCACCAATGTAAACAATCCATTTCTTTACAATATCCACTAATTGAAATAATATCTGCACTCATTTGGCTATGGGCATTCATCAATTATGATATAGCACAAGGTGCCCTATTTGTCTGGATTTGTAGCATATTACTAGCAATTTCATTAATTGATTTTAAAACCTATATCATCCCTCTACCTCTTGTTGTAATGGGCCTATTGGGATTGTTATTATATATATTTATCTTTCCACAAGATTGGCGTGTAATGTTTTGGGGTGGAGTTTTTGGTGTGAGTTATTTATCCTTAGTATTTCTACTTACATCAGCTATTTTCAAGAAACAAACCATGGGGTTGGGTGATCTTCAATTAGTATTAATTACAGGAATGTGGTTGGGACCCGTAAATGTGTTGTTCTCTATTTTTTTATCATCCATTTTGGCATTAATTGTGTGGATTTCCATTTCAATACTTAAAGGTGTAGATAGAAATCGCCCCCTTGCATTTGGTCCATATTTATCAATTTCAGCAATTATTGTTTATATGGCAAATATTGATATTCTACAGCTATTGAGTTAAGGTCTGCCGAAGCCGTTCAAAAACAATTGCGCTCACTGCTGCTGAAACATTGAGGGAATTTGTTTTACCTTTCATGGGGATTGTTGATGTGAAATCACACGTTTTTAACACTAATGGACGAATTCCTTTTCCCTCGCTTCCTAACACAATAATAGTTTTTCCTGTCATGTCCACATCATACCACGGTTTTGCATTTAATCCATTTTCTAATGCTACACTCCAAAAACCTTCATTTTTTAAACGTATAATTTCATTTTTTAAATTATTACATTGATAAATTGGAATATTCAAGAATGCACCTTGACTCACTTGAATGGAGGTTTGCGTAAGTCCCACAGAATTATTTATCGGTAGAATTATTCCATCTACTCCACCACATTCTGCTGTACGTAAAATTTGCCCAAGATTTTGTGGGTCTTCAATATTATCCAACGCCAATAGAAGTATATCCTTTTTCACCTGTTTGTATTGAGGTATTGGGCTGTATAAATTCCCCTTAAAATGTATTACAATTCCTTGTGTACGTAATCCTTTATATTTTTTAAGGAAATGGTCTTTGGGAAGATTACTAACCTTTCCCCTATATTTTTTTAATGATGAATGGATAAAACCTTTACGTTGTGCGTTACCATCTTTCATCACATCGATTTGCACTACTTCTACTTTCTTAGAGTTAAAAATCTGCTCAGCACCATTCAATCCATAAATATAATGTATATTTGAAGATTGATTTTTATTTTTCGAATATTTTTTCATAGAATCTTATGTGAATTTACACATTTTCACATTTGAATTTTAATTCCCAATGTGTGAAATTTCGGTATGTTATCTTCTAAAAAATTTAGAATAGATAAATGGCTTTGGGCGGTACGAGTTTTTAAAACAAGAAGTATGGCCACTGAGGCTTGCAATGCTGGAAAAATTAAGATTTCTAATTCAAGTGTAAAACCATCTCGTCAAGTCAATGTTGATGATATCATCACTATCCAAAAAGGACTCATTAAAATTACATATCGAGTAATAGATCTCATCGATAAACGTGTGGGAGCTAAAATTGCACAAAATGCTTATGAAGATTTAACTACTGAAGATGAAAAAGCAAAACTTAAAATTGCTCGTAGTCAACCCATAGCACATCGTGAAAAAGGCTCTGGACGCCCTACCAAGAAAGAACGGCGTGATATAGAAAAACTAAAATGGAGAAATAATTGAAGAAAATTGCAGTCTTAACCTTCTATTTACTTGTCGTATCTTGCGCATATTTTTCTGCTCATGGTAGAGCTTACAAACGAGCTGAAAGCTACAATAAATATGGAAAGTATGAGCAGGCCGTTTATGCTGCAGTTGATGCACTACGACTAAAACCCAACTATGAAGAGGTTGAAAAAATCCTCGATACTGCATTTCCTAAAGCCATAAAAAAACATCATCGTAAGATTGACCGCTTGAAGGAAAATCAACCTGATTTTTATTGGGATAAGATTGTGGATGAATTACGCATATTACAAGATTTAAAGATTACCATTGAAGATTTAAACCATCCAAAAACTGATATTTGGTTAGCAAAAGCAAATATTAGAAATTATATTTCAGAAATAGAGAAAGCCAAAACCAATGCTGCTGAAGGTCATTATCAAGTGGCTATACAATTAAAATCTAAATCTGATAGAGATAGCCAAAAACAGGCTGCGGAACAATTTCAATTGGCACAATCTTTTATAGATAATTATAAAGATTCGCAAGAATTGTATTTGGTGTGTAAGGATGCAGGAACTACTCGAATTGCAATTTTACCGTTTATAAATAAATCAGGGAAAAATCAATATGGTACTATCGGGGAAAATATTTCCAATGCCATTCGATCAGCCATGATAAATGATTATGCAATTATGGAATTTGTTCAAATAATAGATAGACAACAAATTGAAAAAATTATAGAAGAACAAAAACTATCTCAATCAGGATTAATTGACTCTCAAACCAGTTTAAAAATTGGAAAGCTATTAGGGGTTCACCAAATAATTAGCGGAGAAGTTACATTTTTAACTGCGTCAAATCCTCAACATATCAAAAACAAACAACGATATAGTAAAGAAGTGGTTATTGATACAGAAAAATACACAGATGAAGACGGAAAGAGTAAAACTCGAAATGTATATGGAGAAGTTAAAGCTTTAGCTACTTCACATAATTTGTCTGCATCCTCACAAATTCAAGCCTCTTACCAAGTAATTAATGCAGAAACAGCACAAGTATTGAACTCAGAATTAGTAAGTGGAAATCGACAATTTGAATATAGATGGGTAACATTCAATGGTGACCAAAGAGCATTACCCAACGATGTAAAAAAACTATCTAAAAAATCTCAAAAATCTGCACCATCTAAAGAGCAGTTAGTTCTAGATGCTATTAATAATTTGAATGAAAAAATGATTCGTAAAATTAAAAAGGTGTATAAATAACTATTGATTATACCGTGCTCTATATTTTTCTACTTTTGCTTCCATTTCTTCAAATAACTCTGTGGCACGCATGGCATTATAAATTTGCTCATCTGCTTTTATTTTAGCCAAAAGTCTTTTTTGAGCAGCACCCTCATCCCATTCAACTAAAACATAAGCACGATAGATTCTTCCCGTATCACTCTTCTCTTCTTGAATTTCTTTCTTAGAAACTTTCCAATCTTGCAATGTGGTTGCAATTACCTGCTCTTGAGTTTGCGAAAATTGATCAATAACAGATGATTCTTCCCCTAAACCAGTTTCCTCTTGAGCACGTTTAATGAGACCATTCATTTCAGACTTAACTTGACCTGCAAGTTTATTTGATGCATCTAATGAAGCTTTGTTGATTGCCATTTGAATATCTTGGCTTGTTGCTGTTGAGGTTTCATATCTAAATCCCTCTTTTGTAGGGGTATCCACAAACCACTGTGGCAAATTCGATAATGTTTTACGAGATGCCTCTGGAGAAAGATCGGGCCCTTTACCACTTCCACAATTTGTTGAAAGTACTAATATCAAACTAAAAAATGTAATTATATAAATTGACTTCTTCATTGTATTCCTTTGTTTTGCGTTAGCTGAATTTAGTTATAATCACTGTTTTAAATGACTTAAAATTTCGTTCAACTCAGATGTTTCCAATTTTTCACATATTTTTTTTAAACTATGATTTGCAGAGTTTTTATTAGATGTAAAATCTGCACCTTGAATATTTGTCAGAGATGTTGAATAAATTTCAGAATTAGTTTGAACATCTCTTACCCATAGGGTAATATCTGAATGAGTTTGATATATCCCCCACTCATTAGCTTTGTCTGATTTCTTTGATGTATTCACTTCACCCTTAATAATAATATGTGGGCTGGAGGATGAAAAATTGGCACTAAGTTTTTCAGCAAAGTATGATTTTATATTTGACTCAACTATTGAAGAAGATTGTTTGTCTCCAAAAATATATTCATCAATCTGTAAATCTATTATTGGTGGATGATAAAATATATTCATTGATGTTGATTTACTATTTCCACTAAAAATTGACATATCTTCAAAAAAGGGTAGTATTATAATATTATCTATTCTTTTAAATGAGTTAATATTGGAGATATTAAATGTAGCAATCCCCTTACTATCTGTCATCACTTGCTGGCTGTGGTTTTCAGTCATTGATTGAATTTTTAACTTTATACCATTAATCGGTTGATTCGTAATATTGTCAATACATGTTATTGAAGTGGATTGTTTTTTGCCAATGCCATACGTGAATTCTAACTTATGTTTAGGCAGTATAATTTTAATCCTATCAGTAAGTTGAAGAAATTTCAATTTCAGATAGCTATATAAATTTACACTTTCGCCTGAAATATCAGCATAAATGGGAACATCTAAATATGGATAAATCTCATCATAAGCATCCTGAAGTAATTGAAAAGATTGACCATTAAAGGATTCATTAACCTTTTTAATTAACTTTAGGGCAGTCTGTACAGCATTATCTCGTTCTAGTTCAATCGTTTTATAATATAATTCTTTAGATAATCTAGCCTCTACATAATAATTCCCATCATCTTCATAAAAATTTACATACTCAATATTCTTTAAATTATTTTCAACCCTACTTTCAACTAGCGACTTGGTATATTCGTTAATATCAAAATTATATTCGGTTTGAACATTGGTAATTTTTGATGATAATTGAACGGAAATTTGTGATGCTATTTCTATTGATGCATTTGTTCTTGCATCTTCTCGTGCATTTGTAGAACTATGTTTGTTTGATATTCCAACACCATACCAAAAATCATTATTTTGATTTATTTTGGTAATCCAATCTAGTTGGGGTTGAATCGATTGGGATGAGCATGATATAAAGAGGAGACAGAAAAATGTAATTAATGGCATTATTTTATTCCCTTAATGCTTTTTCAATTTCATAAACAAATGCTGCATATTGCTGTGGATTATATGACTTTAATATAGCACCTGGATAAGTTCGGATTATTTTATTATTTTTACCCACTAAAACTGAAGTTGGTAGTGACATTACGCCACCATAATTCATTGAGATTTCACCTAATTCTCGTGCATTTCCATATAAAACGGGATATTCCATTTTATATGATTTAGTGAAATTTTTCAGTGATTTCTTAGTACCATCCATGGCAATACCTAAAATTTCAAAACCCTCATTATGGTGTTTCAAATATAATTCATTAAAGTCAGGAATTTCCATTCTACAAGGCCCACACCATGTAGCCCAAAAATTAATTAACACCACTTTATCTTTCATTTTACTCAACGTGTAGACGCTATCTTCTAACGATGAAAGAGTAAAATCTGATGCTGTATTAATATCCTCAGTTAGCTTTTTAATTGCGTCTAACTGTTCCTGTGAAATTTTATTCTGACAACATAATAGGCCTATGAATAAAATTAAAATAATCGATTTGAGGTTTTTTCTATTTACCATTAAACTCACGTTTACCTTCTTCTAAAAATTTAACAAATGCAGACACATCCAAATCATATGCACGAGGTTCAACCAATAATTCTTCGTTCCCATCCAAAAGCACATAATAAGGTTGAGCATTACTATTGAATTTACTGATTTGGGAGTCAAAGTTTTGTTTTCCAACTGTCTTTTTAATTTTGCCATCATAATCAGATGTGTACCATTCTGATTCAGGCAACATTGTTTTATCATCTACATAAAGTGCAACTACAACATAATCTTTTTGCAAAATATTTAGCACCTGTGGTTCTGCCCAAACATATTCTTCCATTTTTCTACAGTTTACACAACCATGTCCTGTAAAATCAATGAATAATGGTTTGTTTACTTTTTGTGAATATGCCAATGCTTCATTATAATCATAAAAACCTCTTATTCCATGGGGTAAATGTAAAAATTCTGAGAACCTTGGATTCACAGGGAAATCATCATTTTCGTTATAGCTTGAAGTAGATTTATTTTCACGAATTGTTTTTATAATGTCGAAATCTTGAGAAGTCATAGGAGGTAAATACCCAGATAATCCTTTTAAAGGCGCACCAAACATTCCTGGAATCATATAAACTACAAATGTAAAGGTACAAATTGCCATGAGTAATCGTGATACACTGAGTCGCTCCACAGGGCTATCATGTGCTAATTGAAGTTTACCCAATAAATAAAAACCCATAAGAGTAAAAATTACAATCCACAATGCTAAATAAATTTCACGATCAAGAATACCCCAATGGTATGTTTGATCCGCAATACTTAAAAATTTTAATCCAAGGGCGAGTTCTAAAAATCCCAATACTACTTTTACTGAGTTTAGCCACCCACCTGATTTGGGTAAACTTTGCATCCACTCAGGAAAAATTGCA
Organism: uncultured bacterium; assembly: GCA_964344315.1. Lineage (GTDB taxonomy): Bacteria > Fidelibacterota > Marinisomatia > SCGC-AAA003-L08 > D37C17 > JABHHG01. Next base: position 63,229 of record CAYFMU010000001.1, on the reverse strand, counting down.
AATAATGTAAAAGGAATGGCAAATGACAGTGAGAAACCTAACATCCCAATAGTTGGTTTTAGTAATTCACCTTGTGCAGACTCAATGAGTACGGTACCGACGATGGGGCCAGTACAAGAAAATGACACCAATACTAATGTAAATGCCATAAAGAAAATACCAATCAGTCCGCCTTTATCTGCTTTTTTATTCATTTTATTCACAAATGAAGTGGGAAGTACAATCTCAAATGCTCCCAAAAATGAAAAAGCAAAAATATAGAAAATAACAAAAAATATAATATTGGCAATGGCACTTGTTGCTAGCTCATTTGCAATTTCTGCACCAAATAAAATGGACACACCAATTCCTACTATGGTATAAATTCCAATGATTGAAAACCCAAAGATAAATGCATCTCGAATGGCCTGTGATTTTGTTTTTTCGTGACCAGTAAAAAATGCCACTGTCATGGGAATCATAGGGAACACACATGGGGTAAGTAATGCGGCTAATCCCGCTAAAAATGCCATAAGGAAAAAAGATAACAATGAGCTTGCTGAATCTAAAACCGAATGTTCCTCATCATTTAGTTCCTCTGTTAGTGATGGATACTCTGTGGCTATTGCACCTATAAATTGTGAATTTGCATTTCCCTCAACAATTTCGAATTCGATGGTAAAATCATCCCAATGTGGGATGCATTTTAATGCATCACAGGCTTGATAAATAAATGTACCATCTACAGAATGTTTCCCTACGGGTGCATCTTTTGAAATGGTTAAACTCTGACTTAAAATTAGATCTTTCTTATGTTTGCCCACATCCATAGAAAACATTTCGTCAAATGCAATATTAGGCATTGGCTCATCCATTATACCAATAACTGAAAATAGCGTTGTATCCATCCACTCAAAATATGATGGACTCAATGTTAAATCGGGATGTGATGAGTAAATGTGATAACCTTTTTTAATTTTGATATCAGCCTTAATGGAAATGTTTTCGCCTGCATGAATAACATTCCTATCAATACTTATATTATATGAGACTGCATCATCTATTGTATCAGAAAATGCACCCGATGTAAGCAGAACAAGAAAAATGTTTACTATAATTTGCTTATACTTCATGAATGTTTAAACCCTCACCCCAAAAATCTTTTTAATCTTTGCTCTAAACCCTTTGTTCTTATACAATGACTTTTTAATTCTATTAATTTTTTGTTCTGTTATTTCCATCCCAGAATTCAACAATTCATCAATTTTATCAAATTGTGACCAAAACAAATTTAATGTATCAGGTTCAATGGCTACATCAACTTCATGAAGTTTAATTTCACTCAACCTTGATGTACTAATTTGCTCTGCACGTCCCAATATTTGCAATAAATTTGGAGATTCCATTTTTTTGAAATTTTTCTGTCCCACATTCACTGCAATGGTAAAGTCTGCACCCATTCGTTTGACAGTTCTTATGGGTATGGGGCAAGACACTCCACCATCAGTTAATAACATATCTCCCGATTCAATTGGGGGGATAAATCCAGGTATAGCCGATGATGCTGTAAGGGCACTTACTAAATCTCCAGAATCGAAAATTTTGTTCTTTCCAGTATTTAAGTCTAATGCAATACATGAAAAAGGAATTTTTAACTCTTCAAAAGTTTTTACCGGAAGCATAAACTTTATTACATCCCTTAAGCGTTCTTGCTTAATAAGTCCCAATCTATCATTAGCAATATTTACTACTATTTTTTCCTTCATGTAGTTTGCAGCAGATTGAAAAATTGATGCATTGGGTTGCTCAGTTACGGCTAGTTTTTCTAAGCCAATATTCTTATAAGCCGAGCTAGTTACAAATCGTTTAATTCTGCGATACACCCAATCAATATCTTCTGTTGCAGCAAACATTGCTCCAATAACCGCTCCACTGGAAGTTCCTGCAATCAAATCAATAGGTATATGGTGTTGTGTCAATGTTTTAATAACACCAATATGAGCTAAACCACGTGCTCCACCTGCACCTAATGCTATCCCAATTTTATTGTCCATCCTTCTTGCTACTTTTTTTCACTACACGAATTTTATTAATAATAGCGCCAGCAACAGGATTATCACTCCGTAATTTCTTTTTGGTCTCATACTTAAATGAATTTGCATTCATATCACTGGGGATTTCTACATAAAGAAATTTCTTTGTTTTCGGATCTTTTACTTTTATCCATTTTTGAGGATCAGCCCCTTGGGGTAATTCAGATTTGCTAAACATTCTCACATGCTTTGCATCCGTCATAGCATTTACAATATGATCCATTACATAAAACCCGTCAATTACTTCACCAAAAGCGGTGTATTTGCCATCTAAATGAGGGGCGTCACTCACACAAATAAAAAATTGGCTCCCTGCTGAATTTGGATCTGATGCTCGAGCCATAGACAAAATACCACGCTTATGCGGTGTATCATTAAATTCAGCATCTATAGTCCATCCGGGTCCACCAGTTCCATCATTTGAACGGTCTTCGTCTCGTGAGAGAATATCTCCGCCTTGTATCATAAACCCAGGAATAACCCGATGAAATCTAGTTTCATCATAGAATCCACTATTGGCTAACTTTTTAAAATTATGACAATGATTCGGCGCTTTGTCAGGAAAAAGTTTTAGCTTCATCTTTCCACGTGAAGTTTCAATTATCGCAATTTCATCTTCAGTAACTGGATCAACTTGAAAATCTTTGGCCTTTTTCTTTATTTCCTCAATTTGAATGCCATATAATTTTTTGTCTTTTTGAATTGCAGAAGTATCAGCCTCCAACAAGCCTTTAATTTCAATTTTTTTAGAATAGCAACTAAGATCTTTTAAGTCTAGTTTAAATTTTTTATTCTCTTCTGAAAAACAAATTGAAAGTACAATAAATATTGAAATCCATTTATACATATTATTTTCCTGTTCTTCCTCGTTGAGTAAACTCTACCCCTTCTTTACACAAAGGGCATTGGTTTGGTTCCCAACTTTCACTGGGTAAGTGTAAAATTGGTGTTGATGGTACACCAAAATCTATTGGGGTTTGACTTCGTTCTACTAAATTCACAACACCTACAATTTCAGCATTGTTTTCTTTTGCTAATTCAACCAACTCAAATACAGAGCCACCAGTGGTAATAATATCCTCAACAATTAAAACTCTGATACCTTTGGGTAATTCAAACCCACGTCTTAATTGCATTTTACCATCTACTCGTTCACTAAAAATATGATTTACACCAAGATGTCGCCCAACACCTCCTGCAATTAAAATCCCGCCAATTGCAGCACCCAAAACAATCTCTACATTTTGATTTTTATAGGGTTCAGCCATTTCTCTACAAACTTGGTCTAATGCAGATGGTTTTTCTAAAACTCTAAACTTTTCAATATATCTATTACTGTGTCGCCCTGAAGTTAATAAAAAGTGACCATTTAATATGGCTCCACTATCTTCAAGCAACTCTAATAATTCTTTTGATGTCATAAATACTTTCTAATTTGGTCTGTATAATTTTGTGCAGATTCTACAATGGCATCTAAACTTCCATTTCCTGCATATAAAATACCTCGAGATACATTCACAATGCCAACAGCGTTTCTATTTCCAATTGAAATTGATGCTTCCAAGTCTCCACCTTGAGCTCCAATTCCTGGAATAAGCCACGGCAGTTTTGGTGAAATTCCCCTCAGCTCATCCATTTGATGTTTATTTGTAGCACCAACTACTAACCCAATGTTTTCACTTGAGTTTAACTCAACTGATACTTTTGCTACATGTTCATACAACATTCCATTATTTATTGTAGCAAATTGAAAATCTTCTGCACTTTTATTAGATGTAAGACATAACACAAAAGCGCCCTTCTCTTCATTTTCAATAAAAGGTATTATAGAATCCCTCCCCATATACGGTGCAACGGTGATGGAATCAAATCCAATTTCATTGAAAATTGAATATGCATACTGTGTAGTCGTATTGCCAATATCACCCCGTTTGCCATCGGCTATAGTTATTGCTCTTCCGTTTATATATTCCACTAATCTTTCCATTAGCGCATATCCCTTTGAACCAAATCGCTCATAAAATGCCATATTAGGCTTATAAACAGGGCAAAACGAAATGGTGGAATCAATAATATCTTTAGCAAAATCTTCCATATTGGCTAGGTTATTCCCAATGCTTTGTGGGAGTTTATGTGGATCTAAATCTAGACCAATACATAGTCGATTTTGCTTATTTTCACAGATTGTTTTTAGCTTGGAATTAAATGTAGTCGCCATAGTGCAAAATTTAATTATTTTATAACCTCATCCCCATGTAATAAAATGTATCATTAGACTTTCTTAATATGAGTAAACATCGACTAAATTACCGCACTTGCTATGGAACAACTTTCACTTAATATCGGCGAAAAATCAGAAGTTAAAGTCATCGCATCATCTGCGTATCAATTCCGTATTGAATTGGTAAAAAAAGTGGGCAAAGATGACTTAGATGGATTAGTAGATGTCTCTCAATATTTAGCAGATAAATTTGGGAAACAAGCTTTACTAACCAAAACCAATATTCACAAATATTTCAATAAGGATACATTACCTTTTATTGCTCGATATAAAGGTGAAATTGTTGGTTATATAATTGGTGTACCTCTTGAACACTTTAAGCAAGAGTCATGGTCACATTTTGATGTTAATCTTGGAAAATACAATACACTCTACACTTATGCGTTTGTAGTAAAAGAAAAGTTTAGAAAAAAAGGTGGGTATTCTAAGACCTTAAAACGAATATACATCAATTGGGCAAAAAAACAAGGATACACCTATATTACTGGCCATGTTCAACAGGGTATTGCTCAACGCTTCTCTCCCAAAACAGAAATTGTAAAAATATTCCCTATTTGGTATGGGGTAAAGTCACCATTTGAATACTATAGACGGCCATTAAAGTAACATTTTGTTACGTAAAAAGGCTTATTTAATATCTAAATCTTCTTCAATTTCTACCATGTTCATTAGAAGAATTTTATTCTTAAACTTATTGCTAGCTCTTGGGGTATCATCTACATTGCAAGAGGTATTTGATGCAGCTGAATCTCTACATGGATTTGATAAATATCTTATCCTTGAAGAGGGAGAAACGTATACTGGTGGAATTGGAATCTATGAAGGAAGAATATTTATAGAGGGCAATGGTGCCATTATTGATTTTGAACAAGGTGGTGGCATTTGGGTTTATGCAGATGAATACTATCCTGCTCATCTTGAAATTGAATATGCAAATATAATTGATGGTGCTTATTACGGCGTGAGTTATGCAGGTACTGCAACAGGAAGAATCGAGAATTGCAATCTTATCAACAATGATTTTGGATTGAAATTTTTTGATACTGCAGAAGTGGAAGTTACAAATTGTAATCTTGTGGGATGTAATACATATGGTTTAGGAATTTATGGAACTACAGCCATTGTTGATATAAATTATTGCAATTTTTGGGATAATGCTGAGGGCGATACTCAAGAAAACTGCCCCAACTGAGGAAGCATATGGACTCCGTGGGAGCCCGTTGATGCAATTGGTTTAGTCTATGTCGATCCTCGGTTTGAGGATATGGATTCTCGAAATTACAATCTATCCAATGGGTCACCTTGTATTGATAGTGGCGATCCAAGCCAATTTGATTTAGATGGAACGCGTAGAGATATTGGTGCTCATATTATTCAATCAGTGGCAACAGGAGATTGTAATAGTGATGCCACTCTAAATGTTTTAGATATTATTTTTATTGTTAATAATTGTATTCTAAGTTTCGATGAGACAAATTGTGATTGTAGCGATATAAATAACGACGATGTAGTAAATGTTTTGGATGTAGTTTCATTAGTGGGATTAATACTTAATCCCTAATCTGAACTTTCTATAAGCTCTCCATTTTTCATTACTGTAAGTAATCTATCTGTTCCCATCCAATATGGAATTTCATCGATGCTATCAAATTCCCAAAATAATAAATCTGCCAAATATCCTTCTTTAATTAGCCCAATTGACTTTTCAAGCTCTAACGATTTAGCATTATTATATGTGGAGCCGACAAATGCTTCTTCCATAGTTAATCCACAATAAAGTGTAGATAAAGCCATTACCATGGGCATAGATTGCAATGTACAAGAACCTGGATTAAAATCTGTAGCAATTGCCACCGTACATCCCATATCAATCATTTTACGCCCATTAGCATATGTATTTTTACCTAAAAATAATGTAGTTCCTGGCAACAGGGTTGCAATTACATTTTTGTTTGCTAATGATTTTATTCCATCGTCACTTACTGCCATCAAATGATCAGCTGAAAGAGCACCCATCTCTGCTGCTAATTCTGCTGCGTTTGAATCAATAAATTCATCCGCATGTAGACGTGGTTTTAGTCCATAACGAATAGCGGTTTCAAGAATTTTGCGAGTATGGGAAATTTCAAAATATCCTTTTTCGCAAAATACATCACAATAAATTGCTAACTTTTCTTCTGATATAGCAGGAATCATTTCTTCACATATGATTCTTACATACCTATCCTTATCATCTTTTAACTCTGGAGGGAAATCGTGAGCACCCATGAATGTTGGGATTAAATCTAAAGGCGACTCTTCGTTTATTTTTTTAATTATTCGAAGTGACTTCAATTCATCATCTAAAGTAAGACCATATCCAGATTTCGCTTCGATAGTGGTAGTACCATAATCTAAAAAGAAGTTACAATGGTTTAAACAATAGTCGAATAACTCATCTTCTGATGCATTTCTCACCCCATTTATAGATGAAATTATTCCCCCACCATTTTTTGCAATTTCTTCGTAGGACATCCCGCCAACACGCATTCCAAATTCTTTACCTCTATTTCCATAAAAAATTGGATGTGTATGTGAATCAATAAATCCTGGGGTAATTAGAGCATTGTCTGCATCAATTTCAATTTCTGCACCACTTACTTCTTTTGCTATTTGAACGATTTTTTCATCTTCAATCAAAATTTGATGATGTTTTATTTCATCAAGTGACGACGTTAGTGGATTCCATGTAACAATTTTACCAATATTTGAAATTTTAGTTTTCATTTCATCATGGGTACATTGAGGTTTCGTTCTTTTGCAACTTCTACAGCATAGTCATATCCAGCATCTACGTGGCGTGCTACACCCATGCCCGGATCATTAGTTAATACTCTATTTAATCTTTCTTTCATTTCAGGAGTTCCATCTGCAACAATAACTACTCCTGCATGTATTGAATAACCCAATCCAACTCCACCACCATGATGGAGTGATGTCCAACTTGAACCTCCAGCAGTGGAAAGAAGTGCATTAAGTACAGGCCAATCTGCCACAGCATCTGAGCCATCTTTCATGGCTTCTGTTTCCCTATTTGGAGATGCTACAGACCCAGAATCTAAATGGTCTCTTCCAATTACGATGGGTGCTGATAATTCACCACTTGCAACCATATCATTAATCGCCTCTGCAAAAATATTTCTTTCTCTATATCCTAACCAGCAAATACGTGCAGGTAATCCTTGAAATTCTACTTTTTCCTGAGCCATGGTTATCCATCGACGTAGAGCGTCATCTTCAGGGAATAGCTCTAATACTTTAGCATCCGTTTTATAAATATCCTCTGGATTTCCAGAAAGTGCTACCCATCGAAATGGACCTTTTCCTTCACAGAATAAATTTCGAATATATGCTGGTACAAATCCAGGAAAGTCAAAAGCGTTCTCAATGCCACCATTTGCCTCTGCCTGACCTCTTAAATTATTTCCATAGTCAAATGTCACTGAACCCATTTTCTGCAAATCTAACATTGCTTGGCAATGAACAGCCATGGAATGATATGACATTTCAATATACTTATCAGGATTAGATTCTCTTAAAGCTAAGGCTTCCTCGTATGAAATTCCATGTGGCACATAACCTGTCAATTCATCGTGAGCAGAAGTTTGGTCCGTAACAACTTCGGGAATTATTCCACGTTTCACAAACTCAGGAAAAACATCTGCACAATTTCCTAATAATCCAATGGAAAGAGGGGTACCTTTTTCTTTTGCATCCATAGCCAATTTAATAGCTTCATCAAAAGAATCAGTCTGGACATCCAAATATCTAGTTTCTAATCGTCTTTGAATTCGGTGAGAATCAATTTCTACTGTGATATTTACACCTTCGTTCATGGTTACCGCCAATGGTTGAGCACCACCCATGCCTCCTAGTCCACCAGTGAGGGTCAATGTATGTTTAAGTGTACCATTAAAGTTTTGTCGGGCAACTTCAGCTAATGTCTCATAGGTTCCCTGTAAGATGCCTTGGGTACCAATGTAAATCCAACTTCCCGCTGTCATTTGGCCATACATCATGAGCCCTTTTTTATCTAACTCACGAAAGTGATCCCAATTTGCCCAATTAGGTACAAGCATAGAATTTGATATCAAAACACGAGGTGAACTCTCATGAGTTTTAAATACTGCAACTGGTTTTCCAGATTGAACAATAAGTGTTTCATCATTTTCTAACTTTTCTAATGACTGTAAAATTGCATCAAAACATTCCCAATTTCGTGCAGCTTTTCCTAATCCTCCATAAACAATTAAATTGTCTGGATCCTCGGCATTATTTGGATCCAAATTATTTTGAATCATTCTATATGCAGCTTCTTGTTGCCATCCTTTGCAATTTAATTCTGTACCTGTTGGTGATTTTACTAATCGTGCTTTACTCATTGAATACCTTTAATTTTCGAATGGACCACCAAATGAATCCAATACGGGTTTAAACCAATCTAAATTATATTTATGAGAATCATAAGAGAAAATACTAACACCATTAAAACCATTTAGGCGCGTCATCAATACCTTGTCAGCAGCTGATTGGGCATCTTGATTATATGTTGATATTCCCATATATACTTTGTCTAATTCATTTCTAGAAAGGTTATTTTTCATAATCTGAACTGACATATTAAAGTCTTTAATTTCTTTGAAATAATTCATGGGAACAACAAAATCTATAATACCATATTCTAACCATGATTGCCAATTTTGAAACCATCGTTCTTTCGCAATGACGAGATTAGGTTTTACGGCTGCACTTAATTTTACATCTTTCCCTGAATTCACAATATCTTCATGAACATATCTCACCAAGTCAGTAACACATTGTTCACGATAATTTTGCCATGCCGTTTTCATTGAATCAACAAATGTTTGAGTCCATCCATAGCGAGTAGAAATAATTCCTCTTACAATATCACGAGGGTCAATGGAATAAATTTTTTTAAACTCATCACGCCCATGTGGATTATAACCATAAAACTCGTCTTGAAAACGAACATAATCTAAATGGATTCCATCAACATTATAATTTACAATAATTTCATTAAAAACTTCGCGAAGATATAGATTCACTTCAGGATGGAGTGGTGATAGGTATATCCCTTCCCACTGTGGTGATTTAGGTGATCTTAAGTCAATACGCCAATCCATTTTGCCATGTAAATCTGCTTCTGTCCAATCATTATGAGTATAATATAAATGGTTGGGGTTTTCTGGTTTATACTTGCTTGACCAGAGGATGTAACAATTCACCCATGCATGTATTTCAAGACCTAGACTATGACCTAAATCAATTGCATATTTTAATGGATCAAAATCACTTTGTACGCGAGGATGATTTTTTACTAATTTAGATTGATAAAACGAATCTCCACGTCCACGTACCTGTAAGAATACAATGTCATATCCTGCTTCATAAGCATGGATTAGTGCAGAATCAATTTCCGTTTTATTCATTATACTCTCACGCACTACCCATAAACACTTAGTATCAAGGCTTGAGAGTTGAGCATGAAGATTTGATACAAGAAAAACAAACAGGGCAATGAATTTCAAAGCCCTGTTTATCATATTTTTACTCAAAATATCTATAATATTCACTTCAGATTTACTTACTCCGCAGTAGCTTCTTTAGTTTCTTCTTCAACTACTTCATCTTCATCGGCGCTTGAAGGTGTAATATCTACAAACTCAATGATTGATACAGGAGCATTATCATTTTTGCGATTATTTAATTTAATAATTCGAGTATAGCCACCCTGTCTATTTTCAAATTCAGGGGCAATTTCGTGGATAAGAATATTCGCAATTTTCTTACCTAGTTGGCCATTAATTTTTTGAATAATTAAACGACGACCATGTACATCACCACGCTTGGCATAGGTAACTAATCTTTCTACAAATCCACGTAATTCTTTTGCCTTTGCATCCGTTGTTCGGATACGCTTATGCATTACTAAAGATGCTGCAAGATTGCTCATCAACGCCTTACGATGACTGGCGGTTCTATTTAATTTTCTTCCTTTTTTACCATGTCTCATATTATAAACTTCCTATAATCACGCATCCATGAATTGAGAAATATCCATGCCAAAACTAAGGTTTAACTCACCTAGCTTCTCTTGAAGTTCAGTAAGCGATTTACGACCAAAGTTTTTGAATTTAAGCATTTCACTTTCTTCTTTTGAAACAAGTGCGCCAATTGTTTTAATTCCTGCAGCTTGTAGACAATTATGACTTCTAACAGATAATTCCATTTCATCAATACTCTTAGAAAGAATTGATTTTAATTCAAGTGCTTCACTGATTTCCTCATCATTTACAGCTTTAATTGCAGATGAATCATTAAACATAAAGTATGCTAAATGTTGACGTGCAATTGCAGCAGCATGATTGATTGCATCTTTTGCAGATGTTGAGCCATCAGTTGAAACATGCAATGAAAGTCTTTCATTACCTTCTGTTGAAGTTGCAATATCTTGTACATCCCACGCAACTTTTGTTACAGGATTAAAAATTGCATCAATTGGAATTGTATCGAGTGTATCATCTTTTCTTTTATTTTTCGCAGCAGGTGAATATCCTTTACCTCTTGAAATTCTAATGTCGATACACAATGTTTTTTCTTCTGTAATAGTTGCAATATGTGCATCTGGATTTAATACTTCAAAGTCAGTCGCCAATGCAGCAATATTAGCACCAGTAAATTTACAAGGGCCTTGTAGCTCTACAGATACAAGCTCTGGACCATCTTCAACGGCTTTAAATCTAACCTCTTTAAGATTTAGAATAATATCAGCAATATCTTCTAAAACGCCATCGATAGTTGTAAATTCATGAGTAACACCATCAATTCTGATAGACGTAATAGCAACACCTGGAATGCATGTTAATAGTGTTCTTCTTAGGCAGTTTCCAATAGTAACACCGTATCCACGATCAAATGGTTCTGCAATTACAGTAGCAACCTTTTCAGATTCTTCTTGGATGTTTATTCCAATTTCTTCAAAATGCTTATTTTTAGCCATTTATTTAACGATCCTTATTAATTAAAATTACTTAGAGTAAAGCTCAACAACGAGCTGTTCGTTTAACGGTTCAGGGATTTCATCACGTTCTGGAATACTTTCGTATGTACCAGTTAGCTTGGCTTTATCTAATGTAAGCCAAGGCATAGGATTATCTCCTTGTACTCTTCTCATTGAATCTTGGAAGATTTCGTTCTTCTTACTTTTATCACGAACTTGAATAACATCACCAGGCTTACAAATGAAAGATGGAATATTTGTTACTACATTATTTACCAAGAAATGCTTATGTGTTACTAATTGACGTGCTGCTCTGCGTGTAGGTGCGAGCCCTAAACGATAAACAGTATTATCTAATCTGGATTCTAAAAGTTGAAGCAACTTGTGACCAGTAGGTCCATTATGAGCTTGTGCTTTTTTAAAATAGTTACGGAATTGTTTTTCTAATACTCCGTATAAATATTTTATTCGTTGCTTTTCTCTAAGCTGTACACCATAGTTAGAAAGCTTTGATCGACGTGATTGACCATGCTGTCCAGGTGCATAATTTTTACGTAAGTTAGAAAATTTAGGAGATTCAAAAACAGGAAACTCTAAACGTCTAACAATTCTAGCTCTAGGTCCAGTATATCTTGCCATAAATTATCCTATACTCTTCTTTTCTTTGGAGGACGACAACCATTATGAGGAATTGGTGTAACGTCCATAATAGTTGTTACTTCTAGTCCAGCAGCTCTTAATGCTCTTACCGCAGCTTCTCTACCACCGCCTGGACCTTTAACTCTAACTTCAACAGATGCTAGCCCCATTGAGATTGCATCCTCAGCGACTTTTGTTGCAGCTTGTGTTGCAGCAAAAGGTGTACTTTTACGAGAACCTTTAAATCCCATACCACCAGCACTTGCCCATGAAATGGCATTACCAAATTTGTCTGCAAGTGTAACAATAGTATTGTTAAATGTTGCTTTTACGAAAGCGATTCCTTCTGGATCAACTTTCTTCTTATTCTTTTTTACAGCTTTAGCCAACTAGTACTCCTTAGTTGTTATTTTTTCTTACCGGCAATAGTTTTTTTCTTGCCTTTTCTTGTTCGAGAATTATTTTTAGTATTTTGCCCTCTTGCAGGAAGCCCACGTCTATGGCGTAATCCACGATATGCACCAATATCCATTAGACGTTTAATATTACGAGATACTTGACCGCGCAATTCACCTTCTACTAAATATCCATTTGCTAATTCATTACGAATTGCAAGTAGTTGTTCTTCTGTTAGCTCATGAACTCGAATATTTCTATCAATATTACAAGCATCAAGAATTTGTCTAGAAAATGTTACACCTACACCATAGATATAAGGTAATGCATATTCTACTTTTTTATTTCTGGGTAAATCAACTCCAGCGATACGTGCCAAAACGACTCTCCTTAACCTTGACGTTGTTTATGTTTTGGGTTTTCACAAATAACACGGATAATGCCATGTCTTTTAATAATTTGGCATTTATCACAAATCTTTTTTACAGATGCACGAACTTTCATTTCACACTCTTATTTATATCGATACGTAATTCTTCCACGACTCAAATCGTAGGGTGATAGTTCTAATTTAACTTTATCACCTGGAAGTATTTTTATATAATGCATTCTCATTTTACCTGAAACATGAGCCAATACAATATGATCATTTTCAAGTTTAACTCTAAACATTGCATTGGGCAATGTCTCCGTTATTTCACCGTCTACTTCTATGCCTGCTTCTTTAGCCATTATTTAGTTAAAATTTCTGCACCATTTTTAGTTATTGTTATCGTATGCTCAAAATGAGCCGACGGCTTTCCATCAGCCGTACTTATTGTCCATTGATCACTTTTAGTGAAAACTTCTGGTGTTCCCATATTAATCATCGGCTCAATAGCAAAGCACATTCCCTCTTTAATTTTAGGACCTGTACCTTTTTTACCAAAATTTGGAATTTGTGGATCTTCATGTAATTTACTTCCAATGCCATGTCCCACTAACTCGGTTACTACACCATAACCGTGCTTTTCAGCATGAGTCTGAACAGCATGACTTATATCACCAATTCTATTTCCAGGTTTAGCCTGTTCTATCCCTTTATATAAACACTCTTGAGTAACTTTCATGAGTTGTTTACTTTCAGAATTTACATTACCAACTGGAAATGATCGGGCATGATCTCCATAATATCCATCAACGATTGTACCGCAATCAATACCAATAATTTCACCTTCTTTTAAAACTCTATTACTTGGGATACCATGCACAACTTCATCTTCTACAGAAATACATAAAGTTGCTGGAAATCCATATAGACCTTTAAAGCCAGGAATTGCACCATTCTTTCGAATGAATTCCTCAGCTAATTGATCAAGCAATAATGTTTCAACGCCAGGTTTGATATGGTCCTCAAGCATATTGAGCGTATCACGCACAATTCTGCCTGCTTGACGCATTATATCAATTTCTTTTGCGCTACGTATATGGATCACAGATAAAATAAAAACTCGGTTTAGTAACGAGTTTTACCTCTACCTTTGACCTTACCAGATTTCAAAAAGCCATCATAGTGTCGCATTAATAGATGTGACTCTACCTGTTGTAAAGTATCTAATGCAACACCCACAATAATTAATAAACTTGTTCCACCGTAAAAACTAGCCAGTGAAAAATCAACACCGAAAAATCCATTTAAGAAAGTAGGGAAAATTGCAATAAATGCAAGAAAGATCGATGCAGGTAAAGTTACTTTCGTTAATATATTATCGATATAATCTGCAGTTGACTTTCCCGGTCTAACACCTGGAATAAATCCACCCTGTTTTTTCATATTGTCTGCAACATCAACAGGATTAAATGCAATTGCGGTATAAAAATAAGTAAATACAATAATTAAGAATGCTAAAAACAGTGAGTAAACAATGTGTGTAGGAGCAAAAACACGCTGCATCCATTCACCAAATGCGTTCCCTTCTGGGAAAAATGTCGCTACAGTGTTGGGTAAAAACATTAGTGCTTGAGCAAAAATAATTGGCATCACCCCAGCAGTTAATATTTTTAATGGGATATGTGTAGCTTGCCCACCATATACTTTTCTTCCCACAACTCTTTTGGCATATTGTACCGGTATTTTTCTAACTCCAGTTGACACAGCGACAACTATATAAGTAGTTGCGAACATCAATACAAATAATAATATTAATGTAAATGGATTCGCCAAACCTTGTTGGAATAATGTCACTTGCTGATTAAATACATGTGGAGCCTGTGCCAAAATACCTATCATGATGATAAGAGAAATTCCATTACCAATACCATGATCAGAAATTTGCTCACCCAACCACATCACAAATACTGTACCTGTAACTAAAGTAACAATAGTTACAAAGTAGAATGATAATCCTGGATTAGGTACTACTGCACCAACACTAGTTGCAGGATAATTAGCCAAGAATACAACAACACCAATTGCTTGTAAAGTAGCAATCAATACCGTGCCATACCGAGTTAATTGAATAATTTTCTTTCTTCCTTCTTCACCTTCTTTTTGGAGACGTTGGAAGTAAGGAATTACTGCACCTAATAACTGAATGATAATAGATGATGAAATATAGGGCATTATACCCAATGCAAAAATTGATGCTTGTGAAAAGAATCCACCTGCAAACATATCATACAATCCTAATAGAGAATTTGTAAAGTTTTGCATTACAGCAGCCAACGCAGCTCTATCGATCCCAGGAACTGGTACTTTTCCACCTAATCTATATACCAAAATTAACATGCATGTAAAAGCAAGCTTTTTACGCAAATCAGGTATTCTAAAAATATTTAAAAATTTATCAATCATAGATATGTTACCTTGCCACCAGCTTTTTCAATTTTTTCAACTGCAGATTTGCTAAACATGTCTGCAGAAACTTCAACAGCTGATGTAATTTCTCCACTACCTAAAATTTTAACAGGTTGATGTGCTTTTTTAACTACTCCACATTCAATTAATGTGTCTACATCAACTTTATCTAAACCCAATGCTTGGATTCGATCTAAATTCACAATTTGAACTGTCTTTCTAAAAGGATAGTTTGAAAATCCACGCTTTGGTAATCTTCTCATTAATGGCGTTTGTCCACCCTCAAAGTGCAATCTTGTTGATGCACCAGAACGCGATTTATACCCTTTATGACCTTTACCTGCAGTACGTCCTTGTCCAGAACCATTACCACGTCCAATTCTTTTACGGTCTTTTACTGAACCTTTTGCTGGAGTTAAATTTCCGAGATCCATTAAACTTCCTCTACTTTCAAAAGATGGCCAATTGCGTTGATCATCCCACGAATTGCCGGGGTGTTGTTATGCGTTACAGGAGTATTCATTTTTTTAATACCCAATGCAACTAACGTATCTTTTGCACGTTTGCGATAACCAATTGCACTTTTGACCTGAGTAATTTTTAATTTTTTATCAGCCATTTTACTATCTTTATGAGAATAATTCTTTTACTGTAATTCCACGCTGTCTAGCAACTGTTAATGGATCTCTTAATGACTTCAATCCTTTTTCAATTGCTCTAACAATATTAATTTGATTTGTTGATCCTGTATTTTTCGTAAGGATATCTGTAATTCCAATTTGCTCTAATACAGCACGTACAGGTCCACCAGCAATAATACCAGTACCTGGAGATGCAGGTTTAAGCATTAAACGTACAGAATCTGACTTAATATCTAATCGATGAGGTATTGTACCATTAATAATTGGTGCTTTGAAAATTTTCTTTTTTGCATTTTCTTTCGCTTTATTGACAGCTGATGCAACTTCGTTAGCTTTTCCAAAACCAATGCCAACATGACCTTTACCATCACCTACAACAACCACACTATTAAAACGCATGGTACGTCCACCTGTAGTCGCTTTAGAAACACGGTTAATACAAACAACCGTTTCTTCGTTCAACTCTAATTCTGTTGGATTTATAATCTTACTCAATATAATCTCCGTTAAAATTGGATTCCAGCTTCACGAACTGCATCAGCTAACGCTTTTACTCTACCGTGATACTTATACCCGTTCCGATCAAATACAATTTTATCAATTTTACTTTTCTTTAGTTTTGCACCTAAATCTTTACCAACTAAAGTACTTGCTTCAATTTTACCGTTTGCTTTTTCAACAGATTTTACAAGTTCTTTATCGTTAGAAGATGATGAAACTAAAGTCTTATTTTCATTATCATCAATTACTTGAGCATAAATGTGAACATTAGAACGGTAAACAACTAGCCGTGGATGTGTACCACGAACGCCCAGTTTACTTTTGATTCTTCTTCTCTTTTTTGCCCAGTTTATTTTTTTAGTAAGTTTCTTTTCTGCCATGATTAACCTACACCTACTGTTTTACCAGCTTTTCTTCTTACAACTTCGTCAGAGTAGCGAACACCTTTACCTTTAAATGGCTCAGGTTTTCTCAACTCTCTAATTTTTGCAGCAACTTGACCAACAGCTTGCTTATCAATCCCTGTAATGATTATGGTCGTTGCATTTGGAGTTTCAAATTTGATTCCTTCAGGCTTTTCAAAATATATAGGATGTGAAAAACCTAAATTTAACAACAAGAAATTCCCTTTATTAGCATCGGCTGTAAAACCAACACCAACAAGTTGTAATTCCTTTTTGTATCCATTTGCCACACCTTCAATCATATTTGCAACTAATGCTCGATATAATCCGTGTAACTCACGATGCTCTTTTTCATCTGATGGTCTTGAAACAAGAATTTTATTATCTTCCTGACCAATTGTAATTGCAGGATTATAATTCATGCTAAGCTCACCTAATTTCCCCTTAACAGAAATAGATTCTGCAGAGATATTTACTTCAACACCGTCTAAAATTTCTATGGGTTTTCTACCAATTTGTGACATTCTTCTAAATCCTTACCAAACGTGACAAAGAACTTCACCACCTATATTTAGAGCTTGTGCTTTTTTGTTTGAAAGCACACCCTTTGAAGTGGTTAAAATTGAAATACCCATGCCATTCAGTACGCGAGGCAATTTGTCAGCACTAACATAGTGACGACGACCTGGCTTACTCACTCGATCAATCCCATGAATCACTGGATTTTTATCAAAATCATAGTTTAAGAAAATTCGCAATACATCTTGCTTATTATCTTTAATTAAGATGAAATCACGGATAAAATGTTCTTCTTTTAATACAAAAGAAATACGTTTCTTTAAATTTGATGCAGGAACATCAACCCATGGTTTCAATGCTTGTTGAGCATTACGAATACGGGTTAAATAATCTGCTACTGGATCGTTTAATGACATAAACTATTCCCTATTACCAACTTGCTTTTTTAACACCAGGGATATAACCTTTATGAGCCATTTCCCTAAAACAAATACGACACAAACCAAACCGCTTATAAACAGAATGTGGTCGTCCACAATTATTGCACCGAGTATAACCTCTTGTTGAGAATTTAGGTTTTCTTTGTGCCTTTACAATTAATGCTTTTCTTGCCATTATGCTGCAACCTCTTCTTCAGTTTGCACAGCTTTCTTACGAATAGGCATTCCCATTGCAAGAAGTAATTCTAATGCATGTTCATCAGATTTTGCTGTTGTTACAACTGTAATATTTAAACCTCTAATTTGGTTTACTTTATCATAATCAATTTCAGGGAAAATGATTTGTTCAGTAATTCCAAAATTATAATTACCTCTGCCATCAAAACCGCGATTTGGCAATCCACGGAAGTCACGTATTCGAGGAGAAGCAATCGAAATAAAACGATCTAAGAACTCATACATTCTTTCACGACGTAATGTTACACTTACACCTACGGGATCGTTTTCTCTTAATTTGAAATTTGAAATCGCTTTTTTCGCCTTAGTAACTACAGGTTTTTGACCTGTTATTGTAGTAATTTCTTCTACAGCTTGTGTCAGCCAATTTGCATGTTCTTTAGCAGCACCAATTCCCATATTGATAACAACTTTAACAATTTTAGGAGTTTCCATTGTATTGCCAAGACCAAGTGTAGATGCCAACTCTTTAACGACTACGTCTTTATAATGCTTTTGCAATCTTGGTGTATATTCAGCCATCTTAATCGATTACCTCACCTGTTGTTTTTGCAACTCTTACTTTTTTACCATCATCAAGAATTTTATATCCAACTTTTGATGGTTTATTCCCCACAAGCAATTTCACATTTGATACATGTATGCTTGCTTCTTTTTCTAAAATACCACCTTGCGGATTATCTTGAGTTGGCCGTGCATGTTTTTTTACAACATTAACACCTTCAACTAAAACTCTCTCTTTTTCAAGATATACTTTTATCACACGTCCAGTTTTACCTGCATCGGCACCAGACATAACTTGAACCGTATCGCCTTTTCTAATTTTCATTATATAACCTCCGGTGCAAGTGATAAAATTTTCATATATCTCTTTTCACGTAATTCTCTGGCAACTGGACCAAATACACGAGTACCTTTTGGCTCTTTTTGGTTGTTAATAAGCACTGCAGCATTTTCATCAAATCTAATATATGATCCGTCTTTTCTACGCACTTCTTTTTTGGTACGAACAACTACAGCTGTTGATACTTCACCTTTTTTAACAACGCCACCAGGAATTGCTTTTTTTACAGTTACGATAATTTCATCACCCAAACGTGCATATTTACGTCCTGAACCGCCTAAAACTTTAATACAAAGTACTTCTTTGGCGCCGGTATTATCTGCAACTTTTAATCTTGTTTCTTGTTGAACCATCTTACTTTTCCTTAAATCTCAACAGATTTTTGTTCGATGTTAACAACTCGCCATCTTTTCAATTTACTCAATGGCCGTGACTCTACGATTCTTACCACATCACCCGGCGTACAATTGCCTTGAGGGTCATGTGCGTAATATTTTTTAGTTTTAGTAACAAACTTCTTATAAATTGGATGAGGAAATCTTCTTGCCACCTGAACAACAACAGTTTTGTCCATTTTTGATGGCAATACTTTTCCTACCAATTGACGACGATTGTCTGTCATTATTTAGATTCCTTCCCGCGAATACCTAATTCATGTTCACGAATTACTGTTTTAATTTGAGCAATTTCCCGTTTAGTTGCACGAATAGCCTGAGGAGTTTCCAATTGCTGTAATACTTTTTGAAATCGGAAATTTACCAACGCTTCTTGGTTCTCAACTAATTTTGCTTCTAATTCAGAAACTGATAATTTATTTAAATCTTTTTTATCCACGCCTATACCCCCAACTCTCTACGAGGAACCGTTTTGGTTTTAATAGGTAATTTATAAGATGCTACTCTAAAAGCTTCTTGTGCAGCAGCTTCGT
Source organism: uncultured bacterium (assembly GCA_964344315.1). Classification (GTDB taxonomy): domain Bacteria; phylum Fidelibacterota; class Marinisomatia; order SCGC-AAA003-L08; family D37C17; genus JABHHG01. Next base: position 43,431 of record CAYFMU010000001.1, on the reverse strand, counting down.
CTAAGCCTTCAACTTCAAACAAAATACGTCCAGGCTTAACTACAGCAACCCAATATTCTGGAGAACCTTTACCTTTACCCATACGTGTTTCAGCAGGCTTTTTTGTAATGGCTTTATGTGGAAAAATTCTAATCCACATACGACCAATTTTTCTTACACGACGTGAAATGGTAATACGAGCAGCCTCAATTTGACGACTGGTAATCCAACCACATTCTAAAGCTTTCAAGCCGAAGGTTCCAAATGCAACGTAATCTCCTGAATTGGACATTCCGCGCATTTTACCTTTTTGCGGCTTTCTATATTTAATTTTTCTTGGTGCTAACATTTATCAGCTATCCTATCTTTTTCTGATTTCGCCTTTATAGACCCACACTTTTACACCAATAATACCATAAGTAGTTAGTGCTTCTACAAGTGCGTAATCTATATCTGCTCTTAATGTATGCAAAGGAACTCGACCTTCTCTAAAAGTTTCACTTCGAGCAATATCCGTACCATTTAATCGGCCTGAAATACATACTCTAATTCCTTCTGCACCCATACTCATTGTTGATTGAATTGCTTTTTTTACAGCACGTCTGTAGTTCACTTTTTTCTCAAGTTGTTGAGCTACATTTTGACCAACTAATTCAGCTTTCAATCCAGGGCGTTTAACTTCAGATACATTAATCTGAATATCATAACCCATAATTTTCTTTAATTCTTTTTTAAGGCTCTCTACTTCAGAACCACCACGACCAATAACAATACCTGGTCTAGCTGTATGTACGGTTACCACAACTTTCTTCGCTGTTCTTGTAATTTCAATATTTGAAATACTCGCTCGGCTTAGTCTGCTGTTTAAATAGTTTCTGATGATAATATCTTCATGGAGTTTCTTTGCATAGTTTTTTTCATCAAACCATGTTGATTCCCAATCTCTATTAACACCAATTCTTAAACCTATAGGATGTACTTTTTGTCCCAAATCAACCCCTTAATTCTTAGAATCTGAAATTACAATTGTTAAATGACTAGATCGCTTCATGATAGGCACAGCACGACCCATAGCCGCAGGACGAAAACGCTTCATTGTAGGCCCTTCGTCTACATATGCAGTTTTTATGTATAGTGAATCTGCATCAAAAGTCTCATTATTATGTGCCATATTTGCCACAGCTGATGAAATAGTTTTACTAATAGAATTAGCAGCTTTCTTATTCATGAATGTGAGCTTTTCTAATGCATCATTCACATTCATATTTCGAACTGTGTCTAGTACAAATCTCATTTTTTTAGGCGATTGCCGTAAATGTCTTGATCTAGCTATTGCTTCCATTACTTCTTCTTATCTCCTGCATGACCACGATATGTTCTTGTTGGAGCAAATTCACCCAACTTATGACCAACCATATTTTCAGACACATATACTGGAATAAATTTATTTCCATTATGCACTGCAAATGTCATTCCCACAAAATCAGGGGAAATTGTTGATCTACGTGACCACGTTTTTATAACTTGCTTCTTTTTAGATTCAGCTGCTGTTGCAACTTTTTTCAATAATTTTGGATCAATATATGGACCCTTTTTAAGAGATCTAGGCATCCTTATTTCCTTCTCTTAACAATATACTTGTTAGATGCTTTGTTTTTCTTGCGTGTTTTATAACCCTTTGTAGGCATTCCCCAAGGTGAAACTGGATGTCTACCACCTGAAGTTTTACCTTCACCACCACCATGAGGGTGATCAATAGGATTCATCACAACACCACGTACTTTAGGTCTTTTACCTAACCAACGACTACGACCCGCTTTTCCAATTTTTACATTTTCATGACTTTTGTTTCCAACTACACCAATAGTTGCAAAACAATTTTCTGAAACCATTCGCATTTCACCAGAAGGCAACTTCAGTGTAACCATTCCAGATTCATTAGCCATTATTCTAGCATATGCACCAGCACTTCGAGCCATCTGTGCACCTTTACCAGGTTTCAATTCAATATTATGTACTAACATACCATCAGGTATGATACCAAGTGGCATAGTATTACCTGTTTTAAAAGGCACGGTATTTTCAGCTGATGAAATCACAGTATCGCCAACTTTTAAGCCATCTGGAGCAATAATATATCGTTTTTCGCCATCTTTATATTCTAACAAAGCAATACGAGACGATCGGTTTGGATCATATTCGATTGCCAACACTGTTGCTGGAATATCAAATTTATTTCTTTTAAAATCGATAATTCTATATCGACGCTTATGACCACCACCACGTCTTCTTGAAGTAATTCTTCCATGATGGTTTCGCCCACCAGTTTTACGTAAAGCTTTAGTCAGTTTTCTTTCAGGCTTATCCTTTGTAATTTCTTCAAAGGTAGAAACTGACATAAATCTTCTTGCTGGCGTATCCGGTTTTAATTTACGAACTGGCATAATTTTCCCTAACTTACATCCGCATTTAGAAGATCAATAGAAAATCCATCAGACAAAGTAATAATTGCCTTTTTCCATGATGATCGTGTTCCTGAAGTTCTTAACACTTTTCCATTACTTCTAACTGTAGTGTTTTTCCGTTTACCTTTAAAATTCAATGTAGCAACTTTATCCACTTTAACATTGAATTTATCTTCAACAGCTTTTTTAATCTCAAGTTTATTTGCCACTTTTTCAACTTGAAACACATACTTACGTTGAGTTTCACTGAGCATAGCGCCTTTTTCACTGAGGATTGGTCTAATAATTATTGAACTTTTGATAGACATACTAATCAGCCAATTGTGCGTTTAAAGATTCTGCACCTGCTACATCAGCAACCAATACTTGGCAATCAAGCAAATCAAATGTTGATGCAGTTTTTGCAGGAATCACATTTACATTTTTTACGTTACGAGAGCCAAAAAATAAATTGTCTCCAACTTCATCAGCCAAAATCGTAACCTTTTTACCATTTAATTTCAAGTTATCTAAAACTTGATTAAATTCTTTGGTTTTAGGTAGTTCTAACTCAAAATCTGAAACTACCATAAAATTACCAGAAGATACTTTTTGAGAGAGCACGCTTTTTCTTGCGATTTGACGAACTTTCTTGTTTACCTTCTTTTCATACTTGTGAGGCTTTGGTCCTAACGCAGAGCCACCATGAACACGTGCTGGATTACGAGTTGAACCAATACGCGCTCTACCCGTACCTTTTTGCTTGTAGGGCTTTGCACCACCACCACTAACTTCAGCTCTTGTTTTTGAAGAATGTGTACCTTGTCTTAGTGCAGCTAACTCTGAGTTTACCGCAAGATATACACAATGATCATTAGGCTCTACAGCAAATACAGCATCACTTAAAGTAAGCTTTTTTGTAGATTTTTTGCCTGTTTTATTATAAATATCTAATTTCATAATTACTTCGTTAAATAAATAATACCATTTTTAGACCCTGGAACAGCACCACGTAAAAATACTAAATTTGATTCAGCATCAATGCGAATCACTTCTAAATTTTTAACGGACACTCTATCATTCCCAAAACGACCCGCCATTCGTGTACCTAACCATACACGCGAAGGATCAGAACCAGCTCCAATAGAACCTGCTTTTCTCATCACACTGTTTTTACCATGTGATCTACGACCACCACCAAAACCATGACGCTTCATATGCCCAGCAAATCCACGACCTTTAGAGGTTCCAGTTACAGTTACAAAATCACCCAATTCAAAAACACTTGCATCAATTTTATCACCAAGATTTACTTCTGGCAATTCTTCACATCGAAACTCTTTAAAATATCTCACAGAAGATTTTGACTTAGCTAAATGACCTAAAGTAGGTTTGCTTAACTTTTTATCATCAGCACTACCAAACCCAACCTGAACTGCATTATAACCATCGCTATCAGTATTTTTTAGCTGTGCAACAACACATGAATCAATTTCAATAATAGTAGTAGGATAATCTCTTCCACTCTCATCAAATATTCTTGTCATTCCAACTTTTCTACCTACTGCAAAGGGTACATCAGCAACACCCGAGCCTTCAGATTCTTCTGAAACTTCTTCATCAGTCACTTCAGCTACTTCCTCAACAGTTTCAGCAGCTTCAGCTTCTTTTGATACTTCTTCCACAGCCTCATCAGCAGTTTCTACTTTTTCTGTAGATTCTTCGGCAGTTGCAGTATCCTCTACTACTTCTTCTGGTTTATTTTTATCTTCTTCTGAAAACAATTTAAAACTCTTTTCTAAATTAAGTTCTGATTTCTATATCAACACCAGCAGGCATATCCAATTTCATCAATGCATCAACTGTTTTGGGTGTTGAATTCATAAGATCTACGATACGTTTATGAATTTTAATTTCGAACTGCTCTCTTGATTTTTTATCAACGTGAACAGATCTATTCACAGTATAGATACTTCTTCTTGTAGGCAATGGAATTGGACCCAATACCATTGCACCAGTATTTTTAGCTGTTTTAACAATCTTCTCTGTAGACTTATCCAAGAGCATGTGATCATAAGCTTTTAATCGTATTCTTATTTTATTCATATCTAAATCAATGAATCCTATTCAATAATTTCCGTAACAACACCAGCACCAACAGTATGACCACCCTCACGAATCGCAAAACGAAGCTCTTTCTCCATAGCGATTGGAGTAATCAATTCAATGTCTAATGACACATTATCACCAGGCATCACCATCTCTGTCCCTGCTGGAAGATTAACATTACCTGTCACATCTGTTGTTCTAAAGTAAAACTGAGGTCTATATCCATTAAAGAAAGGAGTATGACGACCACCCTCTTCTTTCTTCAACACATATACTTCAGCCTTAAATTTTGTATGCGGTGTAATTGAGTCTGGCTTTGCAAGTACCATTCCTCTTGCAATATCCTTCTTATCCACACCACGTAAAAGTAATCCCGCATTATCACCTGCTTGACCTTCATCTAACAGCTTACGGAACATCTCAACACCTGTACAAGTTGTCTTTGTATCTGAACCCATACCTACAAGTTCAATCTCTTCACCAACCTTAACAATACCAGATTCAATTCTTCCAGTTGCTACAGTACCACGACCTGTAATTGAGAATACATCCTCAACAGGCATCAAGAATGGCTTATCTACAGCACGCTCTGGAGTTGGAACAAACTCATCTACTGAGCTCATTAACTCATAAATCTTCTCAGCATCTGAACCGGTACCATCTGAGTTTAAGGCATTTAATGCAGAACCTTGAATAATTGGAGTATCATCACCAGGGAATCCATACTCATCCAATAACTCACGAAGCTCCATTTCAACAAGCTCTAATAACTCAGGATCATCAACCTGATCACACTTGTTCATAAATACAACAATTGCAGGTACGTTTACCTGACGTGCTAACAATAAGTGCTCACGGGTTTGTTGCATAGGGCCATCGGTTGCAGCCACAACTAAAATAGCACCATCCATTTGGGCGGCACCTGTAATCATGTTCTTAATATAATCCGCGTGACCTGGACAGTCAACGTGTGCATAGTGACGCGCATCTGTCTCATACTCTACGTGTGATGTATTAATAGTAATACCACGCTCACGCTCTTCCGGAGCATTATCGATTTGATCAAAATCTTGATTCTCCGCTAATCCCTTTGAAGCCAAACACTTTGTGATCGCAGCGGTTAATGTGGTCTTTCCATGGTCAACGTGACCTATTGTCCCAACATTAACATGCGGCTTCGTTCTCTCAAATTTCTCTTTTGACATGACTTATACTCCTCTTACCTAATTAAGCAGAAACTTTACCTTGAAACTTTTCAACAATTTGCTCTCTAACAAAAGCAGGGGCCTCAGCATAATGCGAAAATTGCATTGTAAATACTGCTCGACCCTGTGTCATAGATCGCAACTCAGTTGCATAACCAAACATTTCAGATAGCGGTACATCCGCTTCCAAAACCTGAACATCATTCCTTGGGGTTGTACCTTTAACATTACCTCTTCTAGATGTAACATTACCCATAACTGAACCGAGGTAATCATCAGGCATAACTACTTCAAGTGCCATAACTGGCTCAAGAATTGTAGGCGAAGCTTTCTTAGCCGCCTCTTTAAATGCCATTGATCCCGCAATTTTAAATGCCATTTCACTTGAATCTACATCGTGATATGAACCAAATGTCAATGTTACCTTAACATCTTCAATTGGATAGCCAGCCAAAATACCATTTTTCATAGCATCTGAAATACCTGCACTTACTGATGGTATATATTCCTTAGGGATTACACCACCAACAATTTTATTTTCGAATTCGTAGCCCTTACCAGCTTCATTTGGCTCAAGCGTAATAACAACATGACCATACTGACCACGACCACCAGACTGGCGAACAAACTTTGTGTCTTGCTCAACAGCTTTTGTAATACTTTCTTTATAAGCTACCTGTGGTGCACCAACGTGAACGTCAACATTAAATTCACGCTTCAATCTATCAACAATAATCTCTAGATGCAATTCACCCATTCCTGAAATAATTGTTTGACCTGTATCTTCGTCAGTTTTAACCTTAAAAGTAGGATCTTCTTCAGCTAACTTAACCAAACCTGTAGTCAAGTTTTCCTGATCACCCTTAGTTGCAGGCTCAACAGCAATAGAAATTACAGGATCTGGGAAGTCCATAGACTCTAATAAAATTGGGCTATCTTCACTACAAAGCGTGTGACCAGTTTGAGTATTTTTCAACCCAACCATTGCAGCAATTTCACCGGTAGTTACTGTCTTACGTTCTTCACGTTTATTAGAATGCATCAACATCAATCGACCAACACGTTCTTTTTTTCCAGTGTTGGGATTATAAATAAAATCACCAGTAGAAACTGTACCTGAGTACACTCTAAAGAATGTTAATCGACCCACATATGGGTCTGTCATAATCTTAAATGCCAATGCAGAAAACGGCTCACCATCCTCAGGATTACGCACCATTTTAACAGATTCATCATCAATATCCATGCCATCAATAGAACCTACATCAAGAGGGGATGGTAAGAAATCAATAACTGCATCTAGTGTTCGCTGAACACCTTTATTTTTAAATGCTGACCCACATAGCGTAGGAATCATTGAACCATCTAATGCAGCTTTTCTAATAGCAGCTTTAATTTCATCTGGAAGAAGTTCTTCACCCTCTAAATATTTTTCCATTAGTTGTTCATCGTATGATGCGACTTCTTCAAGTAAGTGCAAGCGCCACTTTTCAGCATCATCCTTCATATCTGTTGGAATTTCACTATACTCAAAACTTGAACCATCATCAGCAGTATAAAGAATAGCTTCCATTGAAATCAAATCAATCAAGCCAGAGAACATATCACCAGCGCCGATAGGTAAAACAATAGGTACTGGATTAGCACCTAGTCGGTCCTTAATCATTTCAATTACATTATAAAAATCTGCACCTGTACGATCCATTTTATTAACAAATGCAATACGAGGCACTCCATAACGATCAGCTTGACGCCAAACCGTTTCAGATTGAGGCTCAACGCCACCAACCGCACAGAACAATGCAATTGCACCATCAAGAACACGCAAAGCTCTTTCTACTTCAATAGTAAAGTCAACGTGACCAGGAGTATCAATAATATTAATTCTATTACCTTCCCAAAATGCAGTTGTTGCTGCAGATGTAATAGTAATCCCTCTTTCTTTTTCCTGATCCATCCAGTCCATAGTAGCTGCGCCATCATGAACTTCACCTAAACGGTGCAAACGACCTGTATAGTAAAGAATTCTTTCAGTAGTTGTCGTCTTACCTGCATCAATGTGAGCCATGATGCCAATATTACGTACGTGTTTTAAAGGTATATTTTGCATTCTATCCTATTATCTAAAATGTGAGAAGGCTTTATTTGCTTCAGCCATTCTATGTGTATCTTCTTTTTTCTTAACAGATGAACCTTCGTTATTTGCTGCAGCAATCAATTCTGCAGACAAACGATCAGCCATTGTGCGCCCTTTACGCGCCTTTGCATAACTGATAATCCATCGCATCGCAAGGGCCATGCGTCTACGCTCAGACACTTCGATTGGGACCTGATACGTTGCACCACCAATTCTTTTTGATTTAACCTCAAGAACAGGGGCAACATTTTCCAATGCTTTTCTAAAAATCTCAAGACCATCTTTAACTTTAGCCTTATTTTCAATTTGCTTAATAGCACCGTAAAAAATCTTTTCAGCAACACTCTTTTTTCCAGACTCCATCACATTATTAATAAACTTAGCAACAACCAAGTCATTATAAACTGGATCTGGAATAATTTCTCTTTTTTCTGGTCTTCTTCTTCTCATTGAATTCTAATTATTTTGGTTTTTTAGCACCATAACGTGAACGACTTGTCTTACGACCTTCAACACCTGCAGGGTCCAACACACCACGAATCACATGGTATCGAACACCTGGAAGATCTTTCACCCTACCACCTTCAATCAATACAATTGAGTGTTCTTGCAAATTATGACCCTCACCAGGGATATATGCAGTCACCTCAAAGCCATTTGACAATCTAACACGAGCCACTTTACGTAGCGCTGAGTTAGGCTTTTTAGGTGTAGTTGTATATACACGAGTACATACTCCACGTTTTTGAGGACACGCCTTCAACGCCGGAACTTTATTTTTCCGGGTTTGCTTCTTGCGTCCTTTTCTTACTAATTGATTTATTGTTGGCATTTCAACTCCGATATAGCCTACAAAATTACAAAGGATGCTCGATATGGCACAAATATTATTTTTGCCATTATCGACTTTTCAACAATTTAAACTGATTTAACTAATCAGCTATACTTTCAAGCTCTTTTTCTGGAATTTGAGCTTGTTTTTCAGCTTCTTTCTCTTCAGCAGGTTTAGTAACTAAAATGTCACGGTTGCAATATGCACCTGTACCTGCGGGGATTATTCGGCCTATAATTACATTTTCTTTTAGACCTTTAAGGTAGTCTGTCTTACCTTCTACTGCAGCATCTGTCAACACTCTGGTTGTTTCTTGGAATGATGCAGCTGAAATGAAACTCTCTGTATTAAGAGAAGCACGTGTAATACCTAACAATAAAGGACTGAAAGTTACAGGAGCTGCTTTACGCGTTTTAATTTGCTCTTTACCGTCAGCTTTCAATTCTTTATTTATATCTTTAATATTAGATGATAGTACTACATCTTCTTCTTCGTAGTCAGAATCACCAGGATTTGTAACTACAACTTTTTTCTTGAGTGCATCATTTTCTTTTAAAATTTCAAAACGATTTACACGATCACCTTGAAGATATAGAGAATCCCCTGAATCTTCAACCGTAACTTTTTGCATCATTTGACGAACAATAACTTCAATATGCTTGTCATTAATGCTCACACCTTGTAATCGGTAAACTTCTTGGATTGCCTCTACAAGATATTCTTGTACTTTTGCGGCACCACGAATTCTTAAAATATCTTTTGGTGTTATTGAACCTTCACAGAGTCTATCGCCAGCAAACACAAAATCACCTTCGTGGACTAAAATATGCTTACCATAAGGGATTTTATACGTTACTTCTTTTTCCTTACCCAATACATGGATTTCTCTAACGCCACGCTTAATTTTACCATAACGCACAGTACCATCTACTTCGGTTACTACTGCAGGATCACTTGGATTTCGTGCCTCGAAAAGTTCAGCAATTCGTGGGAGACCACCCGTAATATCACGTGTTTTACCTACATCTCTTGGGATTTTAACAAGTACTTGACCAGCCTTAACTTTTTCACCGTCACGAACGATTACATTGGCTTTAACGGGCAATATACTAGCACCAGGATTTGCGTCCTCTTTATCCGTTTCGATAACAATATTTGGACTTAAATTTCTATTTTTAGATTCGGTGATTACAATCATCTTCTTGCCGCCTTCAACAGCCTCTTCAGAATATGTTTCACCTTCAATCATATCTTTAAATGCAACTCTACCAGATGTTCTTGCAAGAATTACATCTGTATATGGATCCCACCCAAATAATGTTGCTCCAGCTTTAACTTCATCTTTATCAGCAACATATACTTTTGCACCATATGGTACTGACCAATTAGATACGGATGTTCCATTTATATCAAGTAATTCAATTTTACCATTTCGGACAGTTGCAACGTTATAAGTATCACCTTCCTCATCTTTTACTTTTACAAGCTTTAGATTTTCAGAAAACTTTATAACACCATCACGCTTTGTATCCATATGAGACTGCTCAACAATACGTGAAGCAGTACCACCAATATGGAATGTTCTCAACGTCAACTGTGTTCCTGGCTCACCAATAGATTGTGCTGCCATAATTCCAATTGAATCACCCGTTTTAGCATCTCGGTTAGTCGCAAGATTCAAACCATAACATTTAATACAAACGCCATGAGGTGCTTCACAAGTCAATACCGAACGAACTTTAACCTGGAAAACATTACTTTTTTCTATTTCATCTACAACTTCAACATCCAACAATCCATTTAATTCTGCAAAAACAGTTGCATCAACAGGGTCGATAACTGCATCTTGAGCAAAACGTCCCAAAATTCTTTCTGCAAGAGGTTCGATTACTTCTTCACCCTCTTTCAAGTCCTCTAATAAAAGCCCTTGGACTGTACCACAATCATCCATAGTAATAGTAACATCTTGAGCTACGTCAACTAGACGACGTGTCAAATAACCAGCATCCGCAGTTTTAAGTGCTGTATCTGCAAGACCTTTACGTGCACCGTGAGTTGAAATAAAATACTCAAATGGGTTCAAACCTTCTTTAAAGTTTGCTTTAATTGGATTTTCAATAATTTCACCAGAAGCACCCACCATACTTTTTTTAGGCTTAGCCATCAAGCCACGCATTCCTGCAAGCTGCTTAATTTGGTCTTGTGAACCCCGCGCTCCAGAGTCTGCCATCATAAATAACGGATTAAATCCCTGGTTATCACTTTTTAATTCTATGAACATTTCAGCAGCAACGTCATTTGTTGCATGAGTCCAAATATCAATCACCTTATTGTAACGCTCACCCTCAGTTAATACATGACGTTCAAACTTGCCTTGGATATCTTCTACAATAGCATCTGCTTTTGCTAACAGTTCAGCTTTTTTCTCTGGAATATGAATATCAGATATGGCAATTGATAAACCACTCTTATAAGCAAATCCAAATCCAAGATCCTTAAGATTATCTAGGAAAGATACTGTTTTAAAGTTTCCACAATCTTTATAACTTTTACCGATTATTCGAGTAATTTTCTTTTTATCGATAATTTCATTATAGAAAGGCATTTCATCAGGCAAGATGCTATTAAATAATACTCGACCAACGGTAGTTTCTTTAATCCACTCACCCTTTAATCTAACATCAATTTTTGCATGCGGTGTAATTTCATTATTAGCAAAGGCAAGTGACACTTCTTCAATTGAACCAAATTTTGAACCTTCACCTAACTCACCATCTCTTGAACGTGTCAAATAATAAGTTCCCAATACCATATCCTGTGAAGGAATGGCAATTGGTCGACCATGTGCTGGATGTAAAATATTATGACTAGAAAGCATAAGCAACCACGCTTCCATTTGTGCCTCAGCTGACAATGGAACATGCACAGCCATTTGGTCTCCATCAAAGTCCGCGTTAAACGCTGAACATACAAGTGGATGCAAACGGATTGCACGACCATCAATGAGCACCGGTTGGAATGCTTGAATACCAAGTCGGTGAAGCGTTGGAGCACGGTTAAGCATCACGGGGTGATTTTTAACGGTTTTTTCCAATACCTTATATACCTCATCCGCCTTGCGCTCAATAAGCATCTTGGCACTTCGAGGTGTACGAGCATAACCATCTCGTATTAATTGATTTATAATTTGCGGTTTAAATAGCTCCATTGCCATTTCTTTTGGTATACCACATTCGTGGAGCTTCAATTCTGGACCAACAACAATTACAGAACGACCAGAATAATCTACACGTTTACCCAATAGATTTTGGCGGAAACGACCTGATTTACCTTTTAACGAATCACTTAATGACTTTAATGGGCGACGTGTTCCACTTCTTACTGCAGACTTTATTCGGCTATTATCTAACAACGCATCTACAGACTCTTGAAGCATACGCTTCTCATTTCTCAAAATAACGTCTGGAGCTTTGATTTCCATTAATTGCTTTAAACGATTATTTCTAATAATCACACGACGATACAAGTCGTTTAAATCTGATGCAGCAAATCGGCCACCATCCAATGGAACTAATGGTCTTAATTCTGGTGGAATAACAGGCAATATACTGAGTACCATCCACTCAGGCTTATTATAAACTTTTTTCTCAATTCGTGGATCAAACTGCTTCAATACACGCAGTCTTTTTAGCGCATTTTCCCTCTTTTGTACAGAGGTTTTGCCTTTGATGAGCTCAAGCAATTCTGTAATAGTACCAACAACATCAAGATTTTTTAGAAGTGTTAATATTGCCTCACCACCCATTTCAGCAAAGAAATAGTTGTCTTCATCAATCTCATCTTCTGAAGCAGTGTGAATTCCAAATTCATCATCTAAATCTAAGAATTCATTCTCATCTAACAATTCACCATAATTTCTACCAGAATTACCTGGATTTAGAATAACAAACTTCTCATAATAAGCAATTTGCTCTAATTCTTTGGTTGTATATCCGAGAAGGTAACTAATTTTACTGGGGATTGAACGCAGATACCAAATATGTACCACTGGAACAGCCAATGTGATATGGCCCATTCTCTCACGCCTTACCGTTTTACGTGTAACCTCAACACCACATCTATCACAAACAATTCCGCGATAACGAATTCTCTTATACTTCCCGCAATGACATTCCCAGTCTTTTGTAGGACCAAAAATCTTTTCACAAAACAAACCTTCTTTTTCTGGCTTGTATGACCGATAGTTGATGGTTTCTGGTTTTAAAATTTCACCATAGGATCTATCTAGAATTTCTTCTGGAGAAAGAAGCCCTAAAGTGATTGAAGAAAATGAATTCGATTTACGATTTGTGATGGTGGAAAATGCCACTATAAACTCCCTTTAATTAATCAAGAACAACGTTTAAACCAAGACCTTCAAGTTCTTTACAAAGAACATTGAACGATTCTGGAATATTCGCTTCAGGTGTATTGTTACCACGTACCAATGCATTATACAATTTAGTACGACCATCTACATCATCAGATTTGGTAGTTAAGATTTCTTGCAATGTATAAGCTGCACCATATGCCTCAAGTGCCCATACCTCCATCTCACCAAATCGCTGACCACCAGACTGCGCTTTACCACCTAGCGGCTGCTGTGTAATCAATGAGTATGGCCCAGTAGAACGTGCATGCATTTTATCATCAATCAAATGAGATAACTTCATCATATAGATAACACCGCATGCAACTGGAGAAGCAATCTTCTCACCAGTCCTACCATCCCACAAATCAATCTTACCATTTGTTGGCAATCCTGCTTCAGCCAACTCTTCCTTAACCTGTTGATTTGTAGCACCATCAAACACTGGAGTTGAATAATTTTTATTCAATTTATATCCAGCCCATCCTAGCATTGTTTCATATAACTGACCAAGATTCATACGTGATGGTACACCTAATGGATTTAATACAATATCCACAGGGTTTCCATCTGCCATAAATGGCATATCTTCTTCAGGCACAATAATTGAAACAATACCTTTGTTTCCGTGACGACCCGCAACTTTATCTCCAACAGAGATTTTACGTTTTTGTGCAATAGTTACTTTTGCAAGTTTCATTACACCCTGTTGCAATTCATCACCAACACGCAACTTGAATACATCTTTCTCAAGACCCTCTTCAAGTTGTCTTAAATTTCTTCTATAATTTTGCCAAATCTTTAAGATTTTATTCCAAGCAAATGGATCTTCAACCCATGGTGATTTCAAGGATAATCCTTCAAAATCAAGGCCTTCAATTCTTTGCTTAGTTAATAAAGTTTTAGCCTTAATAACCGTTTTATTTGAAGCAGAATCACGGATACCACCTGAAATTTGCTCCTTTAATTGCGCTTTCAACAACTCATCACGAGTTTCCATTAATGACACACGGTCTTTTCGCGCTTTCTTTTGCAGCTCTCTAATTTGCTGTTTTTCTTCAGCACGAACTGCCATACTTTTTCGCTCAAATAATTGAGTATCTACTACTACACCACTTACGCCGGTTGGGCATGTTTTTGATGCATCTTTAACATCGCCTGCCTTTTCACCGAAAATAGCACGTAGTAACTTTTCTTCAGGAGTTGGATCCGTTTCACCCTTCGGTGTTACCTTTCCTACAAGAATATCTCCAGGATGAACATGAGCACCAACCCTTACAATTCCTCTTGCATCTAAATTGCGTGTTGCTTCTTCACTTACATTTGGAATTTCATTGGTCAACTCTTCTTCACCACGCTTAGTATCGCGGATTTCAACTTCAAACTCTTTCATGTGAAGAGAAGTTAAAACATCCTCTTTCACTAATCGTTCGTTGATAATAATTGCATCCTCAAAGTTATAACCTCTCCATGGCATAAATGCCACACGAAGGTTTCTACCTAATGCAAGTTCACCATCTTTAGTTGAGTGTCCATCAGCCAAAGGATCACCCTTTTTAATCTTTTGTCCTGGAAGTACTAAAGGCACTTGATTGATACAGGTGTTTTGGTTAGTTCTAAGCAACTTTTTTAAATTATATGTAACAAGATTTTCATCCTGAACAAGCTTCAGCTCTTCAGGCTCACCATCCGTTCTAATAATAATTCTACAAGCATCAACTTCTTCAACTACACCATTATGCTCTGATAAAATTACTGACCGTGAATCTTCTGCAACTCTTTTTTCCATTCCTGTACCAACAATTGGGGTCTCAGGTCGCAATAAAGGTACAGATTGACGCATCATATTTGAACCCATTAATGCACGGTTCGCATCATCATTTTCCAAGAATGGTATGAGAGCAGCAGACACACTAACGATCTGACTTGGTGATACATCTATAAAATCAACTTTATCTGGAGTTACTAATGGGAAATCTTCACCATTTCGTGTTCGTACATGCTCTTCAGTAAACTTACCTTTGCTATCAATAGGTTCAATTGCTTGAGAAATAAATGCACGATCTTCTTCATCAGGAGATAAAAACTGAACATTTTCAGTAATTTCATACTTACCATTATTGCCATGCTCAATTTTTCTGTAAGGAGATTCAATAAAACCTAAATTATTTACAACACCATGAACTGCCAATGAGTTAATCAATCCAATGTTTGGACCCTCAGGAGTTTCAATTGGACATAGACGACCATAGTGGGTATAGTGTACGTCACGAACCTCAAATCCAGCACGCTCACGAGATAAACCTCCAGGCCCTAAAGATGAAATTCGGCGTTTATGCGTAACTTCAGACAATGGATTAGTTTGATCCATAAATTGCGACAACTGACTTGTACCAAAGAAAGTATTTAATACCGTAGTTACAATTCTTGAGTTTACCAAATCTTGGGGCGTTAAACTTTCAGCTTCACGCTGATTCATCTTTTCTCTAATAGTACGATGCATTCTACTCAACGCAATATTAAATTGATTTGCCAATTGTTCACCAACGGTACGAATACGACGATTACCCAAATGATCAATATCATCTGGCCCACGTTCACCGTTACGCATAGAAATTAAATAACCAAATACATTAATAAAATCGTCTTTAGTTAATACAGGCTCATCAACCGAAGCGTGTAAATCGAATTTCTTATTAATTCGATATCTACCAACTGCACCCAAGTCGTATTTCTTTGTAGAGAAAAACATTTTTTCAATGAATTTTCTAGCTACTTCTACACCTGGAGCTTCACCAGTACGTAAATGTTGATACAATAACATCAACGCATCTTCAGAATTAGTAGTTGGATCCTTTTCCATTGTATTCAAAAGCATCTCAACATCTAATGAATCACTAGATTTTGTTACTGTAATCTCTTTAATACCTGCAGCTTTCCAAGCTTCAAGCTTTTCTTCAGTTATTACAGTACCTACTTCATCAATTAGCTCACCCGTTTCAACATTTACCACATCTTCAAGCAACTTTTTACCAAGAAGCTTTTTAGCATTTGTCACCTTAAATGTTTCCGTTAAACCAAATGCATCAAAGATATCTCTATCAGAGGAATAACCAATAGCACGAAGCAATAAGGTTGCAGGGAATTTTCTTCTTCTATCAATAATTGCATAAATACAATCATAAATATCTGTAGTAAAATCTACCCACGACCCTCTAAAAGGTATAATTCGCGCTTGATAAATTTTGGTACCATTCGGATGGAAACTTTGATCAAAGAACACCCCAGGTGAACGTTGTAATTGGCTAACAATTACACGCTCAGCACCATTAATTACAAATGTACCACTTTCAGTCATAAATGGGATGTTTCCAAAGAATACATCCTGCTCAATACTTTGCACATACTTAGAGCGATCATTCTCATCTGTAATATGCAAAACAAAACGAATCTTTAGAGGAAGATTATAGGAAATTCTCCTCTCTAAACACTCTTTTACAGTATACTTTGGCAATCCTAAATAGTAGTGCTTGTACTCCAACACATAATTTCTATGATTATCCTCTACAGGAAACATATTTCTAAGTACAGCCTCTAGACCTTTATTTTTACGCTTTTCAGGCAATACATCTTCTTGAAGGAAATCTTCAAAAGATGCAAGCTGAATAGCCAATAAATCAGGAATAGGGGAAGCCGATTCGATACGGCCAAAACTATGTCGTGCGAATGATTGATCGGTAGTCACGCTCAAGTGAGTACCCTCCTACTATTGGTTAAAAAATGATGTAAGTTTGTAAAGATGATGATAACTGCGCAAAAAATTACTTAAGTGTAACTGATGCGCCAGCTTCTTCTAACTTTTTCTTGATTTCTTCAGCTTCTTCTTTAGCAGCAGCTTCTTTCACAATTGAAGGAGCACCATCTGCCATTTCCTTAGCTTCTTTTAATCCAAGTGATGTGATTTCTCTAATCACTTTAATTACGTTGATTTTCTTATCACCAACACCGGTTAATTCAACATCAAATTCAGATTTTTCTTCAGCAGCATCACCGCCAGCAGGGGCAGCTCCACCTGCAATTGCTACAGGGGCTGCAGCTGCAGTTACGCCAAATTTATCTTCGATGTCTTTAATGAGCTCAGAGATCTCTAACATATTTGCAGTCTCTAAATATGTTAATACGTCTTCTCTTTTGATATCAGCCATTGTTTACTTTCTCCTGATTATAATTAAGCTTTTGTATTTTTTAAACTATCTAAAGTTGCAGCTAACTTGGACATTGCACCATTCAACGTAGCTGCCATTTTTGTCATTGGTTGGTTTAACCCACCAACAAATTTTGCAATCAACTCTTCCCTTGAAGGCAGATTTGCCAATTCTTCATATTTTGATGGATCAAATACTTCACCTTCAAAGAAAACCCCAACCACATCTAGGCAATCTTTGTTTTCTTTTTTAAATCCTTTAATAACTCTTGCAGGTGAAGTAGGATCCTCTTTAGCATACGCAATAGCAATTTGACCTTCAAGGATGTCATCAAACTTTCCTTCAAGCCCTGCCTCTTTTGCTGCTAATTTGGTTAGTGTATTTTTCGTTACTACATACTCAACACCATCTTCCCTGAAATCCTTACGAAGCTTTGTGGCTTGAGATACATTCATCCCAGTATATTTAGTAAAATAAACACCCTTCGATTCCTTAAAACGTACCGAAGTATCTGCAATAATTTGTGCTTTTTGTGGAGTAGGCATATTTCCCTCTCAGTCCTTATACAACACTTGCTTTATCAATTTTTAAACCAGGACCCATTGATGATGTCAACGACATCTTTTTCAAATAAGTCCCCTTAGATGCAACCGGCTTTGCTCTCATAATTGCATCCATAAATGCTTTAACATTTTCAACAATTTGCTCTAGGCCAAATGAAAGCTTTCCAACTCCCACATGAACAATTCCATTCTTTTCACATCTAAATTCAATTTTACCCGCTTTTAACTCGGAAACAGCCTTAGAAACATCCATTGTAACTGTACCCGATTTTGGGTTTGGCATTAAACCTCTAGGCCCAAGAATTCGACCAATCTTACCAACTTCGGCCATCATGTCTGGTGTAGCCACAATTACATCCACATCAGTCCAGCCATCTTTAATTTTGGTAACAAACTCATCCGAACCCACATAATCTGCACCTGCTGCCTCTGCCTCTGCCACTTTATCGCCTTTAGCAAAAACCAAAACTTTTACATCCTTACCAGTACCATGCGGTAATGCTACCGTGCCTCTAACAATTTGATCCGCATGACGAGGATCTATGCCAAGATTAACAGCTACTTCAACAGTTTCATCAAATTTCGCCTGTTTAGAATCTTTAAGTACCTGTACTGCATCCTCTAAAACATACTCTTTTAAGCGGTCAATTGACTTACTATTTTCTAATACTCTTTTACCGATTCCCATAAATTAACCCTCAACGGTTACGCCCATACTACGAGCAGTTCCTTCAACCATACTCATTGCAGCTTCAATACTAGAAGCATTTAAGTCTGGCATTTTAATTTCAGCAATTTCTTTTACTTTATCTTTAGATATAGAACCAACTTTATCTCTATTTGGCTCACCTGAACCCTTCTTTGCACCAATAGCATCTAAAATTAATGTAGGTGTAGGTGGCGTCTTTGTGATAAATGTAAACGAACGATCTGCAAAAACCGTAATCTCAACTGGAATAATTTTTCCCATCTGATCTTGCGTTTTTGCATTAAATGCTTTACAAAATTCCATAATATTCACACCATGCTGACCCAATGCAGGACCAACAGGAGGTGCAGGATTTGCTTGACCTGCAGAAATTTGAAGTTTAATAAACCCAGCTACTTTTTTAGCCATCTTCTATACCTATTTTTCTAATTCTACTTGAAAGAAATCTAATTCAATTGGCGTTGGCCTACCGAAGATTGAAACCTCAACCTTCACTTTTTGCTTATCCTCATTCACCTCTTCAACAAACCCAGTAAAATCAATAAATGGACCAGCAATTACTTTAACCGCATCACCTTTATTGTAAGGTGAATCCAATACTTCACGACCCTCTTTTCGCTCAACTTCACCAAATATTCGCTTAATCTCATCTTCACGCAAAGGTACGGGCTCACCACCCTTTGGACCAACAAATCGAATAACACCAGGGGTATTCTCTACCACATATCTAGATTGAGGTGTCATCTCCATATTAATCAAAATATAGCCAGGGAAAAACATCTTTTCCTTAACCACCTTTTTATTGTTTCGCATAGCAACCACTTTTTCATACGGCACAAACACTTCATCTATTTGCTCCGCAACATTGTTGTCACTTGCTTCACGAAGGATGTCTTCCTGTGCGTTTTTTTCCTTACCAGAAATTACTCTCAGCGAATACCATTCCATTGGAGGCTATTTACCTCCCAATAGTCGAGATACAAACTCAGTCAATCCAAAGTCAACTACAAAAAGAAAAATGGAAACCAATACTGAGAAAATGCCAACTATCAGCGTAGACCCCATCATCTCATCTTTAGAAAGCCAAGATACCTTTTTAATCTCTACCTGCACACCACTTATATACTGACTAATTTTTTCGAACATTTCAATCCCTTGATGAAAATCTACAATTTAACAGACTTGCAGGTGAGGTAGGACTCGAACCCACAACTCTCGGCTTTGGAGGCCGATGCTCTACCAATTGAACTACTCACCTAAACCTATAATACGTTACTTAGTTTCCTTGAAAATAACATGCTTTCTAACAACAGGGTCATACTTCCTAAACTCTAACCGCTCAGGATGCAACCGCTTGTTTTTAGTTACAGTGTATCTATACCCTGTACCAGCAGTACTTTCAAGTTGAATAATATCACGTTTACTATTACCAGCCATTCAATGAATCCTATTCAATAATTTCCGTAACAACACCAGCACCAACAGTATGACCACCCTCACGAATCGCAAAACGAAGCTCTTTCTCCATAGCGATTGGAGTAATCAATTCAATGTCTAATGACACATTATCACCAGGCATCACCATCTCTGTCCCTGCTGGAAGATTAACATTACCTGTCACATCTGTTGTTCTAAAGTAAAACTGAGGTCTATATCCATTAAAGAAAGGAGTATGACGACCACCCTCTTCTTTCTTCAACACATATACTTCAGCCTTAAATTTTGTATGCGGTGTAATTGAGTCTGGCTTTGCAAGTACCATTCCTCTTGCAATATCCTTCTTATCCACACCACGTAAAAGTAATCCCGCATTATCACCTGCTTGACCTTCATCTAACAGCTTACGGAACATCTCAACACCTGTACAAGTTGTCTTTGTATCTGAACCCATACCTACAAGTTCAATCTCTTCACCAACCTTAACAATACCAGATTCAATTCTTCCAGTTGCTACAGTACCACGACCTGTAATTGAGAATACATCCTCAACAGGCATCAAGAATGGCTTATCTACAGCACGCTCTGGAGTTGGAACAAACTCATCTACTGAGCTCATTAACTCATAAATCTTCTCAGCATCTGAACCGGTACCATCTGAGTTTAAGGCATTTAATGCAGAACCTTGAATAATTGGAGTATCATCACCAGGGAATCCATACTCATCCAATAACTCACGAAGCTCCATTTCAACAAGCTCTAATAACTCAGGATCATCAACCTGATCACACTTGTTCATAAATACAACAATTGCAGGTACGTTTACCTGACGTGCTAACAATAAGTGCTCACGGGTTTGTTGCATAGGGCCATCGGTTGCAGCCACAACTAAAATAGCACCATCCATTTGGGCGGCACCTGTAATCATGTTCTTAATATAATCCGCGTGACCTGGACAGTCAACGTGTGCATAGTGACGCGCATCTGTCTCATACTCTACGTGTGATGTATTAATAGTAATACCACGCTCACGCTCTTCCGGAGCATTATCGATTTGATCAAAATCTTGATTCTCCGCTAATCCCTTTGAAGCCAAACACTTTGTGATCGCAGCGGTTAATGTGGTCTTTCCATGGTCAACGTGACCTATTGTCCCAACATTAACATGCGGCTTCGTTCTCTCAAATTTCTCTTTTGACATGACTTATACTCCTAATCACTAACAATTTAAACTACTAACAATTCTTTACTTTGAGCCTACAATCAGACTTGAACTGATGACCCCTTCCTTACCATGGAAGTGCTCTACCGACTGAGCTATGCAGGCAATGAGCGGGAGACGAGACTCGAACCCGCGACCCTCAGCTTGGAAGGCTGATGCTCTACCAACTGAGCTACTCCCGCTTTTAATGTGGGCCGGGATGGATTTGAACCACCGTAGGCTACCGCCGGCAGATTTACAGTCTGCTGCCATTGACCACTCGGCCACCGACCCAACTAAATTCACCTCCATAGATAAGAGATGAGCCATTGGAGGGATTCGAACCCCCGACCCGCTGATTACAAATCAGCCGCTCTGGCCAACTGAGCTACAATGGCTTCAACAATTTCAAAAAATTTTCCTCTAAAGAATAAAAATGGCTCAAGGTAGAGCCACGCAATTTAACATAGATGTTAATTTTAAAACAATAGATTAATCTAATATTTTTCTATTTATTTTTTCTTCCAGATTGTTCCTGATTTAGTGTCTTCCAAAACAATGCCCATTTCATCCAATTTATCGCGGATTTCATCTGCTTTTGCCCAATCTTTTTCATCGCGAGCTTTATTCCTTTGACAAATCAAATCATCAACCTCATCAGATGCTGAATCACAGCTATCATCAATGACGCAAAGCACAGAATCAACTTTATTCAATGCATCAACAATTACACAACCCCCTTCAGTAGAAATTTTATTAGCATCTAATAAAGAAAACATTTCGTTCACCCAAATAAATAAATCGCCCAATGCACCAGAAATATTTAAATCATCACCTAATTTTTCAGTGAATTTAGCAAGCATACTTTCGGTAGATTCAACACAGGATTTTCCACTTAAACCATCCTCAATCAATAGAGATCTTCTCTTCAATTCTCTAAGTTTATTTATGCATTTTTGCGAAGATTTTACTTTATCAAATGTAAAATTTAACTTTTGACGATAATGTGTAGAAATCAACGTATAACGGAGTGCTTCAGGTGAGTGACCCATTTCTAAAAGTTGGCGTAAAGTATAAAAATTCCCCAACGACTTACTCATTTTTTGGCTTTCTACCAATAAATGCTCATTATGCAACCAATAATTAACAAACTCTTTACCCGATGATGCACAACTTTGGGCAATTTCATTTTCATGATGCGGGAAGATATTATCTACACCACCACAATGAATATCAAAATGCTCCCCTAAATAATGTGTTGACATGGCTGAACATTCAAGGTGCCAACCAGGGCGACCATCCCCCCAAGGAGACTCCCAATACACATTGCTCTCATTCTCCTTATGGCCCTTCCATAGGGCAAAATCTCTTCCCTCTTCCTTACCATATTCATCATTCTCAACCCTTTCTCCTGTTTTAAGCTGATCAGGATTAAGGTTTGCTAGTGCTCCATAATCTTTAAATTCCGAAATTTTAAAAAATACTGAGCCATCTTCACTAGTATAGGTAAATCCCTTCTCTTGCAACGTTTCCACCATATCCAACATTTGTGGAATAAATTCTGTTGCCCGTGGATACTCATGTGCTGGTAAAAGGCGTAATGCGGCAACATCCTCATGAAAGGCTTCTATATATTCATCTGTAAAATCTTTGAGTGAACGATTTTCTTCAATTGAGCGTCGAATAGTTTTATCATCTATATCTGTAATATTCATTATATGATAAACCTCAAAACCTTTAAACTCTAAGAATCTCCTTAATAAATCTTCAAAAATATACGCCCTGAAATTCCCAATATGCGCAAAATCATAAACCGTAGGACCACAAGTATATAAACCAATTTTGCCTTCTTCAATAGGTGTAAAGTTTTCTTTTTTTCGATGAATAGTATTATAAAATTTCATTATTGATCAACCATTGCAATTTTTATTATTGTATCGATTAACTCTGGGAATTCTAATCCAGCATTTGCAGCCGCTTTAGGAAAGAGGCTGTTTGAAGTCATTCCGGGCAAGGTATTAACCTCAAGAAAATAGTGTTCGTCATTTTCATTTAATCTAAAGTCAACACGAGCATAATGTCGACAACCTATAGCATTATAAATTTTCAACGCATCATCTTGAATCTTTCGACTCAACTTTCCAGATAATTTCGCAGGAACTTCATACTTACTTTTTCCGGTAGTGTATTTAGCATCATAATCATATAATCCGCCATCGGGAACAATTTCAACTATGGGGAGTGGTTTATTTCCTAAAATTCCTACCGTTAACTCACGACCAGATATATATTCCTCTATTAAAATATCTTTGGAAAACTCACCTGAAAGTTGAATTGCATCACCCAATCCATCGACTTCATCTACAAGTGTTAGGCCAACAGTAGAACCCTCGTCTGATGGCTTTACGATGTATGGCGCATTAAACTTTATTGACTCATTATTTAATAACTGTGTATTATAATTATCACTTTTAACTAAAATCCACTGAGGTGTTGGAATTGACTCATTTTTTGCAATCATTTTAGACAAATGTTTATCCATGGCAATTTTGGATGCTTTTGCACCTGATCCACAATATTCAATTTGATGCAAATCTAGAAAGGATTGAATATCTCCGTTTTCACCAATTCCTCCATGCAAAGCATTGAATACTATATCATAATCGATAAGCTTTTCTGGTAAAATACTTATATCATCACCTAAATAAACCAACTCAGTTTCATACACTGAGCCTATGGCTTCTGATACTGAGATTCCAGTAAGGAGTGATATATCTTTTTCTGAGGAGACCCCCCCAAGGATAATTGCAACTTTCAAATATCTAAAATTATTTTAATGTCAATTCGTAATTTTTCTAAAAATACACAGCATTAAATATAAAATTAAAATCAGATTTATACCCAATGTAAAGCTGACGATTCCTAATATTTCCTACACGTTCTCCTCTTAAAGAATTATTTGCAATTAATATTTGATTCCTCTTAATATAACAACTAGTTCATTTTTGGAGTAATTTTGAAAGTTATTATATACATTCTTCTTGTGGGAATTATTTTTCCAGAAACCCAAGGAGTAAAAAAATTAGGTGATGTTGAGATTGATGATTTATTTATTGAAGAGTCGCCTGTTGAAGAAAAATTAGAAGAAAAGGAAGAATATTATTCAAATCCATCCATTATCCCTGATGAAGATTTTGAGTTGGAATCATTAGAAATTTCTGACATTGACATCGTCACTTTTGGTGAATACGAAGACTTTTTAAACAAATACTACGACGACAACTTTTTGGATATAAACTCTAAAATATTACGACAAATTGAGTTTATGAGCGACGGAATTATAGGACAAAAAATGCCCTATGGTACAAATGCCAAAACAGACCTTAAAAATGGTATAAACATTGGTGTTTCCCTAAATAATATTTCCAATTTTAAATTCAAAAATTTAAACTTTACAACCAATCTAGTGATAAGCTATGATAATAACCAATCTAAGAACATACATAACCTTTCTAATGTTCAAATTCTGAATATCGAGCCAACATTAAACCTAAATCTTTGGAAAAATCTTATCATGAAATCTGGAGTTGGATTAATGTCTATAAAAAGTTCTGAAGATTCTAATCAGGAAACTACTAAACGAATTTTTGGATTTTCTACTTTTTTAGGATTGCAATATGAAATTCATCTTTATAACAATATTCATCTCAATGTATTCTCTAAAGCTAAAATAGAGAAATCTGTAGGAGACCTTCGTTTATATAATACAAACTCTACCGTAGAAAGCCTTATTTTTGGAATAGGAGTGACTCTCCCACTTTATTTGTCATACTAGAATTATTATTATAATGGATCTACAGTTTATTATAATTAAAATTGTATGAAAATTTCAAAATGACTCCGAATATAATTTCTTTAAAATTCGTTTCATAAACAATATCATTGTCTTTATTTTCAAGATAACTAGCGTTCCAACTTTTTGGTTTGTACATTAAATTAACATATGCTTCATATATCATATTCTTAGAAGTCGTCGAAACATGAAAATCTAATGTGGCTCCTTGAAGTACTGGACTGACAGGGAAAGTATTCAACTCATCATGGAATGGGGATACTAAATTACGATTTCCTTGTCGCCATAATTCTACTCCTCCTTCAATAAATGTTGGCATATACTGAAATAGTGTATATGTATATTTAATAGATTCGAAGCTATTATTGGGAAATCCAAGTCCTTTATTAAAATATGTATAATTTTCAAAAGTTCTGTATGAAGTGTAAGTTTCATTCCAGATTCGAACATAACGAAGCGACATTAATGCTTTATTTCTTTGTGCAAAACTTGCTTTTAATAGAATTCCTAATCTATCAGGATGTACAGCTCTATCATCGACTCCAGGGTCATTATTAACAATTATATCATCAGCAAATAGATCAAGGTACAGCCCTAATCCTATTATAGGTTGATAAAAAATATTAATCTGCCAAAAACCATTTAATTGAACACCTTGATTCCGTTGTGCGGCATAAAAAAATTGAGTCGGGTTTAAATAGGATGCAATAAATTGCTGGTTAGGTCCACCATAAATTGTGGATTCTGATAATGAAACTTGGAAGTTTTTATTTATTTTATAATCTAATCTCTGGACAGCCCAAAATCGTTGTGATGTAGCTATTGAATCAATTGGAATTGATTCCCCTTTTATATCAATCCCCAAAATATTATTCAAACGGGTTGTATAAAATGAATATTGCATTCTATTACCATTTAATGAAAATCCATAGTGGTCAAATGCATAAGGATTTTCCGATAAGATTAATCCAAAATCATTCAGAGTTCCAAAATTTCTTGAAATTCTCCCACCAAATAATTCTAACTTTTTTATTTTCAATAATGCATATGAACTATTAAAATAGCCCATTAACCATTCTCCCGAATCACCATGAAAATCACTGTCATATTTAAACCTTTCACTAAGTTCAATTTCA
>CAYFMU010000001.1:0-17203 GCA_964344315.1 uncultured bacterium | reverse complement strand
GTTTAATACAATTTTTTCCCCCTCTTCGAAAATTTGATTTAATGGGGAGGTATTTTTTTTTACTAAAAAAGCATCTGAAATTCTAATTACTCCATCTAAATTGAGCCCCAAATAACTCACATTATAATCTTCAGTTTGATGGTTGTTTAAATTGGGACTTAATTTAATATTTATTCTCTCATCTGATGAGTCTCTCCAATAATTATATCTCTTAAAATAAGATTTAAATGTGTTGTTTCGTGAAAGTAAATCATCAACCTGATTAACTTTGTATGGTTGATTCAACGTAAAAATATCGGTATCATTATTAGAAAGTAGTTCATATTCGATAATTGAATATAATTGGGTATTTTGTAGAGATAAGAAAGGAGATGAGGACAATGCTATTTTAAATAATAGCATTGTTATCAAATTTTTCATTTACTTCTAGCGCCCTTAAAAACAATATTGACAAAAGCTTTATAAAAATAAATAATATCCGTTCTTATTGGATGCTTTAGTTTTTTTAAAATATATTTTCTTTCACTTTCCAATATTTCATCAAAATTATTTGGTAAATCTGAATAATATGGCGGTATTAATCCTGGCTTAATCTTTGTTCGAAGGTCTTGTAGATCTTTTGGGTATTGAGAAAAATAATTTTCACTCAAAGGTCTAGCGCCCACAATATTTAATTCTCTTTTAAAAAAATTAATGAACATTGGTATTTCATCAATCCAGAACTTTCTTAAAAATTTTCCCCAATTTGTTATTCTAAAATCATCTGAAAATTTTCCACTTTTATCTAAATTATTTTCTTTCATTATTAGCGCTTGACAATATTCTGAATATGGATACATGGTTCTTAGCTTGTACACACCAATAATCTTACCACAATACCCAATACGATTCATCTTGAATAATGGGCCATAAGAGGCTTGCATATTAAATTCGGGTTGAGAGATTTTTTTTGTGACAACATATAACAAATTCTTATATTCAAAATATTCTAATACTTCAAATCCACAGGATATAAGTCTTCCTAATATTTCAGCCTTTGAAATTACTCTATTGTGACCGTTTGTAATTGCAAAATATATTTTCTTTATTCCAGGTAATTTTGGGATGACCCTTTTATAAATAAAATCAATGGTATAGAATATAATATCTAACCCAAAACTAAATTTTCTTTTTATCCTATTTTTTCGTTGTAATATAGTTTCACCACATGAAACATATATATCACCATAATCTAATTTTTTATTAACATCTTCATGAAATTTATTAATACGTCTAATATTATTTACTGTAGCCGAATTAATGATACACCTTAACTTTAAATCTTCAGAAAGTGGTTGAATATTTATACTATTTCTTGTTTCAAAAATAGATACTTTAACCTGATCAGTATCTATATGCTTATTAACTTTGTCTAATATGAATTTTGAAACCATGAATATAAATTAACTTTTATATTCTAAAATAGATTGCAAGCATCTCGTAGCTGTTTTACCATCCCAAAGATCAGGATATACTGGATATGACTTTCTATCCATTCTTTTAATATCATTTTATTGAAAGTCATATTGTCTATTTGGATTATTTTTAATTATCTCAAGGCTATTGGGATAATTTTCTATAAACCAGGTTAAAAAACTTGCATAATCAATCTTTTCGGAAAGCATTATATTTTTACGTTTTAAAAACTCCTCTGCTTTATTAGGCATATTTAATAGCTCTTCAACTTTTGAATATAGTTTCTCCACATTATCAGTACTAATACCATAACCTAATTTATATTTATTTTCTAATTCATTAAGATAACTTATTTGGCCTACGAAATCATTAAAACGAATAAATGGTACTCCTAAAACAGCAGCCTCTGCTGCCATTGTCTGACTGTCTCCAATATAAATAGATGCAAATGACATTACATGATGTATATCCACGGGATTGATGTTTATTCTATATTGTTCAAGTTCGTCACTTATGGGTCTCTCAGATGTAATATAAATATCTCCCTTAGAGCGTAACAAATTAACTATTTTTAATGCTATCGAATTTGAAATACCATTTATTCCTTTATCGTGATGTGCATTTAATTCAGCAAACCTTATAATAAAATAATCTCTAGATAGATTAACATATTTCTTGGCAATATTTTTTGAAGGCTGAAAATTATTGGGGTGTAGGTAGGCTAGTTCATGGTAACTCTCAATATTTATTTTTTTATATTCCCACTTACCAGCTGAACATGATGTAGGTGATAGAATTATATCTGAAAAAGGATATGATAGTGCAGAATATAATGGTACAATTTCAGCATCGTCCTCATTTACATTGATGGAATAAGCAGGAAACACTTTGGAAATTATAGGGACTGAGACTGAAGTCCCAATTAAAAGTTTAGGAAATTTTTTAAAGCAAAAAAAATAAAGTTTTAGAGTCTGTATGATAAAACCTAAAAAAATAAAAAATCTATTACCTCTCCTTCCATTCGGTAAAATATTAAAATAATTTATTTTTGATTCAATAAGTAGATTTTCAAGTACATCTTTATTTTTTATAAGGACGTAAATTTTATGTCCATTATATTCTAATGATTTAATAACATTCTTAAACAAATGAAAATGTGCTGGATGTCCTAAATGGAATAATATTTTCATTTATTTAGCTTTAAATTTGATAATGCTGCAAGCATCCATGCATTTGACCAACGCATAAAAGATGTATTAATTGTATATTTTCTAAATTTTCTAAATTTAAAACTACCATCATTTTTTTGCATATTCTCTATCATCCAAGAAGCTACTTTTTCCGCCAATTTAACATTTCCAAACCTTATGGTTGTAAGGATTGTTTGAGATGCTGATGTACAATCAATAGGATATATATTATTATGGTAAAATTTAGGAATTCCCTCTTCAGAAATAAAATGTTTCTCATAGAAAAAATACCCCTTCTTAATTTTTTCTGAATAATTATCATCCATTATCAATTTTTGATATTCATCTAGACAATCTAGAATATAGCCAGTATGATAATTATCAGTCCAAACTCCTTTATTTTCTAACGAATATACCCATGAACCATCATCTTTTTGATTAGACATTACAAAGGAAGTTCCTTGCTTTGCTAATTGTTGGCATTCATTGTTTTTATTAAGATAATATGCCTGGGCTAGTATTCTAACCCCTTTCATAGAAGCATTTAAAACCTGCTGTCTATCAAATGGAGAATATGAAAAACATACATCATTGTTAATGGTTGTTCTATTTAAATCATTAATCACAAAATTTGATGCCCTGATAACAAGTTCCTTTGCTCGTTTATGATTTGTTATCTGATGTGCAATAAACAATGCGTTACAAATTATCCCAGTTGCAACTACTGTAGGCTGATATGCGGGGATTTTTATATAATAGGCTTCCCAGTCAAAATCATATCCCCAACATGCACCACTAAACCCAGGTGGAATGAGCTTTTCTAATTCATCAACTAAAAAGTTTATTTTCCCCATATATTCCTCTCTATTCTTCGTATCAGTATAGTAGAGATATGAATATGATTGAATTGCTAATCCTAAAGTAACTGGATTATAACCTTTAGGAATAAATAACAATTTTCTAAGATTAAATGGAGAACGCTTAACAATTTGTTGTACTCCAAACCGAATCAGTTTATTGGATTGTAGAAATGAGATATTAAAAAGAGGTGATTTTAATCCATCGTAGGGATCAAATCCTTTATACTTGTTTTTTTCAATATAAGATTTAAGTCTATCTAATGAATTATCTAATACTTTATTCATTTAACAATTATATAAATTAAATCCATTGAATTTTATAATAAAATTTTACGATTTTCTATAATGCTCCGATTAACTTTAAAAGTAGCCAGTGTACTCAAATATAATTCCTCAAAAGGAATACAAGGAGGTAAGCCTTTTCTTATAGTTTTGAAAAATGTTTGAACTAACTTTGCGTGTCCTTTATCTTGTCCTTTATATTTTATAATTTTTGATTTATTTCCAAATATTTTCAAGGATTTGAAATCGTCAATTTGCGCAACCGTCCCTCCACTAAAAACTTCAATTTGTTCTTTTGCAACCCCCTTATTGCCATTGGCAAAATAATTAACTGAAGCAATACTACCATTTTTCATTTTCAGATTAATAACTACTGTATTATTCAGATTGTTTGAATCTTGAATGGCATCAGCAGAAACCGACACAATAGGGCTATCGGCCAGAAACATGGCTAAATCTATAAAGTGACAGGCTTCACCAATAATGCGTCCACCACCAATTTGGGGATCATTAACCCAATGATCAATTGGCATAATCCCCGAATTGATTCTGATGGAAATTGATTTCATTTGTTTGGGAAGAAAAAGTTTTTTTAAATCCTGGATTGCAGGGGAAAACCTCCGGTTATAGCCTACCATTAGATGCTTGGCATCACTATTTATATTGGCGTTTTTATATGCAATTTTAATTTCATGCAACTCATCTTCATTCATCGCTAAAGGTTTTTCTACAAAAATATTTTTATCATTTTTTATAGCCTTTAAAATATTTTCGGCATGGAGATTATGTCGGGTTGTAATAAATACTGTGTTGATTTTATTATCCTCTATTATCTGATCAGCTGACGCCGCTAAATAATTAAAGGAATATTTATCACCAACATATTTTGCTGTATTGCCTCGTGCAGTAGCAACTCCCACAAAGTTACAAAAACCCTTCATATTGGGTAACAAGGTTCCTTGTGCAAATGAACCAGCTCCAATCAAACCAACATTGACCTCATCTGACTTAAATACCTGGTTGTTGATATCCACTTTGCTTATCATTTTTTCATCTTGATCGTATTGGATCAATACCCCTGAGAATGCTTTTTCTTTATCTAGTATCATTTCATAAGCTTTAGGTGCTTCTTCCAAAGAAAAAGTATGTGATATTAATTTTGAAACATCTAATCGTTTTGATTCTAATAAATCTATATAACTTTTCATGTTTCTATTTTCTGTCCAGCGGACATACCCTATTGGATAATCCATTCCTTTGTCTTCATAGTTGGTATCTAAACGACCTGGACCATAAGACATGGACATTCTCAGTTCTAATTCCTTTTTATAATAATGCATTCTACTAAAACCAGTGGGAACTGCACCAACTATAACTACTTTTGCTTTTTTTCTAGCCATTTTGCCAGCAAACTCTACTGGGTCTAAGGAATTAGTCCCTGCTGTAACAATAATAGCATCTGCTCCAAAACCTCTGGAAAAATTCAAAATAATCTCTTCAATGCCTTCCTGATTGCGATTGTAAACATGTTCAATCCCTGCATCTTTAGATTGCTGTACTTGTGATTCGGAAACATCAATTCCAATAGGATACATTCCCGATGCTTCCAAAATCTTATAGGTAAACTGTCCAATTATCCCCATCCCAATAACTAAACAATTTTCACCTAATCTTAAATCTGCTTGTCTTATACCTTGAATCGCAATAGCTGCAATGCTAGAAAAAGCAGCTTGTTTAACATCCACGCATTGTGGTACAAAAACAGCTAAATTTTTAGGAATAGAAACTACATCAGCATGAGATGCACTAGCACCACCACAAGCGACAATATCACCCACCTTAAATTCTGAAACATCATTACCAACAGCAATAACTTCTCCTGCTGTACTATACCCTAAGGCAGCAGGTGCTTCCAGCTTATTCATAACTAACTTATATGTAGATAATAATCCGTTGGCTTTAATCTGTTCTATTACCATCTTCACTTCTTTTTGCCGTCTTTTTGCTTTAGCCACATATCCTTTTCGTGCATCTGCTACAGTTTTCCCTTCAGTTCCAGCACTAATCACAGAAAATTGATTGCGAACCAAAATAGCTCTATTATCTAACGCAGGGAATGGAACTTCTAAGATCTCCATTTTTCCTGATTTAAGTTGTTGAGTTAATTGTTTCATAATGTGAATGCTTCCATAAAAATTTAATTAAAAAAAGTTCTGAACCATATTTCATTAACCATTAAACGCCAGATTAATTGTGAATTATCTTCAATACCATTATCATTATTTTTTATCAATTTCTGTACATATTCTGGATTATAAACATTTCGTTTTTTTAATGAGTCATATGACAAAATATCATGAACCATTTCTTTGAGTTCATTTTTTAACCAACCACGCATTGGGGCACTGAAAGGTGCTTTAGGACGGTAAATGACTTCCTTAGGTAAATATTTTTCAGATACTTTTTTAAGCAAATACTTTTGAATCCCATTATTAATTCTAAATTTTGTAGGCAATTTAAACATTAATTCAACAATTCGATGATCAATTAATGGAGGGCGGCCTTCAACACTTGTAGCCATTATAGCTTTATCGGAATAAGATAAATTGTGATCCGCTAAATAATTTTTTGTATCGGTAAAACATAATTTCGTTAAATAAGATAATTCAGAATGTTGATTAAAAATTTCCGTATCACGTTTAACGTAAAGAGATTCCCTGTAATCAATCGCATTTAAATAAAAATCTCTAAATTCATCACTGTTTAATGCGGAATTTTTAATAACTAACGAGCGATCGTGTTTAGATAGGTTGGCAACCTTTAGAAAACCTTTAGCCCACCTGATATATTTAAAATTTCTTTTACTATTACTTTCAGGAAAATTATTTAAAATCCCCTCTATTCCTCTTCTAAATATTTTTGGAATTTTCTGATAAGTATCAACTTTGACACAAGCCAAATGAGACCTATAACCAGAAAAAACTTCATCTGCACCCATCCCAGATAACAATACCTTAATTCCATTTTTCTCTGCTTCTTTAGAAATTAAATAGGTATTAATAGCAGCGGGGTCAGCAATTGGTTCATCCATATGCCAAACTATTTTGGGTAATAAATCCACAATTTGGGGTTCTAAAATAATTTCTTTATGATTAAAACCAAAATTATTTGCCAGCTTGTTAGCATAAAATGAATCATCTACATTTCCTTGCCTCTTTAAATCCTTTTTTTTGAACTTAATTGTAAAGGTATTTAAAGGTTGAGTCATCTTTTTCTGCATTAAAACTGAAATAATTGAAGAATCTAAACCCCCACTTAATAATGACCCTATAGGCACATCTGAAATCATTTGCAGATCAATAGAATCATTTATCAAATAATCAAGTTCTTCAAACGCATTTTGATAAGATATATTCTCTTCAGTTGGATAAATATCCCAATATTTCCCAATATTTAATTTACTATCATAAAATGTAAAATAATGGCCAGCTTCAAGCTTAAAAATATCTTTAAACCCAGTTCGGGGGCTTATCTGAAAATGTACTGGAGTTTGAAGTGCATAATAATCGGGTTCTTTTTTATAATTACCACATTCCAATATAGATTTTATTTCAGAAGAAAATATTAATTTGTCATCATTTTGATAAAAATATAATGGCTTAATTCCGAGTCTGTCTCTACATGCAAAAATATTTTTTGTATTTTCATTATAAATCACAAAGGAAAACATCCCATTAAACTTATCTACGGCATTTCTACCCCATTCACCAAAAGCTTTCAATACTACTTCAGTATCAGAATCAGACGTAAAAGTCCATCCTTTATGTTTTAAAGTATCTCTTATCTCTTGATAATTATATACCTCTCCATTAAAGACTATCCAATTACCTGTGTTTGCGTCATACATTGGCTGATTCCCTGCAGATGAAAGGTCAATAATTGATAATCGAGTATGACCAATTCCACTATTATGATTTGTAAACCATTTGGTTTTTTGATAATCGGGGCCCCTATGCTTAATTGATGAAACTGCATTTTCTAATTCCTCTTTACTTCCACAGTTTATAAAACCTACAATTCCACACATGTTATATACTTATCGAATCAAAAACATAAGAAAAATTATTTACTAAATTATCTTCAGTAAAATTAGCTTCGTACATATTTCTACTATTTTTTCCCATTTCAATTCTTAACTTTTTATCCTTAATCAATAATTCAAGTTTTTCTGATATTTGAGCTGGATTATTTGGCTCTATAATAAAACCATTATAACCATCTATAACAGATTCAATGATTGCACCTCTATCGGTAGATATTATAGGTAAGCCCGCTGCCATTGCTTCTACAATTACCCATGGATGTCCTTCATTTCTGTAGAATGTTGGAAAAATAAAAATATCTGAGTTTACTAATATGTCGTTTTTATCTTGACCATCTGTAGGTCCTAAATAATATAAAGGAAATTTTGAATTTTCTTTTAATAATTGTTCAATTTCTTCTTTACAATCCATCCAATTTCCAGCCATTTGCATTTTAATTAATTTATGAAATTTTTGGGGCAACATTAATCCAGCTTTTATAAAATCAACAATCCCTTTTGAACGAATTAAATTTCCTAAAAATAATATATTAATTTGATCTTTTTCTGTATGTGGGGATTTAGAATAATCATAATAACCACCATTGGGAACAACAAAAATCTTATTCGCATCCATGAATGGCTCGTATAATTTTCTTAGATTTTTTCCTAATACTATTTGGGCATCAATCATTTTCTGTATTTTACGAATAATGTATTTCATGAAATAATTACACTCATTATACCAATTTAAAAAATAACCTCCTCTCAAATGACAGACTAGTTTTACACCAAAAAATTTAGTAATTATAAAAAAAGGGATATCTCGTAAATATCCAATAGTTGTCTGTTGAGAGGGAATATATACTATATCCGGTTTTTCCCTTATTATCATAAGGATTAATCGAAAATATAATACAAATGGGAAATATATATTCTTCAATCTAATCTTCCCTAAATCATTAATATCATGATGATGAGAAATATTAAAATGAATCAATTCATATCTATTTTTTAATTCAGAATTCAATATTTTTTCTGTTGCAACTGCAGGTCCAATATATGGTGGTGGAATTTTACCAAAAAATAGTATTCGTTTTTTCAAAGCTTAATTACACCTTATTCACTTTTAATTACATATATAAATGTTGGCATTAGAAATAGATTTAAATCAACATAAGTACTAGGTGTAAGTGTAATACTATATAAAAGCAAAATTAATAATGCTGATTGTAATAAAAATTTATTGTATATATTATAAATGATTATTGATTTAATAATCATTAGAAGCAAAGAAGATACATAAAGAATCAAGCCAACTATCCCAGTAGTAAATAATATTCTCAAAAAATCATTATGTGTACCGTGTCCCATCATATATGGATATTTTATCGAAAGACCTCCAAAGAACAAATTAAATGTATTCTGTTCTAAATAGTAGTCAAAATGTCTTTTAAATCGCCCCATCCTACCATGAAACATTACATCATCATCAAATCTATACTGAGATTCTTGAGGAGAAATCAATTCTAGTTCTTTTCCAAAGAAACTATTTATGAATCTGTATGACCAATCCTGAAGCGTAAAATAACTGCCAATTATTAAAATTCCAGATACTATAATCCCAATAAAAAATCTTTCCTTATATTGATAATAGAGAAATAGAATAATTAAACTAAAAAATATAATAGTTGAAGTAGCGTGGACTATGTTTACTAAAACCAAAATTGAGATGGAAATATATCCCAATAAAATAACTAAACTCATTTTTGAGCTTAGAAATCTATATAGTAATAACACCAAAACTATATTAAGACTTATTCCGATTGTTGCAATATCTCCATATGCTGTCGAAATACGTTCAAATCCACGAGTAGAGATGCTCTCACCAATAATAATACTGAATATACTGGTGCCCAATAGAGGAATTGAAGATATTAAAAAAGAATTAAGAATTAAATTCATATCACTATGCGTTCTTAAATTCTTTAAAAAATAGATAAACATTAATGGTGCTAACAGAACTTTCGCCGACATTGCAACTATTGACAAATCAAAGTTATTAATAAATACTAATAAAACATTTATTACATATAAAATGATAAATACCTTATAAATGAAAAATATTGTTTCATATTTACTCTCATCAATTTTTTTTGAACCTGTTACTAATAAAACAAAAAGAACCAATCCAATGATTTGCAAAATTGAAATAGGTAAATTTATAAAAGAGGTATCTTCAAGTACATTGATGATTGGTTTTAATGCAATTATCAGTAGGATTAGTTTGAAACTAAAACCAATACTTTTATAGTGCCTTTTCAGTGCAATATCATTGAATGTGAAAATTTTCACTTAAATACTAATCCTTATTAAAATTTTCATAATCTAAGTGCATTAACAATTTGATTACACCAATTATCGATTGATAACATTTTACCTGTAGAATAAGCATTTTCATAAATAGTCATATCATCACAAGTTAATATTTCTAAAATTTTATTTATATTCTGTTCATCATTACCAGAAAGGATATAACCATTGAATCCATCCCTTACATAATTTATCTCAGGCGCATGGGTCTTACTTTCTAAAGTAATATAAGGTCTGCCATAGCAAAAAGAATGATTAATACATAGCCCCGAATGCCCTGGGTTAAATACAATATTTGCTTCTTGCATATATAAAGAAATTTCTGATTCATTTGTCAAAGAACCAACCCACTTTATATTAGGCTCTGTCTTTATAATTTCATTGATAATAGTATTTTGAGGACCATCACCTATAATAATTAGATTCAATTTTCTATTAATTTTTCTTTTTAATTCTATAAAGTATGAGAGTAAAGTTTCAATTTTTTTATTTTGGATTAAGCGACCAATAAAAAGTATTGTATAATTATCTTGCTTAGGATATTGAAAGGTATAATTTTGATCTACTTCTTTAGTAAAAATCGTATTATTTGCAAAAAATGCTTTATCTGAATTAATAATACCTTCCTCAACTATTTCATCCCTACTTTTTTCCGTGTAAAAGATAATTCTATCATAAGCCCTGTAAAAAAAACGAGTGAGTACCTTATCTATTAATTTTATCTCACCACCTTTAGATATTAATCGTGGATGATTGTAACTAAATAGTTTAACATTATTTCCGTTAAATTTTGATTTAGTTCTTAAATAAAAAGCATACATAATTAACAAAAGATTTTTCTTTTCTCTTGGTATCATTATCCAATCAAAATTATTAAAATTTTGTTTTAAGATTTTTCTTATTCTCCCACTCATTCCAAAATATGCTTTTGAAATATCTGTTTGTATTATTTGAGAGTTATTTTCACTTAGAGTTTCTGAATGTCCCATTTTTTGTGGGCCAATACCTGCTAGTATTGTTAAATCAATTTTATAGTTTTTATGCAAATAAAATAAAAACTTCTGTTTATAATGATTTAAATTTGGACTTACCCACAGTACTTTTATTTTTTTTGAATTTTCTAAAACCACTTTTCAAACCACTTCATTAAAAAATATATAGTCCATATATTATTGGTATAATTAGAGTTCCCAACTCTAATTTGATTAATTTGTTTTTGCATAAATTGCTTTTCAAAAATATCATAATTAGAACTGAAATTTTGAATGTTATTATCCACATAATTTACGATTGTATCTGAAGCCCACTCTTTAATGGGCACACAAAAACCCATTTTTTCCCTATATAATACTTCTTTGGGTAAAATTCGCTCAAGCGATTTCTTTAAAATATACTTAGGAATTTTATTTTTTATTTTATATTTACTTGGAATAGACATTGCCAATTCTACCATTTCAATATTTAAAAAAGGGCTTCTTGTCTCTATAGAGTTTGCCATTCCTAATCTATCAGCACGAAATAAAAACTTCTGAATATCAGCATGTAAATAACCTGTATATGACATCCATTCGATTAAGTCTGATGTATTTTTGATATTGTTATTAAACTTAAAATATTGTTTTTTTAATTTTTCAACATACCAATAAGATGAGTGTTCTCCAACCTTATTTCTAAAATTTTCTGTTAAAATTTTATTTTTCTGACTTTCTTTAATGCTTGTTGCACCTGGCCAATAAAATTCTTGACTATTCACTCCTCTATCTAAAATATCATATACGGGACTTCCATTATTAAAATTCTGCAATAATCCTTCTAACTTGGTTTTTAAATGGTATGGCAATCTGGAAAAAGCCTTAAAATATGGATAATAGTTCAGATATCGCAGATAATTGTTATAACCAGCAAACAATTCATCTGGGCCATCTCCGTTGAGCACAACTTTTATATTTTGTTCATTTGCAAGTTTAGAAAGAAAATAGATTGGTATAGATGTAGTATCAGCTTGAGGCTCATCATAAATATCTACAATTGTGTCTAATGATTCTAAAAAATCTTCTTGTTTTACTATTTTAACATGATGATCTGTATCAAACATATTAGCCACTTTTTCGGCATAATCCAATTCATCATAATCAGGCTCTCCTTCAAAACCAATAGTAAATGTTTTGATCTGTTTTTCAGTATTCTGCCTCATTAGTGCAACAATTGCGCTTGAATCAACACCTCCACTGAGGAATGCCCCTACGGGCACATCACTTATCATTCTATATTTAACTGAATTCGTAAGAGTCTCATATACTTTATCAGCTAATTGGGATTCATCTTTATAATTATAATCTTTTTTTTGTAAGCAATAATATGGTCGATAATCAATAATACCATCATGATTAACTCTCATGACATGGCCAGGTTCAAATTTGTATATTCCTTTAAACATAGTCTGAGGTGGTAGAACTAAATTATATGTCATAAAATCATATAAAGCTTTTTCATTAAGTTCTCTTTTAATGTTTGGAAGTGCTAATATTGCCTTTAACTCTGAAGCAAATATAAATTGACCATTTTGTTCAGTATAATAAAGGGGCTTTTTACCAGATTGATCACGTGCTAAAATCAGTTCATTTTCATTCCATATAGCAATAGCAAACATACCATTCAT
This sequence comes from uncultured bacterium, assembly GCA_964344315.1. Classification (GTDB taxonomy): domain Bacteria; phylum Fidelibacterota; class Marinisomatia; order SCGC-AAA003-L08; family D37C17; genus JABHHG01. The sequence continues at coordinate 4,303 of CAYFMU010000001.1, read as the reverse complement.
TTTACTAAACATGTCTACTTCATATTTTCTATAAAGCTTCAATATGGTTTCTGTATCAGTTTTAGTAATGAACTTTTCATCAATGAATTCTGCTTGATTTATGTCCACATAATTAAACACTTCACCATTATAGGTAATGACATTATTTGCTTCTTTATCTAACATTGGCTGATGACCTGCTTTGGATAAATCCAATATGCTGAGCCTGGTATGAACTAAACCAACGTTTTTATCCTCATTATACCAAATTCCACTATCATCAGGTCCTCTATGGCTGAGAGACTTTTTCATAATGTTTAGATTTTTTTCTAAAGCTGGACCATTAAATGATCCATATTTAATTATTCCACTAATTCCGCACATAAGATTTCTTTATATTCTTGAAAATAATCAATCTCCATTCGCTTAATTGAGAAATAACTCAAAATTTTAGTCACATTTTTTTTATCAATTTTGGTTTGATAATAGTAATCCATTTTTTTTGCCATCTCTTCAATTGACCCAACAATATCGCCAGGATCACATATTGATACTATTTCTTTTAATCCTCCACTATCATCGAATACTAAAACAGGCTTTTGGGCAGAATAAGCTTCCACTGCAACGAGCCCAAAGGGTTCATTTTGAGAAGGGTAAACACAAAGATTAAATGCTGATAGATAATCAAAAACATTAGATTTAAAACCTGTAAAAAATACATTGTTTAAATTTTTCTCTCTAACCGTATTTTCAAGAGAGCTCTTTTCTGACCCATCACCAACAATAACTAATTGTACATCCTGCTTATTTGATGCAAAAATGCTAAAAGCTTCAATCAGCCTATCTATTCTTTTAAACCCTGCAAGCCTAGATGTTGTACCAATAATAAAATTATTTTGAAATGAAACTTTAATTTTATTAATGTTTTTTATATCCACCTTTAGATTAGTATTGCTTCCATTTAGAATTACCTTTATATGATTTCCTTCTACACCCCACTTTTCTTTAAGATATTCTTTTGTAAATCTACTATTGCAAATTACAATATTGACTACCCATTTATAATAATACCGCCTTAATGTATGAAGAATGTAATCTCCTATTTTTTTCTTACGCCCAAATGCAAAATTGCCATGTTCAGTATAGATTGTTTTTGTATTACTAATAATTGCTAAAATTGATAGAAAAATATGAAATCCATGAAAATGAATAATATCAGCTGATTTAAAACAATTAAATACTTTAATCAGCTGCTTAAAATTGAATAGGTATGTCCTCCTGGGATTAATTGAATGAATATTTACATTAAGTTTTCTAAAATTTTGTGCAAATTCACCGCTATTATTTAAAACTAATATTTCTGTTGAAATCGCATTATTATTAACTTGAGTAGAAACTAAATCATATACAAGTCTTTGAATACCCCCAAATTTGAATTCAAATATAACATGTAAAACTTTTATTTTCTTAGATTCCACAAGTGTTTATCTTTTTAATATTAATTAAACTATTGATTTAAATTGATTGGACTTTTCAGAGGAATAAATTCTGGTGCATAAATTTTATTCTTTTGAATAGTATTTTGTTCATATTTACTTTTAAAGGATAAAGCCGATCCCTCACCAAATTCCTTTAATGGAAAAAGAACCTTTGTTGGAGATAACCTATTTATAAGTCCAAAATATTTTCTTAATAATTTATTTGGAATAACATAAGAAAGGTTTGGGAATTTTACTTTATTTATTAACTTAAAAGAGCCATTGCAAAGGATAATATTTCGACTCAATTCATATTCCTTAATTTTGGGAACCATTAATGATTCCGTTTCTATAACATTTTTTATTGTCTCCTCTAATTCATCAAGAAATTTTAGAAATAATTCTACAATCTTTCTATCTAAAAGTGGATTATCAAACCATTCACCCCTAATTAATAAAATCTCTTTAATCATTTTCCCTAGAGGTGATTCTAATAAATCAAGTATTTCTAAGTCAAAGATTACAGCCTTAGCTTCCAGTAAAAAAGAGCGTAATTTAATAATCTTGCTTTGTTTTTGAATGCTCATTGAAATAAACATTTTCAATAGATATTCAATTGCAATTTGAACCTTAACTTCTTTTGGAATTCGATTACTATCAAAAATTATATTTTGATCACCATATAGTAGTTTAAAATTATGAAATAATGAATACTTCATAGCATCATCCAAAAGATCTTCTTGTAAACCAAATAGTTGATGTGTAAATAAATAACGACCAGTTCTATCAAGAATATTCCGTGGTTCTTCAGGAAGTCCTCTTCCCTTATGAAATATTACTAATATATCAATATCAGAAATCCCAGGATCAGCAATACTACCAAGTTGATATATGCTCTTTACCGCTTTATTTTCTGATAAAAAAAGAACCATCTTCTCTATATTTTGAATATATAGTTCCATTGGGACGAACTCTGGCCTATTTATTATTCTATATTGCACTAATTTTTCTTCTTAAATAATTTTATTAATTGAGTTAACACATAAATTATTTTTTATCTTTTGATAATGTGATATTAATTCCACCTGCAAAAATCTCCTCTAAGATGGGGAATTTTATTAAAAATCGTTTCATACGTGAACCTGAAATATTACTTAAGGACTCTAACTTAAGCCCAGAATTAACAACTTCTTTCCTAATTTTATGCAAAGAAAGTTTCCCAAGAGTAATATATAAATCTATTATTTTGTCACATCTATCTTTTGGAAAATCATTTCGATATTTTTGTATTTTAAGAACTTCTACAATTGTTTTTGATGAGAATAAAATATGTGCCCAAGGGATTGGAATATAACGCCATAGATGGCCTCCATTATAAGTGTACCATATTGGTGATGTGGATAAATACGCTTTTCCACCAGGCTTAAGTATTCTCTCTACATTATCAAAAACTTTTCGGATGTCAATAATATGCTCAATAACAGCATCACTAACTACTATATCTATGCTATTATTTTGAATCATATCTAAGTGGCGTGAATCAGCGTGAAGAACTTTATAGTTTTCACCTATATATTTTTCATTTAAAATTTTCTTAGATTCCTCTACTCTCTTAACGTCAATCTCTATGCCAAATACATACTTAACCCCATTCATAAGAGCATGATACATATACCCACCATAACCACTACCAATTTCAAGAACTATTTTATCTTGAAGATTAATAGAAAAGGTATCATCAATGCTATCAGATTTACGTACCTCATAATCAAAATAATTTTCAGGTTCATCTAACTTTTGTTTACCCTCAGTTATTAGTAGTTTGCAAAAAAAATAAATTATCCAGCTCCAAACTGAGAAGTTTACATCATTAGATTTTTTTTTAAATTTTAAAATATTCATGGTTTAATATTCTGAGATTTATAAATATTGTTATTCATTTCTTCTATTAAGTCTAAAATTTTAAGAAAGAGATTTTCATCGTACATTAAACGTAAATCATGGGGTATTTTGGGTGAAAATAATTTCCTTGCGAGACTTTTTACATACCGTCTATCTTTTAGCATTATAAAAATTCTTCTTGAAAATTGGAACTCATAATTCCATTCATTCCTTATTTTTGTTGCTATTTCAATCGCTTCCCAATTTTCTTTTTTAAAATCATTTTTTACCATATTAAAACTATGTTTTTTAAAAACCCCATTGCCCATTTTAGCCTGATAATATATTGCTGGCAATAGCATCACTTGGCTTAAAAAACTCTTTAGACTATATGCGTTTTGGGGTCTATAACCAATTTCTATCTTAGATTTTAAAAAATTGGCTAATCTATTATATGGATGTAAATAATAAGTATTATCGCTATATCTAATATGTATTTTTAGTGGTAGCTCTGGAAAAATCACCTTAGAATATTTATATAATTCAATTGGAAAATAAGTAATTGGATAATTTTTTAATTGACTCTCATAAATTATAAACCATCCATGATGTTGAAGAGGGTCAAACTCATTTATCAAATTCATTGATTTTTTGATAAATTCTTTTAATGGTTTTGAATTTTTGAATTTATCCTTAACAATCAATAAACCGTCAAAATCACTAAAGGGAATAACCTCATTAGTTGCCACACTACCATGTACAATTACAGCTATAAATAATTCCCTAAAATTTAAATCAATTAGACTTTTTATCCCATTGACTAATTGAATATCAAATATGAATGGATCTACAGTAAGGTTTAATTCTTTAAATTTTTGCTCTGACATTTTAAATTAATTTAATAAATAATTTTAGGGTCATGACTAGTTAAGGGGTTTATTTTTCAGTAAATTTAACAAAGTTTT